>NZ_CP145607.1:2144998-2467497 GCF_036884275.1 Sphingomonas kaistensis | reverse complement strand
TCACCAACTGCACGGTGACCAGCTCGTCGGGGTCCAGCTCGCTGGACAGCACGACCTGCCGCCTTCTTCGCAGCCGGGCCCGGTTTACCCCGGCGACCGACAGCAGCGGGGCCAAGACCAGCGATTCCTACAGCTCGCGCATCGTCTGGCGCCTGCCTGCGGACTGATTGTCACCGACCTTAATCCAACGGTTTCCACTTAAGGATACGCACTATGACTTTCGTCTCTCTGATGGCCGCCGCGGCCGCCGCTCCGGCGGGTGAAAACCCCTACGGCCTGATGCAGGCGCTGAATGAGGGTGGCATCATCTCCTGGGCCACCTTCGTGATCCTGGTCGCCATGTCGATTGGCACCTTCTACATCCTGTTCACCAAGTTCTTCGAACAGCAGAAGATCATCAGCCAGGGCAACAAGGTCCGGGCCAGCTTCTGGAACTCGCCGAACCTCAAGGACGCTTCGAGCAAGCTCGACGCCAAGAGCGCCTACCGCGCGATCGTTGACGACACGCTCATCGCCCAGGAGCAGCACGGCAAGCTGACCAACCCGGTCGACCAGCATGACTGGATGGCCAACAGCCTCGCCCGTTCGCAGGGCGGCATCGGCGCCCGTCTCGGTGAAGGCCTCGCCTTCCTCGCGACCGTCGGTTCGACCTCGCCGTTCATCGGTCTGTTCGGTACCGTCGTCGGCATCTACCGCGCCCTGATCAAGATCGGTGCGTCGGGCCAGGCCTCGATCAGCACCGTCGCCGGTCCGGTTGGTGAAGCGCTCATCATGACCGCGCTCGGCCTCGTCGTCGCGGTTCCGGCCGTGCTTGCCTACAACTGGCTGATCCGTCGCAACAAGTCGATCATGGAAGATCTGGCCGCCTTCACCAACGACCTGCACGGCTACGTCATGTCGGAGGGCAAGGTTAAGCCGCAGATGGTTTCGGCCGCTGCTCCGAATGCCGGTTCGGCCTCGGTCGCCAAGGGCGCCCAGACCCGCACCGCCGCCGCTCCGACCCCGGCCGGCACCCCGCCGCTGACCGCCGGTCAGACCTCGACCGGCCAGCAGGCTGGCGGCACCGGCACCAGCACGCTGGATCGCCGCTAAGCCTTGGTTCAGGGAGCCGGGCGTCTGATCGGCGTCCGGCTCCTGCCTCGGCAAGCGCGCAAACCTATCTGAAAAAGGGAAGTATCATCCCATGGCAATGAGTGTCGGCAAGGAAGACGGCGACGACGTCCCGATGTCCGACATCAACACCACGCCCCTCGTGGACGTGATGCTGGTGCTCCTGATCATCTTCCTCATCGCGGTTCCGGTCGTGGTGGAAACCGTTCCGATCGCGCTTCCGGCCACCGCCTATGAAGCCCGCGAGACCAAGCCCGAAAACGTCGAGCTCACCGTTCGCGGTGGTCCGGGCGGGACCTGCGAAGTCTATTGGGGTATGACCCCGATCGACAGCCAGACCCTGCTCGATCGCTCGGTCAAGTCGCTCGAGGACGCCATCGCCAAGGTCGGCGGCGCGGAAAACCTCACCGACGATACCATGCCGGAAGCGCATATTCGTGGTGACGTGAACACGCCGTACAAGTGCATCGGCGGTACCATCTTCACCATGCAGCGGGCCGGTTTTGCCCGTGTCGGCTTCGTGTCGGAGCCGCCCGCCGGCACCGGCGTGACGCGGCTGTAAGAAAAGGAACTCGCCCCATGGCGATGCAGACGACTTCGAATAACTCCGAAGGCGAACCGATGATGGAGATGAATACCACTCCGCTCATCGACGTCATGCTGGTGCTGATCATCATGCTGATCATCACCATCCCGCCGCAGACCCACGCCGTGAAGCTTGACCTCCCGCAAGGCGACAGCCCGCAGCAGGAGATCATTGATCCGGTCAAGAACAAGATCGTGGTGACCCAGGGCAACGCCATTTTGTGGAACGGCGCCCCGGTGAACCAGGTCCAGCTGCGGCAGTATCTCGACATCACGCAGCAGATGAACCCGGTCCCCGAACTGCACCTGCAGCCCGAACCGGAAGCCAAGTACGACCTCGTCGACCAGGTGCTGGTCGTGACCAAGCAGGCCAACGTGTCCAAGATGGGCTTCGTCGGCAACGAGGCCTACGGCAAGGCGTTCTGACGCTGGATTGAAACAGGTTCGGGAACCATCCCGAATGATCCTGGGCGGCCTTTCCTTAGCGGAAAGGTCGCCCTTTTTTCATGGTGGTGCGTTCAGGTGGTGACCACCCTTTTCACACGCAGGAGAAACGCACCCCATGCGCACGCCCAGTCTTTACCTCATCCTTGCCGGCGCCACGTCGCTCGCTGCCTGCGCCACCCCCAGCGACGCACCGTCGAGCGCGATGTCGGTCCCATTGATCGGAAGCGCGGGGCAAGCAATCGGTACCGTGCGCATGTGGGAAACACCCGGCGCCGTCAGCTTCCGGGTCGAAGCCAACGGGCTCTCGGTCGGTCGCAAGGGGCTGCACGTCCATGCCGTCGGGCGCTGTGACGGGCCTGGTTTCACCACCGCCGGCTCGCACTGGAACCCGGCCTCGCGCAAGCATGGCCTGTCCAACCCGATGGGCCCGCACGCCGGCGATCTCCCCAACGTCCCCGTCGCCGCCAACGGCACCTTGCGCGAAACCGTGGTGCTGACCGGCGCCAGCTTCGCCCAGCTCCGCGACGCCGATGGCTCCGCGCTGGTGCTTCACGCGGCCGAAGACGACAATGTTACCGACCCGTCGGGCAACAGCGGCGACCGCATCGCCTGCGCGGTGCTCAGCCCCGCCGGCTGATCGGGGCAGGGCAGGGAAGTTCCGGCGATTTTCCTGCCCGATGGCCTGTAGCGGCCAAGCGCTGCTCGCTTCGTTGGGGGAAATGACGGCCGAGTGGGGCCGCCAGTCCCAGGAGTAAGACACAATGCCGCAACGTTTTGCCGCGACCGAGAATGCCTTTGACAAAGGCATCGAGAAGACCACGCCGAAGGCCGGTGCCAAGCTGGCCGGTGAATGGGCCGAAGCCGTTCGCAAGGCCGACTTCACCGGCGCCAAGGGCCTCGCATCGGAGCTCGAGCGGCTAGAGAAACTGCTCAGCGCCGACGAACCCGATTCCGAGAAGCTTAAGCCGCTGCTGGAAAAGATCGGCCAGGACACCGCCAAGGCAGCCGACCGCGCCGACGATCCCAAGGTCGCCGAAAAGGTCCGCAAGCTCGCCGACGCGATGGGCGCCAAGTAACTCACGTAAAGCTCTGAGGAAGGGGCGGCCTTTACCGGCCGCCTCTTCTGCTTTGTTCAGGGCAGCGGCAGGTCGATATGCTCGCGGAACTGCTCGATCAGGCGACGGTAGAGGTCGCGCTTGAACGGCACGATGAGGTCGGGCAGCGCTGACGGCGCGACCCATTTCCACGCGTCGAATTCGGGATGCGCGGTGGCGATATCGACGTCGCCCTCCCGTCCTAGGAAGCGGCACAGAAACCAGTCCTGCTCCTGCCCGCGCCACTTGCCGCCCCACAATTTGCTCTTCAATTCTTCCGGCAGCTCGTAGCGCAGCCGCTCGGGACAATCGGCGATCCGCTCGACCAGATGCGGCGGAATGCCGGTCTCTTCTTCCAGCTCGCGAAGCGCGGTGTCCCACGGCTCCTCGCCCTCGTCGATCCCGCCCTGCGGCATCTGCCACGCTTCGTCGGTGCGATCGATGCGGCGGCCGACCCATACCTGGCGGTCGGCATTGAGGAGCATGACGCCGACTCCGCGGCGATAGGCTTGATGTTCGGTCATGCCCGCCCCTGTGTCATCCCGGGCCCGGCTCGCCAAGTATGTCCGCCGGCCTCATACAGCACGTCCTCGATCCGGTCCCGATCGACGTTGCCGCGGCTGGTGTCGACAAGAAGATCCCGCTTTCATAGCGATACTCCTCGAGGTTCGTACCTCTTATGCGGTCAACCGACCCAGGGTCAGCGCGAGTTGCCTGACGGCGCGCTCGAGATCGCCCTGCGCGCTCGGCAGCGCCTTGCGCAGGTTGAGGAAGCCGTGGATCGTGCCGGCGCACTCCTGATACACCGTCTCCACTCCTGCCTCGACGCAGGCCGCAGCGAATGCCCGGCCCTGGTCGCGGATCGGGTCGAGCGACGCGGTCACCACGATCATCGGCGGCAGCCCGGCCAGCGGCTTCGCCAGCACATTGTAGCGCCAGTCCTTGCGATCGGGCGCATAGCATTGGTCGAACCAGCCCATCGACGCCCGGCTCAGCAGATAGCCTTCGCCGAAAGCGTCGAGGCTCGGATAATGCTTCACCGGATGCGCCGCGGGGTAGAAGGGCATGGCCGCCAGCACCGGCGCCGCCGCCGGCTCGTCGCGCAGCGCCAGCGCCGTGAGAATCGCAAACGTCCCGCCCGCGCTGTCTCCGGTCGGCACCAGCCCGGTCGCTTCCAGCCCGAGCTGGACTGGGCTCCCGGCCACCCATCGCGCGGCGGCGATGGCGTCATCGGGACCGGCGGGAAAGGGGTGCTCGGGCGCCAGCCGATAATCGACGGCCACCACCGGCAAGTCCGTCAGCCGCGCCAGCTCGGCGCACACCGGATCGTGGGTATCGAGGTCGCCCAGCACGAACCCGCCGCCGTGATAAAAGACCAGCACCGGACCCGGCTCTCGCTGATCCCGCGCATCGTATAGCCGCATCGGGCACGGCCCTCCGCCCACATCGCGCAGCACTGCCAGTGCGCCCACCGGCGCATCGAACAGCGCGCGGCTGGCATGCATCATCCGCCGCGCGTCGACCAGCCCGACATCGACCGCGCGCTTGCCCCCGGGACCATTGGCGATCGCCAGCAAGGCGGCGACATCGGGACGGACGAAGGGTTGGGTCATGGTCGCAGCCCTAACGTGGTGACGCCGCCCTTTGCACGCGCTAAAGGCGGCTCAACCCCTTTTCCCTTGCAGGACGCGCCATGGCCACGGCCACTCACATGCTTACCCCCGAGGAGGCACATGCCGACCTCGTTCCCGAAAACGTCGTGGTTCGCTTTGCGGGCGACAGTGGCGACGGGATGCAGCTGACCGGCGGGCAGTTCACGCTGTCTACCGCGCTCGCCGGCAACGACCTCGCGACCTTCCCCGACTTCCCGGCCGAGATTCGCGCGCCGCAGGGGACGACCTTCGGCGTCTCGGCGTTCCAGATCAACTTCGGCTCGGCCTCGATCGAGACCGCCGGCGACCAGCCCGACGTCCTCGTCGCGATGAACCCGGCGGCGCTGAAAGTGAACGTCGCGAGCCTGCGCGACGGCGGCCTGATCATCGCCGACGAAGGCGAATTCTCCGCCCGCAATCTCGCCAAGGCCGGCTACGACGCCAATCCGCTCGACGACGGCAGCCTCGCCCGCTGGCAGCTGATCAAGTTCAAGATCAGCCAACTCACTCTCGACGCCGTGAAGCCGTTCGGCCTCGGCAACAAGGAAGCGCTGCGCTGCAAGAACATGTGGACGCTGGGCCTCGCGCTGTGGATGTTCGACCGTGACCGTGGGCCGATCGTCGACTGGCTCAAGGCCAAGTTCGCCAAGGCCCCGACGCTCGCCGAAGCCAATATCGCCGCGCTGAACGCCGGCCACGCGTACGGCGACACGATCGAAATGGGCGCCGCCTTCCGCCCCCACCATATAGAAGCCGCCCCGGCCGAGCCTGGTCTCTACCGCACCGTCACCGGCGCCGAAGCGCTCGGCCTCGGCCTCGTCGCGGGCGCGCAGCTCGCCGACCTGCCGATGTTCTTCGGCGGCTATCCGATCACCCCGGCCAGCGCGCTGCTGCATCACCTCAGCCGGCTCAAGGAATATGGGATCACCACCTTCCAGGCCGAGGACGAGATCGCCGCTATTTGCGCCGCGATCGGGGCGTCCTACGCCGGAAGCCTCGGTGTTACCTCGTCCTCCGGTCCCGGTATCGCGCTGAAGACCGAAGCGATGGGTCTCGCGATCATGACCGAGCTGCCCCTCGTCATCGTCAATTCGCAGCGCGGCGGCCCCTCGACCGGCCTTCCGACCAAGACCGAGCAGAGCGATCTCTACCAGGCGGTCTACGGCCGCAACGGCGACGCGCCGATGCCCGTCATCGCCGCCCGCTCGCCCGCCGACGCCTTCGACTGCGCAATCGAGGCGGTGCGCCTCGCCGTCCGCTACATGACCCCGGTCATGCTGCTCACCGACGGCTACATCGCCAATGCCGCCGAGCCGTGGAAGGTGCCCGACATGAGCGGCTACGCCCCGTTCCCGGTCGCCCACGCCACCGAGGACAGCGTGCCGCGCAACGAGGCCGGCAAACTCGAACCCTTCAGCCGCGACGAGAAGCTCGCCCGGCCGTGGATCAAGCCCGGCACGCCCGGCCTGCTCCACCGCATCGGCGGGATCGAGAAGCGCCCCGGCACCGGCGACATCGACTATTCGCCGCAGGCTCATGCCGAGATGACCAAGACGCGCCAGGAAAAGGTGCTCGGCATCGCCCGCGACATTCCGGACCAGGACGTCTGCCTAGGAAGCGCCGGCGCCAAGGTCGCGGTGGTCGGCTGGGGCTCGACCTTCGGCCCGATCCATCAGGCGGTGAAGCGGCTTCACGCGCAGGGCCACGACGTTGCCCACGTCCACCTCCGCCACATCTGGCCGCTGCCGCAGAACCTCGGCGAACTGCTGCGCTCCTTCGGCACCGTAATCGTGCCTGAAATGAACACCGGCCAGCTTAAGACCCTGCTGCGCGACCAGTATCTGGTCGACGTGCAGAGCCTGACCAAGACCAGCGGCCAGCCGTTCAAGATCGCCGAGATCGAAGCCGCCGCCCGCGCCGCCCACGGCGGCACGCTGGCGCCCGAAACGACTCAGCTGCCCGAAATCGAAAGCGGCCACGACGACGGCCACAGGCACGCGGCCGAGGTCCACTGATGAAGCCGATCAACCCGGTCCCTTACATCGCCATGCTGATCCTGGTGCTCGGCATGATCTACCTCTTCTACGGACGCTGACCCATGAACGCTCCAACCCCCATCGAGAAGACCACCGCCAAGGACTGGGCGTCCGACCAGGAAGTGCGCTGGTGCCCGGGCTGCGGCGATTATGCGGTGCTGAAAGCCGTGCAGCGGACCATGCCCGACCTCGGCGTCGCGCGCGAAAAGACCGTGTTCGTCTCGGGCATCGGCTGCTCCAGCCGTTTTCCTTATTACATGGAGACCTACGGTTTCCACACCATCCACGGCCGCGCGCCGGCGGTGGCGACGGGGGTCAAGCTCGCCAACCCCGACCTCGATGTGTGGATCATCACCGGTGACGGCGACGCCCTCAGCATCGGCGGCAACCACACCATGCACCTGTTGCGCCGCAATCTCGATTGTCAGGTGCTGCTGTTCAACAACGAGATCTACGGCCTGACCAAGGGCCAATATTCGCCGACCAGCCGCGTCGGCACCCGCAGCCCGTCGACCCCGTTCGGCTCGGTCGACACGCCTGCGCGCCCCTGCGCCTTCGCACTCGGCGCCGGCGCCCGCTTCGTCGCGCGCGGGATCGACGTCCACAAGTCGCTCCCCGACGTGCTGAAAGCCGCCCACGCCCACAAGGGCACCGCCTTCATCGAGATCTTCCAGAATTGCGTCGTCTACAACGACGACGTCTTCGCCCCCTTCACCGCCCGCGATGTCGCAAGCGAGATGCAGCTGTGGCTGAAGCATGGCGAGGCGATGCTGTTCGCCGGCGGCACCAAGGGCATCGCGCTCGACACCGATACGCTGAGCCTCAAGGTGGTGGCGGGTGACGATCCGTCGGTCCTCATCCACAATGTCCGCAATCGCACCCTCGCGCACATGCTGGTCGAAATGCCCCCGGTCGGTTTCCCGGTCGCGTTGGGCGTGATCTACGACGATCCCGCCCCGACCTTCGAAGCCTCGGTCATCCAGCAGAACGAGACCGCTGCGGCCGGCAAGAAACCCGACCTCCAGAGCCTGGTCGGCAAGGGCCAGAGCTGGATGGTCGAAAAAGAACCCCGCGCCGAATAGGCCGCTTGGCCACGGCCGAGACCACAACACCATTGAACAGGCATCGGCTGCGGCCCTCGCCGGAGCATTTGTCCGATGAATCCCCGTGAACTCCTCGCCACCGCCCAGATTCCCGGAGGCGACGAAATGCGCCTCTATCGTCGCGGCGAGGATCACATGATCCTGCTCGAACGGACCGAGCTCATGTCGACCCGCATGAGCGGCTCCGAAGAAGCGCTCGCGACGCTGACGGCGCAGCGGCTCGGCACCAAGCCCCGGCAGCGCTGGCTGATCGGCGGCTACGGCATGGGCTTCACCCTGCGCGCCGCGTTGAAAGCGCTTCCCGCCGACGCGGAGGTTACCGTCGCCGAATTGGTGCCGGAGATCATGGATTGGGCCAAGGGCCCGATGGAAGCGCTCAACGCCGCCGGTCTCGCCGACAAACGGACCCGCATCCACATGGGCGATGTCGCCGATCCGATCCGCGAAGGCGGATGGGACGCGATCCTGCTCGATGTCGACAACGGCCCCGACGCGCTCGTCCGCGCCGCCAACCAGTGGCTGTACGAACCGAGCGGCCTGGCGACCATCAAGACGGCGCTGAAGCCGGGCGGCGTACTCGCCATCTGGTCGGCGGGATCCGATGCGCAGTTCAGCAAGACCCTGCTGCAGGCCGGCTTCCGGGTCGAGGAACAGGACGTGCGCGGCCGGTCCAACGGCAAGGGCCCGCACCATTTCATCTGGTTCGCTTCCCGCCGCTAGATGGACAATCTTACCCACAGCCTTGCCGGTGCCCTGCTCGGGCAGATGGGCCTGAAGCGCGCCAGCCGCTTCGCGCTCGCCGGCTGTATCCTAGGCGCCAACGCCCCCGACATCGATTTCATCGTGCCCTTCTTCCTGCCGGTCGACTACATCGCCTTTCACCGCGGACCGACCCACGCGCTGTTCGGCCTGCCGGTCATGGCCGCCGGCACCGTCGCGCTGCTGTGGCTGGTCGACCGCCTCAAGCCCGCCAAGCCGGGCACCACGCCGTTTCGCGCCTGGCCGCTCTTTCTCGTCACCCTGCTGGCGGTGATCAGCCACCCGTTTCTCGACTGGCTGACGACCTACGCCGTCGCCTTCTTCGCGCCGCTCGGTGACCGCTGGTATTCGGCCAACGCCATTTTCATCATCGACTGGGTTTACTGGATCATCCTGGGGCTCGGCATCTGGCTGTCGGTCCGGCGTGGCAAGCGGGGAGGGGCGCACACCGGCCGCCCGGCGCAGATCGCAGGTGGCATCCTGCTCCTCTACATCGCCGCCAACGTCGCCTGGAGCGCGCATGCCGAGCGAACCCTCGCCGCCGCGCTCCGCCAGCGCGGGATCCAGCCGCGCCTCGCCGTCGCCAGCCCGCCGCCCTTCGCCTTCTGGAACCGCACCATGGCGTGGCGCAGCGACAGCATCTGGGGCAGTGGCAACTTCGCGCCCGGAACCGGCCTCAGTCTCAACCCCGAAACCCGGCCGCTCAATCTCGACGACACGCGCTTTCTCCGCGCCCGCGCGACGAGCCGCCAGGTCCGCTCCTTCCTCTACTGGTCGCGCATGCCCATCGTGGTCGAGGTCGCCGGCCGCCCGGTCCTCACCGACCAGCGCTATTATCGCGCGCTCGACGACAAGAGCGTTCCCGCCGCCATCCGCCGCCGCGCGCCTTCAGCCAGCTTCCAGATCCCGCTCGACCTGCCCTCAGAGCCATAGTGCCTTTGGGCCAGCGAGCGCGTTGAGCGAAGCATGGCCGCCCCCCAACTCGTCTGGTTCCGTCAGGACCTCCGCACCGCCGACCACCCCGCTTTGATCGCCGCCGCCGAACAGGGGCCGGTGGTCGGCCTCTACGTCCTCGACGACGAAACCCCCGGCCGCTGGAAGATCGGCGGCGCCCAGCGCTGGTGGCTGCATCACAGCCTCGACGCGCTGGCGCAGGAACTCGACAAGCTCGGTTCCACCCTGATCCTCCGCCGCGGCCGCTCGTCAAAGGTGGTGCGCGACGTCGCCAAGGAGCTCGGCGCCGGCGGCGTCCACGCCATCCGCCAGTACGAACCCTGGTGGCGCGAAGCCGAATGCGAGCATGGCGATTTCGTCATCCTCCACGACGGCGACGTGCTTCATGAGCCCAGCGCCATCTGCTCAGGGTCCAAAAAACCGTTCAAAATCTTCGGCCCGTTCTACCGCGCGCTCGAAACCCATTTCCCGCCGCCGGAGCCGCTGCCGGCACCCAAGCTGACCAAGCCGTCCAAACTCCCCAAAAGCGACAAGCTCGCCGACCTGGACCTCCTGCCGACCAAGCCCGACTGGTCGACCGGCTTCACCGACTGGACCCCCGGCACGCAAGGCGCGGCCAAGCAACTCCGCCACTTCGTCGATCACGCCTCGGACTACGCGGCCCACCGCGACCTTCCCGCCGAAGACGCCACCAGCCGATTGTCGCCCCACCTCCACCACGGCGAACTCAGCCCCCGCCAGGTCTGGCACGCACTGGGTCGCAAAGGCGGGGAGAAATTCCACCGCGAGCTCGCCTGGCGCGATTTCAGCCGTTCGATGACCCTCGCCGATCCCCTCATCGGCAAGGAATCGCAGCGTCCGCTTGGCCTTACCACCCGCCACGGCAAAGCCGCCGACTCCGACTTTACCGCCTGGACCCGCGGCCGCACCGGCTATCCGCTCGTCGACGCCGGCATGCGGCAATTGTGGGAAAGCGGATGGATGCACAATCGCGCGCGCCTCGTCACCGCCAGCTTCCTGTGCAAGCACCTGCTGATCGACTGGTGGCGCGGCGCCGACTGGTTCTGGGACTGCCTGGTCGACGCCGATTACGCCAACAACAGCCAGAACTGGCAATGGGTCGCCGGCACCGGCTTCGACAGCCAACCCTTCTACCGCATCATGGCCCCGCTCACCCAAAGCGAGAAATTCGACGCCGCCGATTATATCCGTCGCTGGGTGCCCGAACTCGCGCATCTGTCCGACGCCGACATTCACGATCCGTGGGGCAGGGGAGCCGCACCGCCCGACTACCCCGAGCCGCTGATCGGCCACAAGGAAGCCCGCGAACGCGCGCTGGAGGCCTTTCGCAAGCGCGCCTCCTGACGCTAAGAAGCCGGCATGGCCACCCGCGGTTCGCACCTCCTCAACGCCGACCGCAGCTTCGTCACCGGCGCCGGCCTGCTCGGCCGCTTCTTGGCCCCAGCCTTCGCCCGGATCCTCGACCAGCTCCACGAGCGGCTGCGCGAAGGCGGCATCCACGGCACGCTGCCCGACGGCACCGCCCGCCGGATCGGCTTCCACGCCCCCGGGCCCGAGCCGGTGGTGACGCTCCACAGCTGGCGCGCGCTGGTCCGCCTCGCCACCAGCGGCAGCGTCGGCTGGTACAAGGCGTGGGCGAACGGCGAATGGTCCTCGCCCGACCCGGTGCCCCTGTTCGACCTCTTCATGCGCAACGCCGTCAGCCTCGCCGGCACCGCTCGCGCCAAAGGCCCGTTCCGCCTCGTCAACTGGCTCGCCCATCACTGGCGTGACAACGCACCGGGCCAGGCCCGCCGCAACATTGCCGCCCATTACGACCTCGGCAACGACTTCTACGCCGCCTGGCTCGACCCCAGCATGAGCTACTCGAGCGCCCTATTCCGCTCGCCCGAAGCCACGCTCGAAGCCGCCCAGCACGCCAAGATCGACGCCATCCTCAATCGCCTGAACCTCACTGAAGATTCGACGCTGCTCGAAGTCGGCTGCGGCTGGGGCGGCCTCGCCATCGCCGCCGCCAGGCGCGGTGCCCGCGTCACCGGCCTCACCCTCTCGACCGAGCAGCAGGCCTGGGCGCAGCAGCGCATCGCCGCCGAAGGCCTTGCCGACCGCATCACCATCCGCCTCGAAGACTATCGCGACCACCGCGGCCGCTACGACGCCGTCGCCTCGGTCGAAATGGTCGAAGCGGTCGGCCAGCGCTGGTGGCCGACCTATCTCGACGCCATCGCCGCCAACCTCCGCCCTGGCGGCCGCGCCGCGCTGCAATCTATCACCATCCGCCCCGAACTGTTCGACGCCTACGCCGCCAGCGCCGACTTCATCCAAACCTACATCTTCCCCGGCGGCATGCTGCTCCACGAACCCCGCTTCCGCGCCCTGGCACAAGAGCGCGGCCTCGCCTGGCACGAGCCCCACGCCTTCGGGCTCGACTATGCCAAGACGCTGAAGCGCTGGCGCACCACCTACGACGAAGCAGTGGCAGCCGGCCGCCTCGCCGACTTCAGCCCCGAATTCCACGACTTGTGGCGCTATTATCTGATGTATTGCGAAGGCGGATTTCGCGGCGGCGGCATCGACGTCGCCCAGGTCACACTAGTCAAAGCCTAAGCCGTCGTCCCGGCGCAGGCCGGGACCTCAGGCGGCAAAGGCGCCATACCGACCGAGGTCCTGGCCTCCGCCGGGACGACGCAATAAATCTAATCCACCCGCACCTTGGCACCGCTCTCGCGCTCTTCGCCCAGCAACTGCACCAGCCGCTCGGCCACTACCTCGGGCGCCTTCACGTCCGCCGGATCCTCGCCCGGAAACGCCTTGGCCCGCATCTGCGTCCGCGTCGCGCCCGGGTCGAGCACCGTCACCCTGAGCTTGCCCGAAAACGCCGTCTCGTCGGCATAAGCGCCGAGCAACGTCTCCAGCGCCGCCTTGCTCGACCCATAAGCGCCCCAGAACGCGCGGGGGGTCGCGCCGACGCTGCTCGTCACGCCCACCACCTCGGCCTTGTCCGACGCCTTCAGCATCGGATCGAACGCCGCCAGCAGCGCCTGTGGCGCCAGCAGGTTCAAATTGATCAGCCGCGTATATTCCTTGACGTCGATATGCTCGACCGGGGTGAGGCTGCCCAGCGTACCCGCGTTCAGAACCAGCAGGTCCAGCTTCTGCCACCGCCCCGAAATCGCCTGCGCCAGCTTGCCGATATCCTCGGCCTTGGTGAGATCGAGCGGGGCGATGGTCGCGGTCCCGCCCGCCGCATGAATCCGTTCCTCCACCGCTTCCAGCCCGGCGGCGGTCCGCGCGGTCAGGATGACATGCGCGCCCTCGCGCGCCAGCGCTTCGGCGATCGCCGCGCCGATCCCGCGGCTGGCTCCGGTGACAAGGGCGAGGCGGCCTTCGAACATGCTCATGGCCGCGCGCCCTAGCCGAGCCGTCGCCCCCGGCCAAGTCGCCGGCTCCCAAGTCATTGTGCCGCGGCTCCAAGCCCGTTAGTTCTACCTCTGTTCTCTTTACTGACAGCGGGGATGAGTCGTGGACGCGTTGATGGTTGCACTGCTGGTAGGGGCCGTCGCGGTGGTTGCTACCCTGCTCGGCTGGTTCCTCGGCTCGCGCCCGGCCGCCGCCGCGCAAGGGGAAGCCAAAGCCGCCCGCGACCGCCTCGCCATCCTCGAGCGCGATCACGCCGTCGCGTCCGAACAGGCGGGCCGCCTCCGCCTGACCGAAGAAAGCCTCAAGGCCGTCACCGAGGAACGCGACCGCGTCGCGTCCGACCTGTCGGCGGCACGCGTCATCACCGACCTTCATGCCGATCTCGACGCCCGTCACCGCGCGCTTCAGCAAGAAGCCGGCACGCTGCGCGGT
This sequence comes from Sphingomonas kaistensis, assembly GCF_036884275.1. Classification (NCBI taxonomy): domain Bacteria; kingdom Pseudomonadati; phylum Pseudomonadota; class Alphaproteobacteria; order Sphingomonadales; family Sphingomonadaceae; genus Sphingomonas; species Sphingomonas kaistensis. Next base: position 2,453,884 of record NZ_CP145607.1, on the reverse strand, counting down.
GCGCTCGCGGGAGCCGAGGAACGCCTCGCCCGCCTCGCCGAGGCCGAGCGCCTGCTCGACCAGCGCACCGCCGAACGCGACGAAGCCCGCCGCGCAAAGGCCGGGCTCGAGACCGAGGTGAAGAGCTTCGAGGATCGCCTCACCGACCTCCGCAAATCGCGCGACGAGCTCATCACCCAGTTCCGCGACGTCGGCGACAAATTGCTCGAAAAAGCCCAGACCGACTTCCTCGCCAAGGCCGACGAGCGGCTGCACAAGGCCGACCGCGAAAGCCAGGCCAAGCTCCAGACCTTGCTCCAGCCCGTGTCCGACACGCTCAAGCGCTACGAGGAAGGCCTCCAGCGCGTCGAGGCCGAGCGCAAGGACAGCTATGGCGAACTCCGCGGCGTGCTCGGCGAACTGCGCAAGGACAATGGGCAGGTCCGCGACGAGACCCGCAATCTCGTTAATGCACTACGCTCGAGCCCCAAGGCGCGCGGCCGGTGGGGCGAACAGTCGCTCCGCAACGTGCTGGTCCAGGCCGGGCTCACCGAAGGCATCGACTTCGAAATGGAAGTCAGCCTCGACACCGCCGACGGGCGCCTGCGACCCGACGTGGTCGTCAACCTGCCCAGCAACCGCAAGCTGGTGATCGACGCCAAATGCTCGCTGAACGCCTTTCTCGACGCCTGCGACGAGGTCGATGACGAGAAGCGTCAGCTTTGCTTCAAGGCGCATGTTGCCTCGATCCGCAACCATGCGCAGGCGCTCGGCTCGAAGGATTATTGGGCGCAGTTCGGCGAGGCGGCCGACTATGTCATCATGTATATCCCGGGCGAACATTTCCTCACCGCCGCGCTCGAACAGGACCCGCAATTGTGGGACTGGGCATTCGAACGCCGCGTGCTGCTCGCCACCCCTACCAACCTCGTCGCCATCGCCCGCACCGTCGCCAGCGTGTGGCGGCAGGAAAAGATCACCGAACAGGCCGAAGTCATCGCCGCGCTCGGCAAGGAACTCCACAGCCGCATCGCCACCATGGCCGAGCATGTGGTCCGCATGGGCCGCAATCTCGCGACCGCGAACGACGCCTACAACAAGATGGTCGGCAGCCTTGAAACCCAGGTCTTCACGCAGGCCAAACGCTTCGAGGGCCTCGGCTCGGGCAGCAACAAGGAGATCGCCTCGCCCCCGCTGGTCGAAGTCGCCCCGCGCCCGCTGACCAAGCTCGCTCCGCCGGCCGCGAACGATGAACTGACCGCGGCCGAATAACCCCCGTCGTCCCGGCGAAGGCCGGGACCTCAGTCAACGATAGCGCTCCTCGGCAATCAGCGCCGACCCTCTACCGGCCCACCGCACCCCTCGAATGAGCGATCGTCCACCCGCACCTGCACGCGATCCTGATAGACCCGGTCGCTCATCCCATCGCTGCAGCGCTGGCCGTGGACGATGTTGACGTTGATCCGTCGCCCCTGATAGATGTCGCCGGCAAAGCCGTGGATGGCGCGCGGCTGCGCCTCGGCAATCCGACTGTTGGGTTTCGCCGCCTCTGTGAACACCATCTCGCGCCCGTCGATCGTGAGCGACCAGAACGGCTCGGTTCCCAGCGCGCGATAGGTCGCGGCGGGCTCGGCCGGCGCCGTCGGCACGGTGGCACAGCCGGCCAGCAGCACAGTGGCGGAAATAAGCGGAGCACGCATCGGATTGGCCTTTCGAAGGAGGCGAGTCATGCTGCCACGCTAACGCTGCCGAGATGAACGGTCACCGTCCGCTTGCAATGTAGGACTTGCGATGGGACAAGTGCCGAACAGGTTCGTTTTGCTCTTTGATTTCGCTGCTCTCGCAAGGGTTTGACCTCAAAGGTCACACCCTTGCGCAAACTGGCCGCCACCGGTGACCTTTGTGACCTTGTTCAGAAAGATTAACGCCAGCTCGCGCGGATGTGGAAGGCCATCACCGCCGTCGCCACCGCCGCGTTGAGGCTGTCCGCCCGGCCCAGCATCGGCATCTTCACCAGCAGGTCGCACTCGGCCTCGTAAGCGTCTGGCAGGCCTGCCTGCTCATTGCCGACCAGCAGGAAGCAGGGCTGCTCATAAGTCGGGTCGAGATAGTCGTGATCCGTCTGCAGGCTGGTCCCGACCAGTTGACCCGGTTCTTCCCGAAGCCAGGCGAGGAACGGCTCCCACGGCACCTGCACGATCTTCTGGGTGAAGATTGCCCCCATCGACGCCCGCACCGCCTCGACACTGTACGGGTCGGCGCTGTCGTCGACCAGGATCAGCCCACCCGCCGCCACCGCATCCCCGGTGCGCAGGATGGTCCCGATATTTCCTGGATCGCGCAGCTTTTCGGCGACGAACCACATCGGTGAGGTGGAGCGGTCAAGATCGGCGAGGCCCAGCCGCGGCTGGCGATAGGCGCCGAGCAGCAGCGGCGGATTATCCTTGCCGCTCATCTTGGCCATGATCTCGTCCGGCACCACGATCGCCTCGGCGCCCGCGGCCTCCGCCTGCGCGACGATCTCGGCCGCCAGCGGGTGAAGGTCGCCCTCGGCGCAGGCGACGATTTCAGGCAGCACGCCGACATCGCGCGCTTCGGCCATGATCCTGAGGCCCTCGGCGAGGAACAGCCCTTCCAGCCGACGCGCCTTTTTCTCGCGCAGCGACCGCAGCCGCTTCACCGTGTCGTTCGAAAAGGAAGTGATGTGGCGGGGCAGGGGTCAATCCTCCCCGAACTTGTCCTCAACCAACTGGCTGAGCTGCGCCACCGCCTCGTCCGCGCCGTCGCCAGACGCACTGATCTCGATCGAATCGCCGCGCGCGGCGCCCAGCATCATCAGCCCCATGATCGACGTCCCGCAGACCTTGTTGCCGTCCTTGGCGACTTCGACCGGGGTGCCGAGCTTGCTTGCGAGCGTGACGAACTTGGCGCTCGCCCGCGCATGCAGCCCGCGCTTGTTCTCGATCCGCACCACGCGGCTGGTCGCCCCGCTCAAGCCGCGGCCTCGCCCAGGATCTCGGACGCGACCGAGATATATTTGCGCCCGGCCTCGCGCGCGGCGGCCACGGCGGCGCGGACGTTCATCGACTTGCGCGCGCCTTCGAGGCGGATCAGCATCGGCAGGTTCACGCCCGCGATGACCTCGATGTCGCCGGTTTTCATCAGGCTGATCGCCAGGTTCGACGGGGTGCCGCCGAACAGGTCGGTCAGGATGATCACGCCCGCACCGCTATCGACCTCGGCGATCGCCTCGGCGATGTCCTTGCGACGCGCTTCCATGTCGTCATCGGGGCCGATGCAGATGCCGGCCACCGCGTCCTGCGGCCCGACCACATGCTCCATCGCAACGATGAACTCGGCCGCGAGCCGGCCGTGGGTCACCAGCACTAATCCAATCATTTCAGCGCTTCTCAGGTCCTTCGATGCGCGACTGGCCCAGTTCAAGAGAATCATCGGGGCGAAGCGCTAGGTCTCGGTGCCGGATATTCGGCGAAAAGCCGCGCGCACGCAACCGCTTGCCCATGCCAAGCGCCGCAGCCACCGAACGATGTCTCCCGCCGGTACAGCCGAAGGCCACGCCGACATAGGCCTTGCCGGCCTCCCAATAGCGCGGAAGCAGGAAGGCGAGCAGCTCTTCGGTGCGGCCCATGAACTCGTCCCACCCGTCCTGCGCGGCGACGAAATTCGCGACGGGCGCGTCGGCGCCGGTCAGCGGGCGAAGCTCGTCCACCCAGTGCGGATTGGGGAGGAAGCGCAGGTCGAACACGAGGTCGGCGGTGCGGCTGATGCCTCGGGCGAAGCCGAAGCTCGTCAGCGTTACGACCAATTCATCGCTTTCCTCGCCATAGCGCCGGCGCAATTCGTCGCGCAGGTCGGCGGGCTTGAAGTCGGTCGTGTCGAGCACCGCGTCAGCACCAAGGCGAAGCGCGGCGGTGAGCGTGCGCTCCCGCGCGATGCCGTCCTCGGCCGGGCGGTCGGGTGCCAGGGGATGGCGGCGGCGGGTTTCGCCATAGCGGCGGATCAGCTCGGCCCCGGTGGCATCGAGGAACAGGATCTCGGGCCGGACGCCGGGGACCGAATGCACCAGCGAGGGCAAGGCATGCGGATCGAACCCGCGGCTGCGGACGTCCATGCCGACCGCGACGTTGGCGGACGAGCCCGAGCGGTCCGCGCGATGAACGAAATCGTGGAGCAGCGACGTCGGCAGATTGTCCACCGTGTCCCACCCCATGTCCTCGAGCACACCGAGCGTCGAGGATTTACCCGCCCCGGACATGCCGGTGACGAGCAGCAGGCGTGGCAGCCTGTCCGAGCCCTGCTGCCGCCGGTCGCTCATGTCAGCCCAAAGCGGTCGAGCGCCAGCGACACCTTGGCCGCCGCCGACGCGGTGCGCGCGTCGACGCTGATCAAGGGCACGGCAAGCCCGCAGATCATCCGCTCGCGCGAGTCGCTGGGAAAGCGCTGGATATCGCTTGCCAACTCGACCACCAGCGCCACGGCGACATCCTCGACCACCGGCGTTGCGACGATCCCGAGACCGCGGATTTCGAGCTTGCCGCGAATGGTGGCGGGCGCTGCGGCGTGCAGCCGGGTCCCCCGCTTCTGAACAATGGTCTGGTCGTCCGATACGAGGGTGAAGCCGCGATCGATCAATTGCAGCGCAAGGTCGGATTTGCCCGACCCCGAAATGCCCGTGATCAACACCGCGCGGCCGTTCAGGGCCACCGTGCTGGCATGCAGGGTCTCGCTCGACAGGCGCAGGCTCATGCTTCTGCCCCTTCGCTTCCGGCGGCGGCCGGAAGGCAGATGGTGAAGCGGGCGCCCGAAGGCGCGTCGTCGCGGTCGGCCACGTCAATCTCCCCGTCATGGCCCTTCACGATCGCGCGGGCGATCGCAAGGCCAAGCCCCGAATGACGACCGAATTCGCCACTCTCTGGCCTTACTGAAACGAAGCGATTAAAGATGGCTTCACGCGAAGCCGCGGGAACGCCGGGCCCTTCGTCGTCGATGCGGATGCGGACGTTGTCGCCGACCGCCGCAACCGCCACCTCGACCAGCCCGCCCGGCGGCGAGAAGCTGACCGCATTGTCGATCAGATTATCGATCGCGCGGGCAAGCCGGTTCGGTTCGGCCATCACGATGGCGCTGGCGGCGCGGGGCCGAGCAAAGGCGATCCGGACATTGCCGGTCAGCCGTCGTTCTTCCCATCCGTGGCAGATCTGGCCGACGAGCGTGCCAAGATCGACCGGCTCGAACGCACTACGCGCAAGCTCGGCGTCGGTGCGCGCCGCTTCGCCGATGTCGCCGACCAGGCGGTCGAGCCGAAGGACGTCCTGCCGCACCACGTCGAGGAGTTGATGGCGAAGCGCCGGATCCTCGATGCGGTCGAGCCCGTCTACGGCGCTTCGGAGCGAGGCGAGGGGGTTCTTGAGCTCGTGGGTCACATCGGCCGCGAAGGCGTCGAGATTGTCCATCCGCTGACGCAGCGCCTGGCTCATGTCGCTGACGGCGCGGGACAGCATTCCGATTTCGTCCTTGCGGCGGTTGAACCGCGGCACATTGACCTCGCGCGACCGGCCCAGCCGCACCCGGTGCGCGGCAAGCGCCAGCCGGCGCAGGGGGCGGGCGATGGTGCGGGCCAGGAACAGGGATAGCAGCAGGGAGAAGAGCGCGGCGCCGAGCAGGCCGAGGCCCAGCTTGGTCCGCTCCTGCCGCACGGTGCGGGTGAAGTTGCGATCGTTGGCGGTGACCAGCACGACTTCGCCGCTCGTCGTGCGGGCGGCGGCGGACAACACGGGGGTAAGGTCCGGAGCATTGCGCACGACCGAGGTCGTCTGCCCGGTCCGCAGGGCTCGAAGCGCCTCGGGCCAGGCCTGCATTTCGTCCACCGCAGGCTCGACGAAATCGGGCACCGTGCGCTCGCCAACGGCGAAATTGAACGCGCGATCGAGCGCACGCGCCGCTTCCTTGGCCCAGCCCTGGGTCGCCGGATCGCGCAGGCGGTAGCTCGGCTGCGTAACCCGCCAGCTATCCTGCCTGAGCTTTCCATCGCGTCCGTAGAGCCGGACCCGTGCTCCGGTCGCCCCGCCGATGTCGCCCAGCAGCATCGGCACGTCGTCCGGCGCGATCTTCGGGACCGCGGTGGCCGCCAATTCGGCTAGAGTGCTGGTCTGCGCCTGCCGCTCGTCGCGCAACTGATTGCGGAAGCTGTCGAGAAACAGCAGCGCCAGCGCGAGCACCAGCAGGATGATAAGATTGACGCCGAGGATGCGGCGCGACAGCCGCCACGGCATCTTGAGGCGCGGCGAAAAGCCGGCGGTGGGCTCAGCCATCGCTGAAACGGTAGCCGACGCCGTACAGCGTTTCGATGGCGTCGAACTGCGGATCGGCGGCGCGGAACTTGCGGCGGATGCGCTTGATGTGACTGTCGATGGTGCGGTCGTCGACGAACACGTCTTCCTGATAAGCGACGTCGAGCAACTGGTTGCGGTTCTTGACCACGCCGGGCCGCTGGGCGAGCGTTTCGAGGATCAGGAATTCAGTCACGGTTAGGGTGACCGGCCGGCCGTCCCACATCACTTGATGCCGCGCCGGGTCCAGCCGCAAACGGCCGCGCTCGATGACGGGCGCGGCGCCGTCTTCTTCATGGTCCGACGCCGCAGTGCGATTCATGTCCGCGCGCCGCAGGATGGCCCTGATCCGCGCGATCAGCAGGCGCTGGCTGAACGGCTTGGCGATATAGTCGTCGGCCCCGGCGGCAAGGCCATGCGCTTCGTCCTGCTCCTCGTCCTTGGAGGTCAGGAAGATAACCGGCATCGCCGCCGCAGAGCCGCCGCCCGCACGAAGCGCCGACAGCAGGGCAAGGCCGTCCATGCCCGGCATCTTGATGTCGAACACGCCAAGGTCCGCCGGATTGTCGCCAAGCGCCTTCAGCGCACTCGTCCCGTCCGGATACAGCCGGGTGACGAAACCCTCGGCCTGCAGGGCGATCGAGACCGACGTCAGGATGTTCCGGTCGTCGTCGACCAGCGCGATCACGGGAGCGGACATGGGGTCAGCGCCTAGCCCAGTGTCCCACAACGCTTCAAGGCGTGAGGCCGGTTTGACGCTCGCAACCTTTTGCGGGCATAGGCGGTTCATCTCACCGCATACGTATGCGGCGGCGGCTTCCATCCTGGGGCCGGCCGCCGCTCGCCCATGAGCAAAGGGAAATCAGACGTGACGAATAGGGTTCCTTCCTTCGGCCTCGACTCGCAGGGTATCGCGACGTCGGCCACCCTCCACTGGAATCTCGTCACTGCGCGCCTTTATGAAGCCGCGCTCGCCCGCAACGAAGGCATGATCGCCAAGGACGGCCCGCTGGTCGTCAAGACCGGCCGCCACACCGGCCGCAGCGCGCAGGATCGCTTCATCGTCCGCGACGAGACCACCGAAAACAACATCTGGTGGGGCAAGTCGAACAAGCCGATGGACCCGGCCGCGTTCGACCGCCTGTACGAAGACTTTCTCGCCGCCCTCGGTGACAAGCAGGAGCTGTTCGTCGCCGACCTGTTCGGCGGCTCGCAGCCCGAGCACCGGGTCAAGGTGCGGGTCGTCAACGAATATGCGTGGCACAACCTATTCATCCGCACCATGCTGGTCCGCCCCGAAGGCGAGCAGCTGGCGGACTTCGCGCCCGATTACACCATCATCGACCTGCCCAGTTTCCGCGCCGACCCCGAGCGTCACGGCTGCCGTTCGGAAACCGTGATCGCGATCAACCTTACCAAGAAGCTCATCCTGATCGGCGGCACCGAATATGGCGGTGAGATGAAGAAGTCGGTGTTCGGCCTCTTGAACTACCTCCTGCCGCAGGACGGCATCATGCCGATGCACTGCTCGGCCAACATCGGTCCGGACGGCGACACGGCGGTGTTCTTCGGGCTCAGCGGCACCGGCAAGACCACGCTGTCGGCCGACCCCAACCGCACGCTCATCGGCGACGACGAGCATGGCTGGTCGGACACCGCGGTCTTCAATTTTGAAGGCGGTTGCTACGCCAAGATGATCCGCCTCAGCGAGGAAGCCGAGCCGGAAATCTTCGCCACCACCAAACGCTTCGGCACCGTGCTCGAGAACGTGGTCATGGACCCCGAAACGCGCGAGCTCGACCTCGACGACAACAGCCTCGCCGAAAACAGCCGCGGCGCCTATCCGATCGACTTCATCCCCAATTCTTCCGAAAAGAACATGGGGCCGGTGCCGCAGACCATCATCATGCTGACCGCCGACGCGTTCGGCGTGCTGCCGCCGATCGCCCGCCTCACCGCCGACCAGGCGATGTTCCACTTCCTGTCGGGCTACACCGCCAAGGTCGCGGGCACCGAAATCGGCGTGACCGAGCCTGAAGCCACCTTCTCGACCTGCTTCGGCGCGCCGTTCATGCCGCGTCATCCGAGCGTTTACGGAAACCTCCTAAAGGAGCGGATCGCCAAGGGCGGGGTAACCTGCTGGCTGGTCAACACCGGCTGGACTGGCGGCAAGTATGGCACCGGCAAGCGGATGCCGATCAAGGCGACCCGCGCGCTGCTCAACGCCGCGCTCGACGGCAGCTTGAACAACGCCGAATTCCGCAAGGATCCGCTGTTCGGCTTTGACGTGCCGGTGTCGGTGCCGGGCGTCGACGACGGCATTCTCGACCCGCGCTCGACCTGGGCCGACAAGGACGAGTTCGACCGCACCGCGGCCAAGCTGGTCGATCTGTTCTGCGACAATTTCGAGCAGTTCGCGGAGCATGTCGAAGAAGGCGTCCGCCAGTGCCAACCGAAGGTCGCTCAACCGGCCTGAGCGCTGCCGCTCCGAATCAAAAGAGGGCGGGCCGTCGGCATGACGGTCCGCCCTTTTCGTTTGCCGATGCCGCTAGAACAGCCGGGTCAGCAAATAGATCAGCGCCGCGACGGTGGCGCTGGCGGGAATGGTGATGATCCACGCCATGATGACGCTTTGCGCCACGCCCCAGCGGACCGCGCTGGCGCGGCGGGCGACGCCGGCCCCAATCACCGCCCCGGTGATGGTGTGGGTGGTCGACACGGGAATGCCGAACAGGCTCGCGCCGAACAACATTACCGACCCGCCGGCCGAGGCCGAAAAACCCTGATGCTGGTCGAGCTTGGTGATCCGGCTGCCCATCGTTTCGATGATTTTCCACCCGCCGGTCAGCGTGCCGAGCCCGATCGCGATATAACAGCTGATCGCGACCCAGTGCGGCACCTCAAAATCGCCCTGCAGGTAGCCAGTCGAGAACAACAGCACGGTAATGATGCCCATCGTCTTTTGCGCGTCGTTCAGCCCGTGGCCGAGCGAATAAGCCGCGGACGACACGAGGTGCAGGCGGCGAAAACTCTTGTCGGCGCCGCGGTTCGATGCCCGCTGCGCCAGCCACGACGACAGCAGCATCACCGCCATCGCCATCACCATGCCGAGCAAAGGGGCGAGGGGGATGAACAGCAAGGTCTTGCTGACCCCGCTCCACTGGATGGTGCCGAGCCCGGCGGAGGCAAGCCCCGCACCGACCATTCCGCCGACCAGCGCGTGACTGGACGAACTCGGAATGCCTTTCAGCCAGGTCACGATGTTCCAGAACATCGCCCCGATCAGCGCCGCGAACACCACCGATGGCGTGACGAGGTCCTTGTCGATCAACCCCTTCCCGATCGTGTCGGCCACCTTGTGCAGCGCGGGAAACGCCAGCGTCAGAAAGTACGCCGCGAAATTGAAAAAGGCGGCAAACGCCACCGCCTGCACCGGCCCCAGCAGCCGCGTCGCGACCACCGTGGCGATCGAATTGGCGGCGTCGTGCAGGCCGTTCAGGACGTCGAACGCCAGGGCGACGATGATCAGGCCGACCAGCAGCGGAAATGCAAGCTCGTGCATTAGGCGTGATCGATGACGATGCTGTCGATCTCGTTCGCGACATCCTCGAACGCATCTACGATCCGCTCGAGATGCTTGTAGATTTCGCGGCGCACGGTGAATCGCATGGCCCCGGCGGGGTCGCTTCCGAACCGCTGAAACGCGTTTCTGAGACCGGCGCGGTGGATCTCGTCGGCATGGCCTTCCATCCGGACCAGCCGCTCGGTCAGTTCGTGCAGGCGGCCGGCATTGCCGCCGACATCGCGCAGCAGCGGCAGCGCTTCGGCCAGCAGGCGGCCCGAATCGACAATGATCCCGACCATGTCGCGCATCTCGGGCTCGAAGTCGGTGAAGCCGTAGAGGTCGACCGCATTGGCGGCGGCCTGCATCTCGTCGATCGCATCGTCCATCGCCGAGATGAGCGAAGTGATCGAACCGCGATCGAACGGGGTCAGGAAGGTGCGGCGGACGGTGCCCAAGGTCTCCCGGATGATGTTGTCGGCATCCTGCTCGCGCTCGCCGATCTCGCGGATATGCTCGTCGCGCGCCGAGCCCTCGTTGAACAGGCGGCTCAGTGCCTGTGCGGCACCGACCACGCTTTGCGAATGGGCTTCGAACAATTCGAAGAAATTGCCCGTCTGGGGCAGGAGCTTCTGAAACCAGGCGAACATCGGACCTACCTTGGATTTTTCGAGAACGGCGGACAGCAACGTCGGGCGCCGGATCGCGGAATTGAACTCGGCGGCGTTGAAGGAGCGGATGAGGTCGGCCAGATCCTCTTCCTCGACCGCGTTGGCGGCATCGGCGAGGGTGAACCACCGGCGGGTCCGCTCGCCCGCTTCCTTCCAGTCGGGCAGCTCTTCGGCGACCGACAGGGGATAGACATCGACGTCCAGCATCAGGCTGGCGCCTGTCTTGCGCCGCTTGCGGTAACGGTAGGAACCGAGAGGAAGCGGGCAGACCGCGCCGCGCACGCCGGCTTCTTCCTCGGCTTCGAGCGCGGCGGCGACGTGCGGCTGGAGCTTGCCCATCGGGTTGCCCTTGGGGATCACCCAGCGCTTGCTTTCGCGGCTGGTGACAAGGAGCACATGGACGGGGGAATCTAGCCCGTTTCCTCGCGAGCGATAGGGCAGGGCGGCTATCTGGCGAATTGTCGGGATCCTGGCACGAGGATGCGGCCGGCCGTGAGGCCGAGCCGCATTGTTACAGGCCCATTACAGTGAGATGACAGAAATCCAAGCCCCGTGAGGGCTCAGGCCGTGCCCCCGTTCGAGCGGATATACTCGCCGACGTTGAGCGCGAGGACGTCCATCGGCACGTTACCGCCGAGCAGCACCGCATCGTTGAAGAAGCGAATGTCGAACTTGCCCCCGAGCGCCGTCTGGGCGCGAGTGCGCTGGCGGTTGATGGCGGTGTGGCCGATCTTGTAGCCGCAGGCCTGGCCCGGCCAGCTGCAATAGCGGTCGACCTCGGAGCGGGCTTCGGGCTCCTTGGTGCCGTTCTCGTCCATGAAGAAGCGCACCGCCTGCTCGCGGCTCCAGCCCTTGGCGTGGAGGCCGGTGTCGACCACCAGCCGGCAGGCGCGGAAGGCGATGCCCTGGAGGTAGCCGAGACGGCCGGCGGGGAAGTCATCGTAGAGGCCGAACTCGTCCGCCAGCTGCTGCGCATAGAGCGCCCAGCCTTCGGAATAGGCATTGAAGGCGAGCATGGTGCGGATCAGCGGCAGCTTGTTGGCATATTCGCCCTGCCACACGTGACCGGGGATCGCCTCGTGGTGGGTGAGGTCGGGCAGGTCGAACTTGGTGTGGAGTTCGGTGGTCCGCAGGTTGATCCACATCTTGCCGGGGATCGAGCCGTCGATCGAGCCCGCCCCGCCGTACGCGCCGGGCGCGCCGGGTTCTTCTTCCGGGGGCAGGCGGCGAACCTCGAGATTGCCGCGGACAAGGGTGTGGAACATCTGCGGCAGCTTGGCGCGGACCAGCTTCAGCCGTTCCTGGATAAAGGCGACGATCTCGGCACGACCCTTGTCGCCATCGGAGAATTTGTAGCGCGGATCGCGGCCGAGGGCCTGCATCCGAGTGCCGACCGATCCTTGCGTGTAGCCGAGGCTCTTGAGGATCGGGTCCATCCGGCCCTGCAGCTCGCGCAGCTCGGTCAGGCCGATCTGGTGGATCTCCTCGGGCGACAGGTTGGTGGTTGTCGAAGCCTTGAGCGCCCAGCGGTAATAATCGCTTCCACCGGGGCGGGCGGCCATGCCGGGGGCCGCGCTGGCGACGGCGCGCTGGCGCTCGAGCTCGGCGATCTGGCGTTCCAGCGCCGCGGCATAGGGCCCGGCGACGATGGCGCGGGCACGGGCTTCCCAGTCGCCGGGGATGTTCTTTTCGCGGGTACGGCGGACGATCGATTCGACCAAAGTGCCACCGCCGCGCGCGCCGGTGAGCGACTGGCGAAGCTGGGGCAACGCCTTGTCGAGGAGGAAGGACGGCGGGACGAGGCCCTTTTCGCGCGCGGCGACGATACGGACGGTTTCGCCGTCGAGCTGTGCCGGGGCGGCGGCGAGGCGGGAAAGATAGGCTTCGGCGTCGACCGCGGTTTCGATCTGATGATCGGAGTCCATGAAGCGCGGCAGGTCGAGATAGGCGCCAACGTTCTGGATCACGACATACGGGCTGTTGCGCCAGCCCCCGACCGCGACGTCGCCATAAGGCTGGGCGAAGCCTTGGGACGCGGCATTATAGGCGCTGCGGACGACTTCGATGCTGGTGCGGCTCGACGGGGCGAGGGCGGAGAGGTCGACGGCGTTCACCCGCGCTAGGTCGGAGCGGATCACCGCGGCAAGGCGGGCCTGCCCCGCGGGCGACCGGTCCGACAGTTGCGAGCGCAGCGCGGCGTTACCGCCCTTGTCGATGCCGAGCGTGGTCGCGCTTTCGGGCGAAAAGGCGAGGAGGTTGGCCGCAACCGAGTCGAGCAGAGCGGTCGCTTGCGATTCATCGATCCGCGGGCCGGAACCGGCGGCCGACGCCACGGCGCCGGTCGTTCGGACCGCACAGGCGGTGAGCGCGGTGGTGGAAGCAGCGGCGACGAGAGCCTGACGGCGGGTGAGGGAGGTCATGCGCCCAGCTTAGGCGCGGCCTCCACGATCAGGCAATTGCCTTCGACTCCAATGATTTCGACCCGCTCGCCCGGCTGGACCGCTGCGCCGCGCGCGCTCCATTCGCCGTCACCAAGGCGAACGCGCCCGCCATGCTCGTCGATCGAGGTCACCGCCACCGCGCTGCGACCGATCAGTTGTGCCGATCGGTCGTTGAGATGACGGGCCGAGGACGGGACCGGTCGGTTCGCATAGACCTTGCGGCCAAGATAGACCGCAAGCGCGGTGTAGATGGCGAACAGCGCGAGTGCGGGCGCAAGGCCGAACCCGAACAACAGGACGAACACGCCCGTCACCATCGCCGCGATGCCGATGAACAGCAGGAAGAAGCCGGGTGCCAGCACTTCGGCGATGAGCAGCAGCACGCCGCCGATCAGCCACCACCAGCCCATGTCGATCCCGTTCATCACGCTTGCGGCAGGCCCGGCACGACGCGCGGCTTGGCGGGCTGCGCGGGAGCGGCCGGCTCATCCTTGCCGAACGCGGCCTTGGCGATCTCGCCGATCCCGCCGAGGCTGCCGACCAGCTGGGTCGCCTCGACCGGCATCAGGATGGTCTTGGCGTTGGGCGAATTGGCGAAGGCGGCGAGCGCTTCGACATATTTCTGGGCGATGAAATAATTGATCGCCTGGGTGTTGCCGTCGGCGATCGCGTCGCTGACCGACTTGGTCGCCGACGCCTCGGCCTGCGCGGCGCGCTCGCGCGACTCGGCTTCCCGGAAGGCGGCTTCCTTGAGGCCCTCGGCCTGAAGGATCTTGGCCTGCTTTTCGCCCTCGGCGCGCAGGATCTCGGAAGCGCGCATACCTTCGCTTTCGAGAATGGCGGCGCGCTTCTCGCGTTCGGCCTTCATCTGGCGGGTCATGGCGTTGACGATGTCGGCGGGCGGGCGAATGTCCTTCAATTCGACGCGGGTGATCTTGACACCCCAGCTTTCGGTGGCCTGATCGACCACCTGGAGCAGCCGGACATTGATCTCATCGCGCTTGGACAGAGTCTCGTCGAGGTCCATCGAGCCCATCACGGTGCGCAGGTTCGTAGTCGAAAGCGCCATGATCGCGGTGTAAAGGTCGCTCACTTCATAGGCGGCGCGGGCAGGGTCAAGCACCTGGAAGAACACCACGCCGTCGACCGACACCATGGCGTTGTCCTTGGTGATGATCTCCTGCCCCGGAATATCGAGCACCTGTTCCATCATGTTGATCTTGCGCCCGACGCGGTAGAAAAAGGCGGGGACGAAGTTGAAGCCGGGGTCGGCGACGCGGACGAAGCGGCCGAAATGCTCGATCGTGTAGCGATGGCCCTGGTGGACGATCTTGATGCTGGCCATGACGAACAGCAGCACCAAGGCCACGACAAACAGAAGAAAGGTCTCAAGCATGGGGTCCCCCGGACGAATTCGGCCTCCGCATCATGCCCGGCTTGAGGTTCCTAGCGAAGCGAAATCGGCGGCATGCTGAACCTGTTCGGCCGCCCGGCGGTGTTGTTTCTGCCTGCCAGCCGGCCGGGAGCGATCGCCAAGGCGCGAGAGAGCGCGGCTGATCTCGTCATCCTCGACCTTGAGGATGCCGTCGCAGCCGGGGACAAGGAAAGCGCCCGGACGGCGGCGGTAGCGGCGCTGGAGACGCCGTGGCGCTGCCCGGTGGCGGTGCGGATCAATGGCGAGGGCACGCCGTGGCACGCCGCGGATCTCGACGCGCTGCGCCATGCGCGAGCCGACCTAGTGGTTGTGCCGCGTGTCGAAAAACGCGGTCACGTCGAGGAAATCGCCGCGATCGGTCATCTGCCGGTCGCGGCGATGATCGAGACGGCGCGAGGTGTCCTGGCGGCGGCGGACCTCGCCCCGCGCTGCGCGGCGTTGATCGCGGGGACCAACGACCTCGCGGCGAGCCTGCGGCTTCCGGCGGGAGCAGGGCGAGGGTCGTTGCAGACGGCGCTTCAGACGATCGTGCTGGCCGCGCGAGCGGCGGATCGGCCGTGCTTCGACGGGGTGTTCAACAAGCTCGACGACGCCGATGGATTTGCGGCGGAAGCGGCGGAGAGCCGCGCCTTGGGCTTCGATGGCAAGACGCTGATCCACCCGTCGCAGATTGCGCCGTGCAAGGCGGCGTTCGCGCCGAGCGAGGCGGAGCGGGCGCGGGCCGAGCGGCTGGTCGCGGCGGCAAGTGGCGGGGCGCAGCGCTTCGAGGGCGAGATGATCGAACGCATGCACGTCGAGGCTGCGGAGCGGCTTCTGGCGCGCTAGACCCCTTGCCGAATCGTGCTCCAGCCGCCAAGTGCGCGCATGGCCGATCTTCTCTTCAGCAACGACATCCCGCTGGGTCTCACCTTCGACGACGTGCTCCTTCAGCCGCTCGAATCGAGCGTGCTTCCGTCGGACGCCGATACCCGCACTTTCCTGACCCGCGGCATCGAGCTGCACATTCCCTTGTCTTCGTCCGCGATGGACACGGTGACCGAGGCCGACATGGCGATCGCCATGGCGCAGCTGGGCGGTATCGGGGTGCTTCACCGCAACCTGACCGTCGAGGAGCAGGCCGACGCGGTGCGCAGCGTCAAGCGGTTCGAGAGCGGGATGGTGGTCAATCCCTTCACCCTCGCCCCCGACCAGACGCTGGCCGAAGCGCTTGAGTTGATGAAGCGGCACAAGATCAGCGGCGTTCCGGTGGTCGAGGCTTCCGGGCGGTTGTGCGGCATCCTGACCAACCGCGACGTGCGTTTCGCCGGCAATCCCGCCCAGCCGGTCAGCGAACTGATGACCCGCGACAATCTTGCCACCGTTGCCCCCGGCACCAGCCGCGAGGAAGCGCAGCGGCTGCTTCACCAGCGGCGGATCGAAAAACTGATCGTGACCGATGAGGCAGGGCGCTGCGTCGGGCTGATCACCGTCAAGGATATCGAAAAGGCAGTGGCCTCACCCAACGCGACCAAGGATGCCGAGGGACGCCTGCGCGTCGCCGCTGCCTCTACGGTCGGGGACAAGGGCTGGGAGCGCTCGTCGGCGCTGATCGAGGCGGGGGTCGATTGCATCGTCATCGACACCGCGCATGGCCACAACATCGACGTTGCCCGCGCGGTCGAGCGGGTAAAGTCGGCGTCCAACAGCGTGCAGGTGATCGCCGGCAACGTTGCCACCGCCGAGGCCGCCAAGGCGCTGGTCGATGCGGGCGCGGACGCGATCAAGGTCGGGATTGGGCCGGGATCGATCTGCACCACGCGGATCGTCGCGGGCGTCGGGGTGCCGCAGCTTTCCGCCATCATGGCCGCGAGTTCGGCGGCGCGCGACGCGGGCGTGCCGGTGATCGCCGACGGCGGCATCCGCACTTCGGGCGACCTTGCCAAGGCGCTGGCGGCAGGCGCGTCGAGCGCGATGATCGGGTCGCTGCTGGCCGGCACCGACGAGACGCCGGGCGAGCAGTTCCTGTATCACGGCCGCGCTTACAAATCGTACCGCGGTATGGGCTCCTTGGGCGCGATGAGCCGGGGGTCGGCCGACCGCTATTTCCAGCAGGACATCAAGGATACGATGAAGCTGGTGCCCGAAGGTATCGAGGGGCAGGTGCCTTACAAGGGCCCGGTGCGCGACGTGGTTCACCAGCTGGTCGGCGGTGTAAAGGCGGCGATGGGCTACACCGGGTCGAGCACGATTCCCGAGATGCAGCGCCGTGCCAAGTTCGTCCGGATCACCGGCGCTGGCCTTAGCGAAAGCCATGTTCACGACGTGGCGATCACCCGGGAAGCCCCCAATTACCCGACGCGCTGACCCGTGACTCCGCAAGCACGGGTGCAGGCGGCGATCGAGATCGTCGACCAGGTGATCGCTTCGGCACGGGAGGATGGCCCGCCGGCCGATGCGATTGTGTCGGCCTATTTCAAGACGCGGCGCTACGCCGGGTCCAAGGACCGCCGCGCCGTGCGCGAGTGGGTATTCCGCGCGATCCGCCATTCCGCCGAAGTCCCTGCGAGCGGGCGAGCGGCGCTGTTGCCGATCGCCAGCGAGTGGTTCGGGGGCGAGGGGCATGGTCCTGCGCTAGCCGGCGACGACGAGCCGCGGGCAGGGGAGGGCGTGGTGCCACGCTGGGTGCAGCCGCTGCTGTCGCCTTTGGTCGAGCCCGATGAATGGCCCGCGCTGGTCGAGCGGGCGCCGGTCGATCTGCGAGCCAACCTTGCTCGCACGACCCGCGACGAGATGGCGGCACATTTCGGTGCGGCGCCGACGCCGCTCAGCCCGTGGGGGCTGCGCTTGCCCGCCGACAGTGCGGTCAGCACCGACGAGGCGTTTGCCGACGGCATGGTCGAGGTGCAGGACGAAGGCAGCCAGTTGATCGCACTCGCCTGCGATCCGGCTGCGCGGGAGGTCATGGTGGATCTGTGCGCAGGGGCGGGCGGCAAGGCGCTTGCGCTGGCGGCGGCCAATCCGGCCGCGCGGATCGTCGCGTGCGACACCAGCCGGGCGCGGCTGGCGAAACTGGCGCCGCGTGCCGAACGGGCAGGGGCGGCAATTGAGAACCGCCTGCTCGACCAGCCGCGCGAGGCCGAAGGGCTGGCCGATCTGTCCGGTGCCGCCGATCTGGTGCTGGTCGATGCGCCCTGCTCGGGCTCGGGCACGTGGCGGCGCAACCCGGAAGGACGCTGGCGGCTGACGCCCGACCGGCTCGATCGGCTGGCGGAACTGCAAATGCGCGTGCTCGATCTTGCAGCGCCGCTGGTGAGGCCGGGCGGGACACTTGTCTATGCGGTCTGCTCGCACCTAGCCCGCGAAGGCCGCGATCAGGCGCAGGCCTTCCTCAGCCGCCATTCAGGCTTCGAGCCCGAGGATACTCCCATGGACGTCGGGCGTTTGGACGGAATGGGCCGGCTTCTCACGCCGGGACATGATGGGACCGACGGCTTTTTCATCGCGCGGTTCCGTGCCACATGAGGGCGAACCCCGCCTGGGAGACGATGATGCGTTTGCTTCCGATTGTTGTTGCGCTTGGGGTGATGGGGGCGACGATCGCCAGTTCGGGCGAGACACAGGTCCCCGACGCGCAGATCAATGCGCAGTCGCTGCAATGGCAGAAAGCGGGCGAAGCGGCGTTGGCGGCCGGCCAATATCAGGCGGCCGACGATGCGCTGGAAACGGCGCTGATCATCGATCCACGTAACCGCGGCGCGTTCGTGTCGCTGGCGCGGGTAGCGCAGAAGCAGAAGCTTTATGGGCAGGCGATCCGCTTCACCAACAAGGCGCTGGCGCTGGAGCCCAACGATCCGGTCGCGCTTGGCGTTCAGGGCGAAGCGATGGTGGAGCTTGGCGCGGTCGGACGCGCCCAGCAGAACCTCGCCAAGATCAAGAGCCTGTGCGGTGCCAAACCCTGTGCGCCGGCGACCAGCCTGTCGGCGCTGATCCAGCGCGGGCCGGCAATGGCCAAGGCCGAACCGCCAGCAGCTCCTAAGAAGAACTGAGGACGCGGGCGAGGGCGACCCATTCGTCCACGCCGACCGTCTCCGCCCGCCGCTCGGCCGCGATGCCGAGCGCCGGCAGCGCGTCGAGGGCGTAGGGAACGCTCTTGAGGCTCTGGCGCAACATCTTGCGGCGTTGGCCGAAGGCGGCGGCGGTGAGGCATTCGAGGACGGGGTGGCTTACGCCCTCGGGCTCGGCGGCGGGCACGATATGGACTACCGCCGAGGCGACCTTGGGCGGTGGCACGAAGGCCGAACGGTGAACTGGAAGCGCAATGCGCGGGACCGCGCGCCATTGAGCCGCCACCGCGAGGCGTCCAAAGGCGTCGTCGCCGGGCTTGGCGACGATGCGATCGGCCACTTCCTTCTGGAACATGAGCGTCAGGCTCGACCACCAAGGCGCCCATTCGGCACCGAGCCAGCGCAGCAGCAGGGCGGTGCCGACGTTGTAGGGTAGGTTCGAGACGACATGCGCGCCGCGGCCGACCAGGGGCTCTTCGGCGATCTTGAGGGCGTCGTCCTCGATCAGGGTAAGCTTGCCGGGAAACAGCCCTCCAAGCTCGGCCAGCGCGGGAAGGCAGCGACGATCGCGTTCGACGGCGGTGACACGTGCGCCGGCATCGAGCAGCGCGCCCGTCAGGCCGCCGGGGCCGGGGCCGACTTCATAGACCGATGCGCCGTCGAGATCGCCGGGAATGGCGGCGATGCGGGCGAGAAGCTGACGGTCGAGGAGGAAGTTCTGGCCTAGCGCTTTCGACGCGGACAAGCCGTGGCGGGCGATCACCTCGCGCAGGGGCGGTAGCGTGGTCAACCGTGAAGGGCGCGGTGCTGCGCGCAGCTTGCGGCCATGCGGATCGCCGCCGCCATCGCACGCGGATCGGCACGGTCCTGGCCGGCGATGTCGAAGGCGGTGCCATGGTCGGGCGAGGTGCGGACGATCGGCAGGCCGAGCGTCATGTTGACGCCTTCCTCGAAGTGCAGCGCTTTCAAAGGGATCAGCGCCTGATCGTGATACATGCAGAGCGCGGCGTCGTAGCGGGCGCGGGCCGCGGTGTGGAACATGGTGTCGGCGGGGTGCGGGCCGGTGACGTCCCAGCCTTCGGCGCGCAACGCGGCGATGGCGGGTTCGATCACATCGCGTTCTTCGCTCCCCAAGGCACCATTCTCGCCCGCATGGGGATTGAAGCCGGCGACCGCGAGACGCGGGTTGGCAATGCCGAAGTTGCGTTGAAGGCCGCGCAGGGTCACCCGCCCGCGCGCTTCGATCAAGGCGCTGGTCAGCCGCTCGGGCACGTCCCGCAGCGGCAGGTGAGTGGTGACCGGCACGGTGCGCAATGTCGGTCCGGCGAGCATCATCGCGACATTGCCGGACGACACGCCGCAACGTTCGGCGACGAATTCGGTCTGGCCCGGGTGATTGAAGCCGATGGCGTAGAGCTGGTGCTTGGCGACCGGGCCGGTGACCACGCCGGCGCAGGTGCCCGAGCGGGTCAGGCCGACGGCGAGTTCGAGGCTGTCGAGACTGCAATGTGCGCCGGCCGTAGTGGGCTGGCCGGGCAGGCTTGCGGCAGCGGCGGGCACGGCGAGCAGCGGCAGGCCGTGCTCGAACGCGTCGATGGCTTCGGCCGGGTTGGACAGCACGACGACTGGGCCATCCCAGACTTCGGACAAGCTGCGCGGATCGCCGACGGCGACGAACGGCGGCAGGCCGAGCGCGTGGCGGCTGTCCCACGCCTTGGCTACGACTTCAGGGCCAATCCCCGCAGGATCGCCAAGCGAGACGGCAAGCAGGGGCGGAGGCAGGCTCATCGCCAGCCCCCTAACGCTTGCCGGCCGTCTCGGCCACCTTAGCGATAGTCGATGACGGCGTCGCGGCGGAGATCGCGAAGATAACGGCGGGCGCGGGCATTGACGCGCTCTTCCTGAAGCTGCGCGAACACCGCATCGGCATTAGGCGCATTGGCGCTCTGTTCTTCGTCGCGGCCGCAGATCACCAGCACGCGAACGCCATCGGCAATGCTGCCGAACGGGCGCGTTGCCTGACCGACCTGCATCGGCAGCATCATTTCCTGCAAGGCCGCCGGCAGGTCACGAAGCTTGACGCTGTCCGACTGGACCACATCGCCCCTGAAGTCGGCCGCGACCTTGTCGGCACCGCCGCACCCACCGATATTCTGGGTGGCGGCAGCGAAGCGCTCCAGTTGCGGATTGGCCGCCGCAGCGGTGGTGCCGGCCGGGAAGGTGATCGACACCTGCTTCAGCGACAGCACGGCATTGCGCGGATCGGCGGTCAGCACCTTGCGGGTGTCCTGCACGGCGATGATCGAGATGCCGCCCTGGACGGGGATCGGCTGGCTGAGCTGGCCGGGCTGCATCTGTGTCAGCGTCTGGGCGATCGGCTCGGGAAGCTGCTCGGGACGGATCCAGCCAAGGTCACCACCGACGGCGGCGGCGGAGGACTGGCCGAACTGGCGGGCGTAGCCGGCAAAGCTCGCGCCCTGGCGGAGTGCGGCAACGATCTGCTGCGCCTGCTGCGCGACCTGCGCCTGATTGGCGGTGGTCGCTTCGAGATAGATTTCGCCGACGCGGTATTCCTGCGTGCCCTTGGACGCATTCATGCGGTCGATGAAGGCCTTGACCTCGTCGTCACCGACGCTGACGCCGCTTTCGATCTTCTGGCGCTGGAGGCGCTGCCAGGCGATTTCGCCCTGGATCTGGCGGCGGATCGAGTTGATCGAACTGCCATTCTGCTTGAGATACCCAGCGAGCTCGTTGGGCTTGCGCTTGGTGTTCTCGGCGACGCGGGCGACGGTGCGGTCGATGTCGGTCGGACTGACCTTGATCCCGGCGGCATCGGCGGCCTGGATCTGAAGCGTTTCGTCGATGAGGTTGCTCAGCACCTGCACGCGCAGCCGCTCTTCCTCTTCCTTGGGAATCGGCTGGTTGTTCGCCAGCGCAAGGAGGGCGAGGCGCTGGTCGATATCGGTCTGAGTGATGACTTGCCCGTTGACGATGGCGCTTGCCTTGACCACCGAGGGAATCGGGCGGCCGAGCACGGTGACCGTCTGCGGCAGGTTGAGACCCGACGAGCTGTTACGCGCCGCAGGCTGCTGCTGCGCTTGCCCACTCTGCGCTGCCGCGACACTGGCGAGCGACGCCAGGAGAGCGGTCGTGAAAAGCGTCTTGGCCTTTGCCATAACGAGCCTTGTATCCCTTGTTATTTCAAGCAGTTCACGGCGCCTTGCCAGCCCCGCGCTGAACCGGCGATGAGCGCCGTTTAGCGGCTCAAGCCCTTCAAGGACAGGCGGAAACTGAAGGTGCTGCCCTCAGCCCGGTCGCCAAGCCGCTCATAATCGCGGCGCCAGCTGATGCCGAAAGACAGGCAGTCGTCTTCGTAATCGAGGCTCAGGCGATGGCGGACGGCGTTGACGCCGTCGGCGATGCTGAGCGGATCTTCGTCGGCGTTGGTGAGATCGAGCACGGTCGCGCCGAACACCGACCAGAAGCGATGGAATTTCCACCGGCCGGCAAGCCGCAGCTCTTCCTTGTCCTGCAAGTCCTCGATCGACTGATCGACATTGCGGTTGAGGCGCAGATAATCGATCCGCGCATAGGTTTCGGTGGTGCCGACGGTCAGATCGACCTCGTTGCGGCGGACCGCGAAATTGTCCTTGTCCAGCCGGAAGCGGTGGGTGAGGTCGACGAAACGGCCGACCTTGACCCGGGTGCGGCCGACGAAATCGGACCAGCGGTCGGTCAGGCCCGTACCGTTGGGAAAGATCTGCGCGTCGCGGTTGAGGCGGTAGGACTGGCCGATATTGCTCGACACCGCCCAGCCGGGCCGGTCGAGGGTCCAGTCGAGGCCGTAGGTGATGCGACTGCCGTCTTCCCAGCGGTCGTAGCCGGGGAAGCGGTTGAGCGCGAAAAGGTTGCTGTCTTCGAGGTCGACCGAGCGGCTGTCCTCGTTGGGAAGGCTGATGTTGGCGGTCGGCGGGGTTATCACCAGCTGGGCGCGGGGTGTGAGTCGCTGGATGCCGCCGAGCAATTCGCCGGTCAGCGGCCAGCGAACTTCGGCGGCGGCGGCGGCGATCTCGCGTCCGCGCCAGCCTTTCTCGCCGCGATAGATGGCGGCGCTGGTGAGCTCGTTGTCGTCGCTATGATAAAGGTCGCCGCGGGCATAGCCGGTCAGCAGGATCTCCTGCCCCATGGTGGTCAGGCGGCGCAAGTCCCAGCGGGCACCGGCAAAGGCGCGCTGGCTGTCCTGACCTTCGCGGCGGAACACGGCGAGGCTGTTAGCCTGAAGCTCGACCCGGCCGCCCAGCAGCGGGTCGGTCAGGCGGACGCGGGCGTCGATGGCGGGAAGGGCGAAGGGGATGGTGCTCTGAATGTCGTTCTGGCGAACACCCTGAAAGGCCCAGCCGGCAATGCTGATGTAGCTGTCGAGGTCGATCCGCTCGAGGTCGAGAAAGCTGCGATAGCGGTCGTCGCGATTGAGGTCGTAGAAGCGCGCCACGTCCTTGTCGGTGGCGGCGCGGACTTGGCCGGTCAGGCTCCACAGGGGCGAGAACTGAAACTTGCCGTTGCCCTCGATGTAGGCGCGGAGGCCGCGATTGGTGCGGCTGTCGTCATAGCTCGATTTGTCGCCGTAGGTGACGAAGGCGCCGAGCGAAAAGGCCCCGAGGCTGTTGAGTTCGCGGTAGCGCGCTTCGACCGCCGGATTGACCGAGGTGTAGAGGTGCGGCGTTACCGTGATGTCGCGGTTGGGCCCGAACCGGGTGAGATAGGGCAGCGACAATTCGCCGCCGAGCCGCCGGCTGTAGCGGAGTTCGGGGAGAAGAAAGCCCGAATAGCCTTCGCCCCCGCTGCTGGTGCCGAGGCTGAAGACCGGGAGCAGGGGCAGGGTAATGCCGAACAGTTCGAACCGGCCGCGCTCGAAGCGGATGCGCTCGGCAGCCTGGTCGTAGCGGACCCGGGCGGCGAGGATCCGCCAGCTGGGCTTGCGTGGGCAGCCGGCTTCGTTGTCGATCCGGCACGGGCTGTAGACCGCATTCTCGAGCGTGGTGACGTTACCGGTGCGGGTCGCCTTGTCGGCGGCGAGGCGTCCGCCGCTTTCCAAAACGACGAGCAGATTATCCACCGTGGCATCGCGCAGCGCGTCGTCGAGCACGACGCGTTCGGAGATCAGCCGGTCGCCCTGCGGCTGGACCACCACCACGTTGCCGGTCGCGACCACTTCGCCCGAGCGGCGGTCCCAGCGCACCTGGTCGGCGGCGACAAAGGTGCCTTCGCGATTGATCCGAACCTGGCCGGCGGCGGTGACGACCTCGTTCTCGCTGTCATAATCGACGCGATCGGCGGTGAAGGCGATTTCCTGGTCTGCCGCCGCGAGCGGCTGCGGCTCGGCAGGAGGCACCTCGGTTTCAACAGCCGGAGCGGCGATGTCCTGCGCCCAAGCGCGATCCGGCGCGGCAAGCGCGAGCACCAGCGGAAGCGCCGTCCAGGCCGTGACGCCGTATCGCACCCTTTATGTCTGCCTTGATCCGCTAGTGAGCCCGTGAAAGGCCAGCCTATTGCAGCCTTCGCCAGCCGGGGCAACGGGCTTGGCAGCGCGGGGGGCGCGGGCCTA
Organism: Sphingomonas kaistensis; assembly: GCF_036884275.1. NCBI lineage: Bacteria > Pseudomonadati > Pseudomonadota > Alphaproteobacteria > Sphingomonadales > Sphingomonadaceae > Sphingomonas > Sphingomonas kaistensis. The sequence goes on along the minus strand of NZ_CP145607.1, from coordinate 2,429,798 downwards.
AGGACACGGCAACCCTTCTTTTTCCCATTGCAGGTGTTCCTTCCCATGCAGATCCGCTTCGCCGACGCCGCTCCTTCCGGCAGCTATGCCCTGGTTCTTCCCGTCGCCGGCACCGAGCGCGGCAACCTCGCGTCGCTCGGCGAGCATCGCGCGGCGGCCGAAGCGGCGGCGCGCGGGCAGCGGTTCGAGGGCGAAGCGGGTGCGGCCGCGGAAACATGGATCGGCGGCGGCGGCGAAGCACAGGTCCGCCGGCTGGTGCTGATCGGGACCGGCACGGGATCGGACGGCGCGGCGGCCGAGAAGCTCGGCGGCACGGCGGTCGGTCGGCTGCTGACGTCGGGCGAAAAGACGCTGGTGATCGATCTTACCGGCGCCAAGTTCGATGCCGACGCCGCCGCGCGTCTGGCGCTGGGAGCGGCGGCGCGGGCGTGGCGCTACGACCGCTATCGCACTAAGCTCAAGGACAAGCAGAAGCCGAGCGTCGAGGAAGTCGTGATCGTCGGCGCGCCCGCCGACGCCGGGGAGCGCTGGAGCGAGCGGTACGAAGGCGTGCTGGCAGGCATCAAGCTGACCCGCGAACTCGTCACCGAACCCGCCAACATTATTTATGCCGAAACCTTCGTCGAGCGGGTGAAGAAGGCCGCCGAGGGTACCGGGCTTGAAATCGAGGCGCTGGGTCAGGCCGAGATGGAGAAGCTCGGCATGGGCTCGCTTCTGTGCGTCAATCAGGGGACCATTCGCGAGCCACGTTTGCTGGTAATGCGCTGGAACGGCGGCGGCCATCCGACCGACAAGCCGCTGGCGCTGATCGGCAAGGGCGTCACCTTCGACACCGGCGGCATCTCGATCAAGCCGGCCGCCGGCATGGAATCGATGAAGTGGGACATGGGGGGCGCCGGTGCGGTCGCTGGCGCGATGGTCGCGCTTGCCAGTCGCAAAGCCAAGGCCAATGTGATCGGCCTGTGCGGGCTCGTCGAGAACATGCCGTCGGGCAGCGCAACGCGTCCGGGCGACGTGGTCACCTCGATGAACGGGCAGACGATCGAGGTCATCAATACCGACGCCGAAGGCCGCCTCGTGCTGGCCGACGTCATGACCTATGCCCAGCGCGAGCTTGGCGCCAAGCGGCTGGTCGATCTCGCAACGCTGACCGGCGCGATGCTGATCGCACTCGGGTCCGAGCATGGCGGGTTGTTCTCGAACAACGACACGCTGGCGGGTGAGCTTGCCGCGGCGGGCACCGAGACCGGCGAGAAATTGTGGCGGATGCCGCTGGGCGACGCTTACGACCGCCTGATCGACAGCCCGATCGCCGACATCAAGAATGTCGGTCCGCGTGAAGGCGGCTCGATTACCGCCGCGCAGTTCCTGCAGCGCTTTGTCGAGAAAGGCGTCGAATGGGCGCATCTCGACATCGCCGGCATGGTCTGGAGCGACAAGCCCGGCACCACCTACGAAAAGGGCGCGACCGCGTTTGGCGTGCGCCTGCTCGATCGCTTCGTGGAGATGACGGCCGAGTGAGAGTCGATTTCTACCAGCTGGCCGGCGCGCCCGTCGACGAAGTGGTGGCGAGCATCGCCGCCAAGGTCGTCGAGGGCGGCGAGCGGCTGCTGGTGGTGATGGCCGACGAGGGCGCGCTCGCCCGGATGGACCGGCTGCTGTGGGATCAGGGGGAAACCGATTTCCTCGCCCACGGCATCGCCGGGGAAGGCGAGGATGCGCGGCAGCCGATCTTGCTATCGACCACGCCCGATCCCGCCAACGGCGCCCGCAATCTGCTGGTCGCCGACGGCGAATGGCGCGAAGCGGCGCTGACCTTCGACCGGGCTTTTTACCTGTTCGACGAAGCCAATCTCTTCGAAGCGCGGCAGGCGTGGAAGCTCCTGTCCGGGCGCGAAGGCGTAGAACGAAATTATTGGGCCCGCGAGGACGGGCGCTGGACACGCAAGGCCTGAACCTTGCCCTTCGCCCGGCCTCCGGCTAGGGGCGCGCGCAATCCTTCAACCCACCCAAACACGAACGGAGCTTTCCCGTGGCCGTCACGCGCACCTTTTCGATCATCAAGCCCGATGCCACCCGCCGCAATCTGACCGGCGCGGTCACCAAGATGCTGGAAGAAGCCGGCCTTCGTGTCGTTGCGTCCAAGCGCATCCACATGACCCGCGAGCAGGCCGAAGGCTTCTACGGCGTCCACCGCGAGCGTCCGTTCTTCAACGACCTCGTGTCGTTCATGATCTCGGGCCCGGTCGTCGTCCAGGTGCTGGAAGGCGAAGACGCCGTGAAGCGCAACCGCGACATCATGGGCGCGACCAACCCCGAGAACGCCGATGCCGGCACCATTCGCAAGGAACTGGCCGAATCGATCGAAGCCAATTCGGTGCATGGATCGGATTCGGACGAAAACGCCAAGATCGAGATCGACTATTTTTTCAAGCCGGAAGAGATCGTCGGCTGAGCCTGAGCTCTAAGCCGGAACAAGGGGCCCGCTGGAGCGATCCGGCGGGCTTTTTCTTAATGGCGCTAGATCTTTGGCGCAGCGTTGCGAAGGCGCAACGTCAGATGCTGCTGGCGCCGATCATATGAAGCTAGGCATCACTATCAAACCTGCCACGACCCCGACCTGTACCATCGCGATGAGGGTCAGGTAGGTCGAGAAGGGCTGCTTCCGGGTCTTGTGGCGAAGCAGGTGGCGGGCGGCGAAGGCGGCGGGGGTGCCGCCGATGAAGGCAAGGGCGAGGAGTTCGCTTTCGCTGACCCGCCATTGCCCGAATACAGCGCGCTGCTTGTCCTGGCGGAAGCGATAGAAGGTCCAGGCATTGATGAGGCCGAGCCAGCCGAGCGCCTCTAGCGAGGTCAAAACTCGTCCGCGGCGCGCATGAATCTGGTCAGGCGCGGCGGAGCGACGGTGCGCCAGCTGCGCTCGAGCCAGTCGCGCACGTCGTCCCAATCGGTGTCGGGCCGGTTGAGCTTGACCCCGAGCCAGCCGCTCGCGCCATAATATTTGGGCCAGTAATAGGTATCGGGGCGAGCTTCGATCAGGCCGGTCATCTCGTCCGCGCCGCTCGATTTGACGAGCAGGCCGATGGCGTCTTCGCCGTGATGGCGGTCGGCGAGGATGGCGAACAGCTTGGCGGATTTTTCGGTGCCTACCGCCCAGCCGGGGCTGCCGTGGCTGGTCTTGCGGCTGACTTCCGCGAGGGAGGCGGCGAGGGCATCGACCTCGGCCTCGATCCAGTTCGCATCCTGATGCCGCGAGACATAGGCGGACAGGGTGGCAGGATAGAGCTGGTGCTCGGCGAGGCGGACGCGCTGCGCCAGCGTGTCTGGTGTGTCGCCGGGGCGGATGGCGACCGCGACCTGACCAAGAATTTCGCCCGCATCGACGTCCTCGGTGACGAGGTGAACGGTGCAGCCGGCGTCGCTGTCGCCGGCCTCGAGCGCCCGGGCATAGGTGTCGAGGCCGCGATACTTGGGCAGCAGCGAGGGATGGATGTTGAGCAGGCGGCCGTGCCAGCGTTCGACGAACGTCGGGGTGAGGAGGCGCATGTAGCCGGCGAGGGCGACGGCGTCGGGTCGTGCGGCGGTGAGGGCGTCGTGCAGCGCTTGGTCGAAGGCTTCGCGGGACAAGCCCTTATGGCTTTGCGACCAGGTGGGGACGCCTTCGGCCTCGGCGAGCGCGAGGCCCGGGGCGTCGGGATTGTTGGACGCGACCAGCACGATCTCGAAGGCGGCTTGCGGCAGGCGGCTGGCGTAGAGCAGGGCGGCCATGTTGCTGCCTTCGCCCGAAATGACGACGGCGACGCGGGCGCGCTCAGCCATGATTGTGCGTGGCGCTCCAGGCGCCGCGGGCGCTCCAGCTTTCGTCGGGACCGCGAACGGTGCAGCCGCGAGAGCCAGCTTCGATGCGGCCGATGCGATGCACGGTTTCGCCGGCCTTGGTGAGCGCATCGGTGACCGCATCGGCTTGGTCCGCTGCCACCACCACGGCCATGCCAATCCCGCAGTTGAAGGTGCGGGCGAGCTCCTCGGGCTCGATCGACCCGCCGGCCTGAAGCCAGGCAAAGAGTGGCGGAAGCTCCCACGCGGACGCATCGACCATCGCGTGGCAATCGTCGGGCAGCACCCGCGGAATGTTCTCGAGCAGGCCGCCGCCGGTGATGTGAGCGAGGCCGTGGATTCGCCCGGCGCGAACCTCGGGCAGCAGGCTTTTCACATAGATCCGAGTCGGCTCGAGAAGCAGGTCGCCGAGCAATCGCTCGGGCATAAAGCGCGCGGGGCGATCGAGCTTCCAGCCGTTCACTTCGATCAGGCGGCGGACGAGGCTGAAGCCGTTGGAATGGACGCCGCTGCTGGCGAGGCCGAGGAGCACGTCGCCGGGGCGGATCGCCACGCCGGTCAATTGCTCGCCCCGCTCGACCGCGCCGACGCAGAATCCTGCGAGGTCGTAGTCGCCCGCCGCATACATGCCGGGCATCTCCGCCGTCTCGCCGCCGATCAGCGCGCAGCCGGACTGAAGACAACCTTGCGCGATCGACGCGACGACGGCTTCGGCGACGCCTCCGTCGAGCTTGCCGGTCGCGAAATAGTCGAGAAAGAACAGCGGCTCGGCGCCTTGAACGATGAGATCGTTGACGCACATGGCGACCAAGTCGATGCCGACCCCGTCGTGGCGCCCCAAGTCGATCGCCAGCTTGAGCTTGGTCCCGACGCCGTCATTGGCGGCGACCAGCAGCGGGTCGGTGAAGCCCGCGGCCTTGAGATCGAAGAAGCCCCCGAAGCCGCCGAGATCGGCGTCCGCCCCCGGCCGACGCGTGGCCTTGGCGAGCGGCCCGATGGCCTTCACGAGCGCGTTGCCGGCGGCGATGCTGACGCCCGCCTGTTCGTAAGTCAGCCCCATGGCGCCCCGCCTAGCCGAGAAGAGCCTTGGAAATCGAGTCTCAAGCTGCTTTGAGGGCGCAGACATGCCGCGACGCCCTTTGCGCCTTCTGGTTTTCACGCTTGGCCTTGCCGGGCTTGGCACCGCCGTGTTCGCCCAGCTCGAGAGCGGGGAACGCGGCATTCCGCCTATCGACAGCGCGAGCACGCTGGAGATCGGCGGGATCAAGGTCGATGTCGCGGGCAAGGATGCCGAAAGCGCGCGGCTGGCCGGGTGGCGGCTGGCGCAGCGACAGGGCTTTGCCGCCTTGTGGGCCAAGATGCACAGCCGGCCGATGAGCGAGGCGCCCAAGCTGCCCGATTCGACGCTCGACGGGATCGTCAGCTCGATCGCCATCGAAGAAGAGCGGATCGCACCCGGCCGTTATATCGCGACGCTGCAGGTGCTGTTCGACCGTTCGCGTTCGGCCGCGCTGCTCGGGGCCGAGGGGCCGGTGCAGCGTTCGGCGCCGATGCTGCTGATTCCGGTGCTGGTCAGCGGCGGCACGGCGACCACGGTGGAATTGCGCAATCCGTGGCAGCGGGCGTGGGCCGAATATCGCACCGCCAACAGCGCGATCGATTATGTCCGGGTGTCGGGGCAGGGGATCGATCCCTTGCTCGTGACCGCCGGCCAGGTGCGCCGCCCTGGCCGGGCGATGTGGCGCAATCTGGTCGATTTCTACGGTGCCGCCGACGTGCTGGTCGCGACCGCACACGTGCGGCGGCTATATCCGGGCGGGCCGTCGGTTGCGACGTTCACCGGCTCCTTCGGGGCGGATCGCCGTCCGCTCGGCAGCTTCACCTTGCGCGCCGACAGCAGCGCCGACCTGCCGCGGATGATGGCGGAAGGCGTCCAGCGGATGGACGCGCTGTACACCAGCTGGCTGGCATCGGGCGGGCTCACGCCCGACCAGAGCCTGCTTCCCCCACCACCGCCGCCGGTGACCGAAGAAATCGAGGAAGAAGCGCCCGCGGCGCCGGTCGACCAGATCATCCAGATCGCGGTGAGCTCGCCTTATTCGCCGGTCGGCTGGCTGCGTTCGATCCCCGGCGTGGGGTCGGTCCAGGAGATCGGCGCGCAGGTGCTGGTGGTGCGCTTCCGCGGTTCGCCCGGCCAGCTTGCCGCGGCGCTGAACGCGAGGGGCTGGCAGACCAGTTCGGCGAGCGGGGTGTTCACCATCACCGGCTATGCCCCGCCGCCCGCCGCGCCGGCGCCGCAGCCGGCCCAGCCCGCTCAACCCGCGCAGCCTCAGCCGCAGCGCCCGGCGCCCGAGCCGATCACGCCCGTTCCCACCAATCGCCCGGGGGAATGAGGTGAGGGGGCCCGACCAGATCGCGCTCCCGCTAGATTGGCCGCAAGGGAGCGACGACAGCCGCTTCATCGTCAGCACGGCGAATCAGGCAGCGTTCGACCATTTCCAGCGCTGGTCGAGCTGGCCGGTGCGGGCGACCATTCTCACCGGGCCGCGCCGCTCCGGTCGTTCACTGCTAGCGCGCAATTTCGTTGCGCGGGTCGGCGGACGATTGTTCGATCCGGCCGACCGGCATGACGAGGAAGCGCTGTTCCATGCTTGGAATCAGGCGCAGGAGACCGGACGCCCGCTGGTGATGGTTGCCGACCGCGCGCCGCCCGGCTGGGCCGTTTCCTTGCCCGATCTGCGCACCCGCCTGGCGATCACCCCAGTCATCGCCATCGAACAGCCCGACGATGCCTTGTTCGCTGCCCTCGTCCGCCGCCTGTTCGCCGATCGCGGCCTGCATCTTCCGGACGAAGCGTTGCGTTATGTGACCGAGCGGGTCACGCGCGATTACTGGACGGCGGAGCGGGTGGTGGATGCCATCGACCGCTTCGCCATTGCCGCCAGCGCGCGGCTGACCTTGCCGACCGTTCGCCGCGCGCTGATCGCCGGCGGGCTGATCGACGGAGGAGGAGACGAGTGAACGCGCCGGCCGAGATCAGGACCAACCGTCTGAAGGAAGGCGAAAGCCGCTACTTCAACCGTGAGACGTCGTGGCTGGCGTTCAACCGCCGGGTGCTCGAGGAAGCGGCCAATCCTGCGCATCCCCTGCTCGAGCGACTGCGATTCCTGTCGATCAGCGGCTCCAACCTCGACGAATTCTTCTCGGTTCGGGTCGCGGGCCTCAAGGAGCAGCAGCTCGAAGGGCTGGAGGAGCGCAGCTACGACGGGCAGACCCCGGCGGCGCAGCTCGAGAAGATCAGCGCCGAGGCCGATGCGTTGATCGCCGAGCAGCAGCGGACCTGGCTCGAGCTTGCCAAATTGCTCGGGCAATCGGGGGTCGAGGTGGTCACGCCCGACGCCCTCGCCCAGGAAGAAAAGCTGTGGCTGCGGACCTTCCTGACCGAACAGATCCTGCCGGTCCTGACCCCGCAGGCGGTCGATCCGTCGCACCCGTTCCCGTTCGTCCCCAACCTCGGCTTCGCTTTGGTGTTCGCGATGGTCGACAGCGCGGACAAGGAGCCGGTCAGCGAAGTGCTGATGATCCCGCCGTCGGTGCCGCGCTTCCTGCGCCTGCCGGGGACGGCGACGCGGTTCATCTCGATCGATGCGGCGATCGCGTCGCACCTCGACGTGCTGTTCCCCGGTTTCGAATTGATCGCCGCGGGGGCGTTCCGGGTGCTGCGCGATACAGATATCGAGATCGAGGAGGATGCCGAAGACCTGGTTCGGACCTTCCGCTCGGCGATCAAGCAGCGGCGACGGGGGCGGGTGATCCGGCTCGAATTCTCGCACGGCACGCCGGTCGCGTTGGAGAACCTCGTCCGCGAGGGCGTCGGGGCCGAGCACGCGCTGATCGCCGAAAGCTCCGGCGTGATCGGAATCGCCGACGTCCAGCAACTGGTCGAGATCGAGGGCCACCCCGACCTGCGCTTTGCGCCCTTCAAGCCGCGTTTCCCGGAACGCGTGAAGGAGCATGGCGGCGACTGTTTCGCGGCGATCCGCGACAAGGATTTCGTGGTCCACCACCCGTACGAAAGCTTCGACGTGGTGGTCGCGTTCTTACGCCAGGCGGCGAGCGATCCCGACGTGGTGGCGATCAAGCAGACGCTTTATCGCGCGGGCAAGCAGTCGGCGATCGTCGATGCGCTGGTCGCGGCTGCCGAAGCGGGCAAGTCGGTGACCGCGGTGGTGGAGCTCAAGGCGCGCTTCGACGAGGAGCAGAACCTGCTGTGGGCAAGCCGGCTGGAGCGGGCGGGCGTGCAGGTGGTCTATGGCTTCACCCAGTGGAAGACCCACGCCAAGGTGTCGATGGTGGTCAGGCGCGAGGGCGGCTCGTTCCGCACCTACTGCCATTTCGGGACCGGCAATTACCACCCGACCACCGCGCGCTTCTACACCGACCTTAGCTTCTTCACCGCGTCCAAGCGTGCCGCCCGCGATGCGGCCAAGCTGTTCAACTTCATCTCGGGCTACGTCACGCCCAAGGGCCTCGAGATCCTGGTGATGAGCCCGATCAGCCTGCGCGAGAGACTGACCGGCTGGATCGACTCCGAGATCGCCAATGCCAAGGCTGGCAAGCCTGCGGCGATCTGGGCCAAGATGAACAGCCTGGTCGACCCGCGGATCATCGAAAAGCTGTACGAGGCGAGCGAGGCAGGGGTGAAGATCGAGCTCGTCATTCGCGGCATCTGCTGCCTGCGCCCGGGTCTCGCCGGGCTGTCGAGCAACATCCGGGTCAAGTCGATCGTCGGCCGCTTCCTCGAGCATAGCCGGGTGTGGTGCTTCGCCAACGGGGCGCGGATACCGCACGGCAAGGCGCGGATATTCATCTCCTCGGCCGACTGGATGCCGCGCAACCTCGACCGCCGGGTGGAGGTTGCGGTGCCGCTGGAGAACAGCACCGTTCATGCCCAGGTGCTAGACCAAGTGATGGTCGCCAATTTGATCGACAATCAGCAGAGCTGGCTGCTCGACGGCAGCACCGGTCAATACCGGCGGGTGGCGGACACCAAGAAGCCGTTCAACCTCCACACCTATTTCATGACCAATCCGTCGCTATCCGGCCGCGGGCAGTCGCTGGAGGGCAAGAAAGTGCCGAAATTGAAGCTGGAACAGGGCGGGTAAAGAACGAACATGGCAAAACGCAGCTTCGGTCCGGTGGGAATCATCGACATCGGCTCCAACTCCATTCGCTTCGTGGCTTATGCCGGGTCGGAGCGGGTGCCTTCGACCCTGTTCAACGAGAAGGTCTCGGCCGGCCTTGGGCGCGAACTCGCCTCGACCGGGCGGCTGCCCGACAAGGCGATGGACCAGGCGATCGAGGCGCTGGCCCGTTTCCGCCTGCTCGCCCGCGAGATGAAGCTGAAGCGGCTCGACGTCGTCGCCACAGCGGCGGTGCGCGATGCGGAGAATGGCGATGAGTTCCTTGCCCGCGCGCGGCAGGCCGGGGTCGAGCCCACGGTAATCACCGGCGAGGAAGAAGCGCGGCTCGCGGCGCTTGGGGTTATCTCCGCCATTCCGCACGCCAAGGGCGTCGTGGCCGATCTTGGCGGCGGAAGCCTTGAGCTGACACCAGTTGCCAATGGCGAGGCAGGACCGGGCATCTCGCTCCCGCTTGGCGTCCTGCGGGTCGGTCCGGAGGCGAGTGCCAAGCAGTTGGCGGCGACGCTCAAGAAAGCGATCCCGCCCGCCATTCTTGCCGCCGGAGCCGAACGCACGCTGTATCTCGTCGGCGGCTCGTTCCGCGCTTTTGCGCAGCTCGACCAGCAGGAAGCAGGGTCGCCGCTTCACGTCGTCCACGGGCACGCTATCGAAGCGGACCGGGCGCGCGAATTGCGCGATATCATTCGCAAGACCTCGCCCGAGCAACTGAAGCAGCGCTTCGGCCTGTCCACCACGCGGGCGCAGAATGCGCGCCCGGCGGCTGCGGTGCTCGATGCCCTGTTCCGAGTGCTCGAACCGGCGAAGGCGGTCGCCAGCGCATACGGCCTGCGCGAAGGCCTGCTTTACGATCATCTGGCGGAGGCGCGCCGGGCGGAAGACCCTTTATTGGCGGCCGCCCTTGAGGCGGGCGAGAAACTGGGCCGCTTCGGCGATCACGGCGCCGAGCTCGACGGCTGGATCGCGCCCTTGTTTCCCGACGACGATGATGCCGCGCGGCGGCTGCGGCTGGCGGCCTGCCTCCTGGCCGATGTCGCTTGGGAAGCGCATCCCGACTTTCGCGCCTTGTGGGCGGTCGATATGGGCGTGCATGGCAATTGGGTCGGGATCGACGCCGAGGGACGGACGATTATCGGCCGCACCTTGTGGTCGGCGTTCGGCGGCGACGGGCCGTTCAACCGCACGCTGGCGCAGCTGGTGGAGCAGCGGGTGCTCGATCACGCGGGCCAGTGGGGCGCGGCGATCCGACTCGCGCAGCGGCTATCGGGCGGGACGGAGAAATTGCTCGAGCGTTGCCGGATCGGGCTGGAGGACAATGACGTCGTCCTGCGCCTCGCGAAAAAGGATGCGCGCCTTTACAGCGACATCGTCGCGCGGCGGCACCGCCAGCTGGCCAATCTCATGGGGCTGACGGCGCGGATGGAGCTGGCCTGATCGCTCAGCCGCAGCTGAGGCGCTCGACCTTGTTCTGCGCGTCGAGATAGACGCGGACGCGGTCGCCGCGGAAGTCCATCGTCACCATCGATCCGGCCGCTACCCACTGCAGCGTCTTCGCGCCCGACGTCGACTGGATGCGTGCGCCAAGGTCGGCGGTTGCCGATTGTCCGACAAATTGCTGCAGCTGCGCGTCGCTGCACATGCCGCCGGCGGGTTCGGCCGGGCCGACAGTGGCGCAGGCCGCGATCAGCGGGGCGGCGAGGTCGGAGACGATCAATTTCTTCACGCGACGTGCTCCTCCTGAGTGCGGGTCATCTTGAGCTTGCCGTTCATCGTCGCGAACGCCAGCCGACCCTCTACCAGGTCCAACGCATCGCGGCCGAATTCGTCGAACCGCCAGCCGCTGAGGATCGCAAGGTCCTTGCGTACTCCGGCGGCGAGGGCTTCCAGTTCATCCGAGCGGGCAATCAGCTTAGCCGCGACGCCGGTTTCCTTGGCCTTGATCTTGAGCAGGAGCTTCAGGAGATCGGCGACAAGCGCGCCATCCTTGGTCAGGCCGGGGCGGCTGGGACCGCGCTCTGGCAATTCGTCGGGGCCGAGTGGCTCCGCGCCATCGAGCGCCGCCATCAGCCGCGCGCCGATGTCGTTGTTGCGCCAGCCCGCCGACAGGCCGCGGACCTTGGCGAGATCGTCCTGCGTCTTGGGCGGATGGCCGGCGATGTCGGCCAGCGTGTCGTCCTTGACGATCCGGCCGCGCGGCAGGTTTTTGCCGCGTGCTTCCTTCTCGCGCCAGGCGGCGAGGACCTTGAGGCGGCCCAACACCTGCGGATTGCGGCTCGGCAGCTTCAAACGCTTCCACGCATCCTCGGGATCGAAGGCGAAGCTCGACGGGTCGGCCAACCGCTCCATCTCCTCGTCGAGCCACAGCCCGCGGCCGGTCTTGCGCAGCTTGGCGACCATCTTGGGAAAAATGGTCGCAAGGTGGGTGACGTCGCCGATGGCATAGTCGATCTGCCGCTTGTCGAGCGGGCGGCGGCTCCAGTCGGTGAAACGCGCGCCCTTGTCGAGGGCGTGGCCGAGCATGGATTCGATGAGGTTCGAGTAGCCGACCTGCTCACCATAGCCGAGCGCCATGGCCGCGATCTGCGTATCGAACAACGGCTGCGGCGTCTTGCCGGTGACGTTGTAGACGATCTCGAGGTCCTGGCCGCTGGCGTGGAAGACCTTGAGCACGTCCTCATTGTCGACCAGCAGATCCCACAGCGGCTGCAAGTCGATACCCTCGGCCATCGGATCGATCGCGGCGGCTTCGTCGACCGAGGCGATCTGGATCAGGCAGAGTTCGGGCCAGTAGGTGCTTTCGCGCATGAATTCAGTGTCCACGGCCACGAAGTCGTGGGTGGCTAGGCGCTCGACCAGGGCGGCAAGGGTGCCACTGTCGGTGATAAGGGGATGAATCTTCATGTTCCTGCGGCCTGTAGCGGGGCAACCCCAAGTTGACAAAAGGGGAGGGGTGGGGAAAGCGCCGCGCCATCCATTCACCGTCACGACGACTTTAGCGGACGACCAATATGCACGCCTATCGCACCCACCATTGCGGCCAGCTTCGCCAGACCGACGTCGGCAACGATGTCCGCATCTCGGGCTGGGTACATCGCAAGCGCGATCACGGCGGCGTGCTATTCGTCGACCTGCGCGATCATTACGGATTGACGCAGGTGGTGGTCGATGTCGACAGCCCGGCGCTGGCGGTGCTGGAAAAGCTGCGGGTGGAAAGCGTCGTCACCATCGATGGCACCGTCAAGACGCGCGCCGAAGGCACCACCAATGCCAACCTCCCGACCGGCGAGATCGAAGTCTACGCCCGCGGCGTCACCGTCCAGAGCAGCGCTGCCGAACTGCCGATGCCGGTGGCGGGCGAGCAGGAATATCCGGAGGATATCCGCCTTCGCTACCGCTATCTCGATCTGCGCCGCGAGCGGCTGCACTCGAACATCATGCTGCGCTCGAACGTCATCGCGTCGATCCGCCGCCGCATGGTCGAGCAGGGCTTCACCGAATTCCAGACCCCGATCCTGACCGCGTCGAGCCCCGAGGGCGCGCGCGATTATCTGGTCCCGAGCCGGGTTCACCCGGGCAAGTTCTACGCGCTTCCGCAGGCGCCGCAGATGTTCAAGCAGCTGCTGATGGTCGCGGGCTTCGACCGCTATTTCCAGATCGCGCCCTGCTTCCGCGACGAGGACGCCCGCGCCGACCGCAGCCCCGGCGAATTCTACCAGCTCGATTTCGAGATGAGCTTCGTCACGCAGGACGACGTGTTCAACGCGATCGAGCCGGTGCTGGCAGGCGTGTTCCGCGAGTTCGCGGGCAAGCGTCAGGTCACCGAGGGGGCGTTCCCGCGTATCCCGTACCGCGAATCGATGCTGAAGTACGGCAGCGACAAGCCAGACCTGCGCAACCCCATCGTCATCAGCGACGTCGGCAGCCACTTCGAAGGTTCGGGCTTTGGCCTGTTTTCGACCATCGTCGGCAAGGGCGGTTTCGTCCGCGCGATCCCGGCACCGAACACGGCCGACAAGAGCCGCAAGTTCTTCGACGATATGAACGAGTGGGCCCGCGGCGAGGGCTATGCCGGGCTCGGCTATGCCACCCGCAAGGGCGGTGAGTGGGGCGGCCCGATCGCCAAGAACCACGGCACCGAGGGCATGGACAAGCTCGCCAATGAGCTCGGCCTTGGGCCGGACGACGGCCTGTTCTTCGCCGCCAGTGGTAAGGAACTGGAAGCCGCCAAGCTTGCCGGTGCCGCGCGCACGCGGGTCGGCCAGCAGCTCGGCCTGATCGACGAGAACCGTTTCGACTTTTGCTGGATCGTCGATTTCCCGATGTTCGAATATGACGAGGACGCCAAGAAGGTCGATTTCAGCCACAACCCCTTCTCGATGCCGCAGGGCGAGCTGGAAGCGCTGGAGACCAAGGATCCGCTCGACATCCTGGCTTGGCAGTATGACATCGTCTGCAACGGGGTGGAACTGAGCTCCGGCGCGATCCGGAACCACCGCCCGGACATCATGTACAAGGCGTTCGAGATCGCCGGCTACACGCAGGAGCAGGTCGACACCAACTTCTCGGGCATGATCAATGCCTTCAAGTTCGGCGCGCCGCCGCATGGCGGATCGGCGCCGGGGATCGACCGGATCGTCATGCTGCTGGCGGGCGAGCCCAACATCCGCGAGGTCGTGGTCTTCCCGATGAACCAGAAGGCCGAGGATCTGATGATGAACGCGCCCGCCGAAGTCAGCGCGAAGCAGTTGAAAGAGCTGAGCATCAAGATCGTCGGCGACGGGCCGAAGAGCTGAGGCAGCACTCCGGGCGTCGACCCGGAGCCCTTCCTTCCTCAAGCGGGGAAGACTGAAATCGGCTTGCCGATTGTGCGGCGGTCGGTTGCCGTCCAAGCCCATATTCTGCTCGCCGGCGTCGCCATCGGTGAAAACTGTTAGCGACCTAACGCTTCCGGCAAGCATGGATGGGCATTCAGGGCCGAACCTTGAGCAAAATGCTGACCAAAAAGACACTGACTCCGCCAAATGTGCGGAAACAAGACAGCAGGACGATATTAACCACGCATCCTGAATTGAAACGGATTTAATGGAGATTTAACGGGGCGAGGAACTCAAAGGAAAGCTGTTCATGACCAAGCTCACCCTCTCTCTTGCTGCCGTTGCTACCCTTGCCATTGCCGCTCCGGCCTCGGCCACCGTGGAGGTCGGCAGCAGCACCGGCTGCGCCAGCGGACCGCTTGCCCCGACCGCCAACAAGTGCGCCGGCTATTTCTCGGGCAATACCATGAGCGGTCAGAGCGGGAGCGTCGCCCAGCAGCAGAATGCCATCAATCAGCTGATCGGCGCCGGCCAGTACACCGTGAACTGGAACGCCCTGCAGGCCGCTGGCAGGGTCGTGTCGGGTAGCGATCTCAACGCGCTGAACGCCCTGCTCGCCAATGCTGGCGGTCAGGTGATTCTCGGGTTCCACTGGGGCAACGCCCCGGGCCCGCAGGGCAACGTGTCGGCCATCTACCTGTGGGACAACGTCCGTGCGGGCGACATTCGCCTGACCGACACGCAGGGCTATTCGAATGCCGTCCTGTATCGCTCAGCGGCGGTCGCCGCGGTTCCCGAGCCGGGTACCTGGGCGCTGATGCTGGTCGGTTTTGGGGCAGCCGGTGCCTCGCTCCGCCGCCGTCGCAGCCACAAGGTCATCCCGCAGTTCGCCTGATCGGGACGGGCCGGCCGGTCCTTTACAGCCGTCCACCGGTCCAACCGCTGTATTACCTATCGGTCCGCGTCGCTCCCCCGAGCGCGCGGACCGAACTATTTCATGGCTATCGACGCTCCGACGCGGGGTAGTCGATCGCCATCACTTCCCAGCTCTTTTCGCCGGCCGGTAGACGCACGATGCGCTCGTCCCCGACCCGCGCGCCCACCAGCGCCCGGGCCATGGGACTCCCCCAGGCGATCCGCCCGGCGCCGGCGTCGGCTTCATCGTCGCCAACCAGAGTCAGGATGCGGCGCTCGTCCTCCTCGTCGGCAAGTTCCACCGTGGCGCCGAACCGCACCACGTCGCGGTCGGGCTGGCTCGCTGGGTCGACCACCTTGGCGTTCTTCATGACCTTGGAGAGATAGCCCAAGCGGCGGTCGATCTCGCGCAGGCGCTTGCGGCCGTAGATATAGTCGCCGTTTTCCGAGCGGTCGCCATTGCCCGCCGCCCAGCTGATCGTCTCGACCAGTTTGGGCCGCTCGGTCCCGAACAATTGTTCATATTCGCCGCGGATCCGGGCAAATCCTTCGGGGGTGATGAACCGGGGACGATCGCTCATCCCAGCGTCCTAGCCGAGGCGGGCCTTCCCGAGGAAGTGGCTGAGCTGACGCGGGGTGGTCGCGCGGGGATTCATCCGGTCGTAGACCACCGTATTTTCCAGCACGCGCTGCACGTAGCCGCGGGTTTCGGAGAAGGGGATGTCCTCTATCCACGCGACCACGTCGGCGCCGGGCGCACGCGGGTCGCCGTTGTTGCGCACCCACTTGCGGACGTTGCCGGCCCCGGCGTTGTAGCTCGCCACCGCCAGCACATAATTGCCGCCCCATTGGTCGAGCAGGCGGCGGAAATAGGACGAGCCCAGCATGACGTTGTAGCTGGGATCCGACGTCAGCCGCCCGAAGTCGTAACCTACACCGCGCTTGCCGGCCTGTTCCTGCGCGGTGGCGGGCATCAACTGCATCATTCCGCGTGCGCCCGCGCCGCTGACCGCGGTGCGGTCGAAGCTGCTTTCCTGGCGGGTGATGCCGTGGCTGATGCTCCATAGAGATTCTTCGCTGATCCCGCCCGGCAGGGTCGGAAAGGCGCCGCGAAAATAGAAGGGTGCACCGCCGTTGCGCGAAGAGCGGGCGGTCCAGACGGCAAGATCCTGGCGTCCGACCTGAGCGGCCAGCTCGGTCGCGAGCAAGCGATCGCTGTCGTTGGTCAGCGATTCGGAAAGCGCGCGGACGAACAGGGCTTGTTCGTCACGGCGACCTTGCGACCCGAGCAGCCGGACGGCACGGGTTAGCGGCCGAGCCTGAAAGGCCGAGCGCTGCGCCGCCGTAACCAGCATCTGGGGCGCGCCCAGTGGGGCGGCGATGGTGCGGCCAAGGCGTTCGTGGGCAAGCTGGCCATAAAAAAGGTCGGGATAAGCGGCGGCCTTGCTGAAATGCGCGGTCGCATTCTGCAGCTGCCCCGCCTGCGCGGCGGCGCGCCCGGCCCAATACGCACCCTTGGTTAGCACCTGCAGCGAGCGCCCGCCTTCGCTGTAGCGGTCGAACAGCGAAATCGCGTCGGCCGGACGGTTGAGCGCGCGGATGGCGACGGTCCCGGCAAGCCAGGTGAGATTGGTATATTCGTCGCGAACCTGAAGCGACTGATCGGTCAGGTTACTTCCGGCGGGCAGGGCATCGTCGACCTGCCGGGCGATGTCATAAGCGAGCGTATATTGCCGGTCGGCATAGGCTTCCTGCGCCACGATCCGCTTCAGTTCATACCATTTGCCGGGATCGATCGGCAGGACGGTGAAGCGGTGCGGGCGGGCAAGGAGCTGACGCGCGGCCGACTGCCAGTTGGCTTCGCGCAGATAGCGGGCGCGGTCCTGCATCAGCCCGGCGTCGAGCGTCACCTGGCTCATCACGGCATTGTAAAGCGCTTCGGTGTCGGGGGCGCGCTGTTGCATGGCGATACGGGCGGCGAAAGCCGGGCGGCGCGCGGCGCTGGTCGAGGCGAGCAGCCGGGCGGCGTCGGTGGAATCGCGATCGATCAGCAAGCGATCGACGCGGGCGTCGTGATCGGTGGTGGTGAAGCTGGCGCCAAACCGCTGATACAGGCCGATTTCGTCCGCGGCCGAGAGGCCCGACGCGCTCCATGCCTTGCGCGCGGCGGCCAGCGCTTCGGCCGGGCGCCCTTGCGCAGCATAGGCTTCGGCGAGGCGGGCATGGCCGGTGGCGCTGGTCGGCTGCTGGGACCGGAAAAAGGCGACCACGGTGGCCGGGTTTTCGTTCACCTGCATCGCCCGTTCGGCCGAGCGGCGCAGGCTGCTTTCGCCGGGCCAGCCGGGATTGGCGATGAGAAAGCGGGCGTAATCGGCAAACGCCCAATTGCCGCCTTGTCGCAATCGCCGCCAGTCGTTCAACGCGTAGCCGACGTCGTTCCCGGGCGCGACCGCGGGAGCGGGGCCGGCCGAGACCAGCTGCGCGCTGCCGGCGGTCGGGGCGATCAACGCCAGGGGCAAAAGGAGAGCCATTCGTCGCATGCTGGACATCTTCGCCGAATGGTCCTTATCAACCCCTGAACAAACGCCCTGCCAGTCTAAACGTCGTGGCGAGGGAGAATAGAGGAAACTCCCATGTTTTCAGGGTCGATCCCCGCACTCGTGACACCGTTCACCGCAGGCGAGGTCGATCTCCCCGCCTTGCGCGACTTCGTCGACTGGCAAGTGACGGAAGGATCGAGCGCGTTGGTGCCGTGCGGGACCACCGGCGAAGTGGCGACGCTGACCGCCGAAGAGCATGCCGCGGTGGTCAAGGCGACCATCGATGCGGCGGCGGGCCGGGTCCCGGTGATCGCCGGCTGCGGCAGCTATTCGACCGCCGAAAGCCTGCGCAAGATGAAGGTCGCCAAGGAACTCGGCGCCGATGCGGCGCTGGTTGTAATCCCTTATTACAACAAGCCGAGCCAGGCCGGGATCGCCGCGCATTTCCGGGCCTTGAGCGAGGGCTGCGACCTGCCGATCATCGTCTACAATGTGCCCTCGCGCACGGTGGCGGACATTTCGGTCGAAACTTTGGGCGAGGTCGCACGGCTGCGCAACGTGATCGGGATCAAGGATGCGACCGGTAATCTCGCCCGGGTAACGGCGCAGCGGCTCTATTGCGGTACCGATTTTTGCCAGCTGTCGGGTAACGACGACATGGCCTTGGGCTTCAACGCGCATGGCGGGGTGGGCTGCATCTCCGTGACGGCCAACGTCGCGCCGCGGCTGTGCGCGGAATTTCAGGCCGCGACCCTCGACGGTCGGTGGGAGGATGCAAGGGCGCTAGCCGACCGCCTCTACCTCCTGCACGATTCGATGTTTGCCGATGCTTCGCCCGGGCCGGCGAAATATGCGCTGGGGCGGGTTCGTCCGGGTTTCCCGCAGGCGCTTCGCTTGCCGCTCGTTGAGGCCAACGAAGCGGCGCGGGCGAAGGTCGATGCGGGGCTGAAGACGGCTGGGCTGGCCTAGGCGAGTTCCTCGAGCCCGCATGCTTCCAGCAGGGCGGCGCGGGCCCGTTCGATGTCGCGGATCAGGGCAGCTTGTCGGAGATCCTCGACCGCGATCTGTTCGGGCCAAGTGGCCGAGATGACGCCTGCCAACCGGTCGAGCTTTTCTTCGTCGACGAGAAACCGCGGATCGACCGTTGCGGGATCGCACACCACTCGTAGGCGCAGGCAGGCCGGGCCGCCGCCATTGGCCATCGACTGGCGCACATCGACCACCCGCACATCGCGGATCGCGCCGTTGCCGGCGAGGTGACGCTGAAGCCAGGTCCAAACACTGGGCGTCTCGCGGGCTTCTTCGGGTACGATCAGCGTGGTGCGACCGTCGGGGGGCGTCACGAGCTGTGCGTTGAAGAGGTAGGAGCGGATCGCGTCTTCGAGGCTGACCTCGGAGGCCGAGACCTCGACCAGATCGAGATCGGGAAACCTGCGCTCGAGATTGCCAAGGAATGTTTCGCGTTCGGCAAAGGCCTGTTCATGGGCGAACAGGACTCGTTCGTTGGCGACCGCGACGACATCGTTGTGAAAGGCGCCCGCGGCGATCGCTTCTTCGGACTGGGCGACGAACAGCGTGCGCTCGGGTTTAAGGCGGTGGCGGCGGGCGATCGCCTTGCACGCCTCGACATGTTGGCGGGCGGGAAAGGGGCCGCCGGAAAGGCCGTAGACGAAGATCTCGACCCCGGTTTGATCGTGCGCGGTGCACAGCCGCATGTGATTGGCCGCGCCCTCGTCGCCGAAAGTAGGGGGAACCGGGCCATGCACGGTGAACGCCTCATGCGCGAAGGCCAGACGTAGCTGCGCGAGGGTCGCGGGCCATTCGTGGCTGCGGTGGACCATGGTGCGCAGATTGGCGACGGTGAGGTGCGTGCGGCCATCGGCGGTGTCGCTGGCGGGGCTGACCGTCGCGGCGTTGGCGGCCCACATCGCGCTGGCGCTCATGGCGTTGGCGAGGAGGGCGGGCTCGGCCTCCTCGGGCTTGGTGCCAAGGTCGGCCAGCCAGGCGCGGGCGGGGCGGGGCTGAGGCACGAAGATGCCCTGTGTCAGGCCGAGCGCGAGGTTGGCGCGCATCTTTTCGAGCCCCTGCAGCGCAGCGGCGCGCGGATAGCTGACCTTGCCGAGATTGCGCGCCGAGGCGAGGTTGCCAAGGCTGAGGCCCCCGTAATTGTGGCTCGATCCAACGATGCCGTCGAAATTGATCTCGCGGGCGCTCATCGGGCGACCACCATGACCTTGGCGCCAGGCTCGATCTCAAGCAGATCGGCCGCGTCCTGGGTGATTGCGATGCCCTTTTTGCCGAGCCGCCGAATCTCCGCCCGTACGCAGCGGAAGTCGCGCAGGCGTCCAGCGGCCAGCATCACCTTGGTCTTGCCGGGGTCGCCGCCGATCTCGACCACCGTTTCCTCGGTTGCTTCCCGGATCGAGCGGACCTGATCGGTCGGAGCGGTCACGGTCGGGCCGCCGTCGAAGATGTCGATGTAGCGGTCGAAGGTCATGCCTTCTTCCTGCAGCATCCGCAACGCGGCGCGGCCGGTGGGGTGCGGCTGCCCCATCACCGCCTTGGCACTGTCGGGCAGCAGCGAAACGTAGATTGGGGTCTTGGGCATGAGGTCAGCGATGAAATGGGTTCCGTTCACCGCATTGAAGCCGTCGGCCTCGGGAAAGGTCATGTCGAAGAAGCGTCCAGCAAGCGCATCCCAGAAGGGGGAATTGCCTGCCTCGTCCATGACGCCGCGAAGCTCGGCCAGAAGCCGGTCGCCGAAGCGTTGTCGGTGCGCTTTGATGAACAGGTAGCGACTACGCGCCAGAAGCATGCCCCAGCCGCCGGCGCGGAGTTGGGGATGGAGGAACAGTCCGCCGACCTCGCTCGATCCTTCGAGGTCGGTGGTCAGCGTCAGCATCTGGTTGCGGAAGGTCTTGCCGAGCTCCGGGCTCCATTGGGTGAGCGTGGAGAGATGATAGGAGTAAAAGGCCTGGGACGTGCCGACCATGCCGAACACCTGGCAGGTCCCGCGGATGATCTTCTCGCGCGGGTCTTCAAGCACGAAGATGTAGCATTCGCTGCCTTGTGCTTCCTCGGTCTTGTCGAAGGCGGCTTCCGACTTGGCGAGCTTGGCGACGAGCGTGCCCTTGTCGGCCGGCAAATTGGTGAAGCCGCCGCCGGTCAGCTTGGCCATTTCGTAGATGGCGTCGAAATCGTTCGGAGTGGCCGGGCGAATACGAAAGGTCACAGGGCACCTTTTGCAAGACGGGCGAGGACGAGGGCTGACAGGCCCGCGCGCTCGCCGAGGGATTGAGGGATCAGATATTCGTCGGCGCTGTGGATGGCACCCCCGCGCACACCCATGGTGTCGACCACCGGCACGCCGCAGGCCGCGATGTTGTTGCCGTCGCAGACCCCGCCCGAATCCTTGTGCGTGATCTGCTGGCCAAGGTCGCGGCCGGCCTGCTCGACGAGCGCGAACAGGCGCAGGGCGGCGGCATCGAGGGGCTTGGGCCGACGACCGAAGCCGCCGTGACGGTGGATCTGTACGTCGCGTGCGGCAGCGACCTCCCGAACGGCAGCCTCGATACCCTTCCGCGCCGCCGCTTCGAGTTCGGGCGTGCGCGGGCGCAGGTTGACGCGAAGGATGGCGTGGTCTGGCACGACGTTGTTGGGCGAGCCGCCGTCGAGCCGGGCGACGTTGACGGTAAGACCGTCGCGGCGAAGCGCTTCAAGCCGAAGGGCGAGCTCCGCCGCGGCGGTCACGGCGTTGCGGCCGTCTTCCGGGTTGCGCCCGGCGTGGGCCGAGCGGCCTCGAATGTCGAACGAGAAATTGCCCGATCCGGGTCGCGCGCCGGCCAGCGTGCCGTCGGGAAGCGCGGAGGGCTCGTAGGTCAGCGCTGCCAGCTTGCCGCGCGCCGCCTCGGCGATCAGCGGGGCCGACGAGGCCGAGCCGACTTCCTCGTCGCTGTTGATGATGACCTCATAGCCGGTCCAGGCCGCACCGGGGTGCTGCTCGAACGCTTGCAGGGCGGCGATCATGACGGCGAGGCCGCCTTTCATGTCGGCGACGCCGGGGCCGTTGACCCGGCCATCGGCAAGATCGCGTACCTGCTGAAACGCGTGGTCGGCGGCGTAGACGGTGTCCATGTGGCCGGTCAGGAGCAGTTGTCGCGGGGCGTCGGGGCGGACGACCAGGTGAAGGTGCTTGCCATGGCTGACGTCGAGCGTACGCCCCGCCGGATCGAGCGCCGTGACAGGTCCCGGGTCGCGCAAATTGAGCGTGCCTGGAAGAACCGCCATTCGGGCGGCGAGCAGATCGGCCATCGTGGCGAGGCCCTGGAGATTGGCCGAACCACTGTTGACGGCCGCCCAGGCGCGCACCTCGTCGAGGCGGCAAGCGTCAGCCGCCCGCTCCACCAGCTGCCGTTCGATACTCGAGCATTCCCCCATGCCCGACGCTTAGCCAAGCGGCTTCGCGAAGGCGAGGGGCGGGCCGGCAAAAGAAAAGCCCCGGCGGCTAGGCCGGGGCTCTTCGTAGTCAGGTCGTGGCCGCTCGGGGCTTACGGGCTGATCGAGATCTGGGTCGTATTGTCGCCATTGCTGAGAAGCAGGGCGGCGAGGCCACCGAGCGCGGCGAGGCCGAGCAGCAGCGGGAGAACTCCCACACCGGCGCCGGCGCCGACGGCAGCCGGGGTCGCGAGCGGGGCCGTTTCGGCCACCGGCGCAGCAACCGGAGCATCGACGGTCGGGAAGACGCAGCCCGGCGTTCCAGCCTGCGCCGCAGCCGACGCGGCCGCCGAGGTAGCAGCCGCTCCACAGAGCGCCTGGCTCGATGCCGGCGACGCGAACGCCGCAAGCGACGCCCACGGGCTGTAATTCGCCGCCTGGGCGTTGGACGCTGCCGCGGCGGGGGCGCTGACCAGGAAAGTGGCGGCACTGGCCATGACGACCAAACGCGCGGCGAAACTCTTCATCTTAACCCAACTCCCAGATTCCATGCGGTGCATGCCTGCTTGCATCCAATTTGCCAAGCAATTTCGGTCCATTATTGCACATAAGCCGCCACCTGTGGCGGAGCGGCCGATGGCAGCATCACGGCTTGTTCCGGGTTCGGGGCTAGCCGATCGAGATCGAATTCTTCCTTGAACCGGATCCCGAAGCGGTCGCGCTGGGCCCAGCGGATGGTGCCGGTCACCGGGCCCGCGCCGACGATGTCCATGATGATATTGCGTCCCGGCGTCACCGGTTGAGTGCATTCGACCAGCGCCCCCATCGCCGAGATATTGCGCAAACGCACTTCGATGACCTCGCCATCGAGGCCGATCAGCGCGCGGCGCATCATCCGCTGTCGCGATTCACGTAGCGAGGGGCCGCTGTCGACTTCGAGGATCCGACCTTGCGCAAGCTGTTGCGCCTCGGCGGGCCTGACCGGTTGACCGAAGATATAGCCCTGGATCTCGCTGACCCCGAGGCTGCGCATCTGTTGCAGTTCCTCGTGGGTTTCCACGCCCTCGGCGACCGTATCCATGCCAAGGCTTTCAGCGAGGGTAACGATGGCGCGGATGATCGCCGCATTTCGCCTCTGGTCCAGCCCCGCGCCGCGAACGAAGCTGCGGTCGATCTTGATCTTGTCGAACGGCGCCTGCTTCAAGTAGCCGAGCGACGAATAGCCTGTTCCGAAATCATCGAGCACCAGCCGCACGCCAAGCTTCTTCAGGGCCGCAAAGGTCGCTTCGGTGGTATCGCATTCGGTCATGAATACGCCTTCGGTAATCTCAAGCTCGAGGCGCGACGGGTCAACGCCCGAAACGGTAAGCGCGGCGGCGACGAGGTCGACCAGCCGCGGATCGTTGAACTGGATCGGCGAGACGTTCACGGCAAGACGAAGGTGTCCCGGCCAATGGCGGACCGCTTCCAACGCTTCGATCAGGACCCATTCTCCCAGCTGACCGATCATGCCGCTTTCTTCGGCGATGGGAATGAATTCGGCGGGTGGGATCAGGCCGCGCTTGGGATGTTGCCAGCGGACCAGCGCTTCGAAACCGGCGACTTCCTCTCCTGCGGCACGGACGATCGGCTGGAATACCACTGACAGTTCGTCCCGCGTCACGGCACCGCGCAGATCATGTTCGAGCATCTGCCGATTGGCGGCATTGTTGTGCATGGAAGGTTCGAAGAAACGATGGCGGCCGCGCCCGGCGGCCTTGGCGGCATAGAGGGCTAGGTCGGCATTACGGATCATCGAATCCGCGCACGACCGCTCAGGCTCACCGACCGCGATGCCGACCGACGCTCCAATGGTCACGCGCTGGCCTTCGACCATGTAGGGCCGCGATACTTCGTCGATCAGCGAGCCGGCGATCCGATCGAGCAGATGAATGTCGGTCGTTCCCGGCAGCACCGCCTTGAATTCATCCCCTCCCAGCCGGCCGACCTGACCGTAATGGCCGATCACCTGCGTCAGGCGATGGGCGACCTGCTTCAGCAAGGCGTCGCCCGCTGGGTGGCCGTGGGTGTCGTTGACGAGCTTGAAGCGGTCGAGATCGATCAGCAGCAGGGCGCAGCCACGATGGCTGTGCTTGGCATTGCGCAGGCCTTCGTCGAGCGTGCGGCGCATCATCGCGCGGTTGGGCAGGCCTGTCAGCGAATCCGAACGGGCGAGGCGATTGATCTCCTGCTCGGTCCGGCGCTGTTCGGTAAGGTCGGTGCCGATCCCCCGAAAGCCGTAAAAGCGACCATGATCGTCGAACACTGGATTGCCCGATAGCGACCACTGCACATCGTCGTCACTCGCGGGGCGCACCACGACATCTGAAAAGGGAAAACGGGCCGAGAGATGGAAGCCGAGGGTGCGTTCTTCGCGCAAGCCCTGATTGTTGCCGTTGTCGACCGACAGGAGATCGGTGAACTGACGGCCGAGCAAAGCCTCGGGTGAGGTCTTGAAGTCGTCGGCGAGTTGCTGGCTGACGTAGGACAGCGTGCCGCTCGCATTGGTTTCCCAGAACCAGCCGCGCCCACTGTTCTCGAATTCCGCGATGAAATTGAGTGCTTTTTTTGCCTGCCAGTCGAGCGTCAGCCGGCGGCGGCTTCCGGCGAGCATCAGCTGGGTGATGATGATGGAATAGACCGCGGTCAGGAGGCCGAGCAGCGGAATGGCGGCACGGAGCAAGGGATCGTCGGAAAAGAGGTTGACCCCGATCGTGGCCATCAGGGCGTTCAGAATGGCTGCGGGAGGCGAGCCGATCGAGAGCATCGCCTTGACCGCCAGTCCGGCCCCAAGCGCCAGCGGAAGAAAGCTCTTGTCCTGCAGGCCGCTATAGGCCGCGCCGCCGAACAGCATCCACAGGATGCCAGACAGGCCGAACCAACCCATCAACAGTCGCACCGCGAACACCGGCGTCAGGCGGAGACGGGTGCGCAGATGAAGGCAAAGACCCGCGCCGCCGTCGAGCAGCAGCGCCAATGCGACCAGGGCGAGCGCCATGCCAAGCTGGTCGCCGTCCATGTTGCTCCTCTCGCGCACGAGGAGAATCAGGCCGACGATGAAGTGAGTGGCGGCCAGCAGGATGGGGGCATAGGCCCACATCGCCACGCGTTTGGACTGAAGCGTCAGATCGTTGTCGGTTCGCGGCGGCAGGACGTCGAACGTCATTGCCTCGCGCACCGAAGCGCGAGGCCGTCCGTCACCTGCCTTGTCCGCGAAATTCAGTCTGACTTGAGGCATCCTGGTTCCTGCCGGATGTGCGCCGAGCAGGACCAGTTATCGTGATGCCGGTTAATGCTTTGTCTAAAGCTGAGGATTGCGTTTCGATTAACCCTCTTCGGGCAAGAAATCAGGTACGGAAAGATAGCGTTCGCCGGTGTCGTAATTGAATCCAAGTACGCGCGGGTTGGGCCCAAGCTCGGGCAGTTTCTGCGCGATCGCGGCCAGCGTCGCGCCCGAACTGATGCCGACCAGCATGCCTTCCTCGCGGGCCGAGCGGCGAGCCATTTCCTTGGCGTCTTCGGGCGCGACCTGGATCACCCCGTCGAGTACGTCCATGTCGAGATTGGTCGGGATGAAGCCGGCGCCGATGCCCTGGATCGGGTGGGGTGCCGGCTGGCCGCCGGAGATGACCGGCGACAGGGTCGGCTCGACCGCGAACACCTTGAGCTTAGGCCAGCGTTTCTTCAGTTCGCGCCCGGCGGCCGTGATGTGCCCGCCCGTTCCGACGCCGGTGATCAGCGCGTCGAACCCGCGGTCGTCGTCGCCGAAGTCGGCGAGGATCTCGGGCACGGTGGTGCGCAGGTGGACGTCGATGTTGGCGGGGTTGTCGAATTGCTGCGGCATCCATGCGCCGGGGGTCGAGGCGACGATCTCCTCGGCGCGGGCGATCGCGCCCTTCATGCCTTTTTCGCGCGGCGTCAGGTCGAAGCTGGCGCCGTAGGCCAGCATCAGGCGGCGGCGCTCGATGCTCATGCTTTCGGGCATGACGAGGATCAGTTTGTAGCCCTTGACCGCCGCGACCATCGCCAGCCCGACGCCGGTGTTGCCGCTGGTCGGCTCGACGATGGTGCCGCCGGGCTTGAGCCGGCCGTCAGCCTCGGCCGCTTCGATCATCGAGACCGCGATGCGATCCTTGACCGAGCCGCCGGGGTTGGACCGCTCGGACTTGATCCACACTTCGGCGCCTTCCGGAAAGAGCCGATTGATGCGGACGTGGGGGGTATTGCCGATGGTGGCGAGGATGTTGTCGGCCTTCACGCAGGTTTCTCCTGTTCAACTGCTTGGGCGAGCACTTCGGGCGGCGGGTCGAAGGTCTTCGCCCGCCTGAGTTCGGGGAAGAGATAGGACCACAGTCCCGCGATACCAATGGCAGCGGCCCCGCCGGCGACCACGGCGCCGACCGGTCCGAGCAAGGCGGCGGCAACACCAGACTGCAATTCGCCAAGCTCGTTGGAAGCGCTGATCGCAAGCCCGCTGACCGCCGACACTCGCCCGCGCATCATGTCGGGGGTGTGGAGCTGAACTAGGCTGGAGCGGACATAGACGCTGAGCATGTCCGCGGCGCCGAGCAAGGCGAGAATGCCAAGGCTGAGGAGGAAGTTGGACGACAGGCCGAACGCAACGGTCAGGGCCCCGAAGGCCGCAACGCTCCACAGCATCTTGATCCCGACATTGTGGTGGAGCGGGCGAATTGCGAAGATGCCGGCGACCAGCGCCGCACCGATCGCGGGCGCGCCGCGCATCAGGCCGAGCCCTTCGGTCCCGACGTGGAGGATGTCGCGGGCAAACACCGGCAGCATCGCGGTCGCGCCGCCGAGCAGCACTGCGAACAGGTCGAGGGTGATCGCGCCGAACAGGAAGCGTCGGCGACGGACAAAGGTCAGTCCTTCGATCATCTGGCGGATCGGGTGGAGATTTGCCGTCATCGGCGGGGGCATGATCCGGCGAACCGGCGTCAGCAGCAGGATGGCGCATCCCATCAGCCCGGTCGCTGCCCAATAAGGCAGCGGCGCGCCGACTGCATAGAGGAAGCCGCCCAGCGCTGGCCCCGCGACCGAGGCCGATTGCCACGCGATGGAGGACATCGCGATTGCCTTGGGCAACAGTTCCGGCGGCACGATATTGGGCGCGATGGCCGACATCGACGGGCCGACGAACACCCGAGCGACACCGTGGAGTGCCGCCAATGTGAACAGCAGAGGCAGGTTCAGCACCTCGGCGTAGGTCACAAGGCCGAGGGTAAGCGCGACCAGCATGTCGACCGCATTGGCCATCCGGGCGACGGTGCGCCGCTCGAACCGGTCGGCGGTCCAGCCGGCGACGGGGGTGAGGAAGGCCAGCGGCACGAATTGCACCGCGCCGAGCAGACCCAGCATCAGCGAGGCCTGGCGGATGCTCATGCCGTAGTCGGCGCGGGCGGTGTCGTAGACCTGATAGCCGATGATCACCACCATCCCCATGGTCGCGAGCACGGCGAAAAATCGCGCCAGCCAGTAGAGGCGGAAATCGCGGATCTGGAGCGGGGAGGTGGGGGAAGTGTTCACGCGGTCGGCGTGTCGTAGAGCGCCCCGGCGAAGTAAAGCCCTTCGGCCGGGGCATTGAGGCCGAGGGCTGCGCGATCGCGGGCTTCAAGAGATTTTCGCATGTCGTCCGGCAACCATTGGCCGAGTCCAACCAGGCTGAGGCAACCGACCATCGAGCGCACCTGATGATGAAGAAAGGATCGGGCGGCAGCGTGGATGTGAATCTCTTCGCCCACGCGTTCGACCTCGAGGTGGTCCAGCGTCTTTACCGGGCTGTCTGACTGGCAATTGACCGAGCGAAAGGTGGTGAAGTCGTGATGGCCGACGAGATGCGCGGCGCCTTGCTGCATGGCGGCGGCATCGAGCGGCTTGGCGATGCGCCACGCGCGGCCTTTGTCGAGCGTCAGCGGGGCTCGGCGATTGGCGATGCGGTAGAGGTAGCGTCGTCCGAGGCAGGAAAAGCGGGCGTGCCAGTCATCAGCAACCGGCTCTGCCGACAGCACAGCGACCGGATTGGGGCGGAGCAGGGCGTTGAGGCCTTCGGCGAGGCGATGACCGTCGAGCGCCTTGTCTAGGTCAAGATGCACCGGCATGGCGAGCGCATGCACCCCGGCGTCGGTGCGACCGGAGGCGTGGGCCGTGACGGTCTCGCCGGTCATCTTGAGCACCGCTTGCTCCAGCGCGCCCTGCACCGAGGGTCCGTGATCCTGCCGCTGCCACCCCATGAACGGCGCGCCGTCCCATTCGAGGATCAGCTTCCAGCGTGTCACGGAAGGACGGTGCCAGGCGCAAGGGCGAAGCCGCGCAGCAACTCCGCGGTCGGCATGGCGCGTCCACCTGCGCGTTGAAGAAGGGCCGGGCGAACCGCGCCGGTGCCGCAGCCGATGGTGAGACGGTCGTCGAGGATGGTGGCCGGCGGTGCGACCACGTCTTCGACAAGATCGGCAGCAAGCAGCTTTATCCGTTCGCCATTGGCTTCGAACCACGCACCCGGCGCAGGCGCGAAGGCGCGCACCTGCCGTTCGATGGATTCAGCGGCTGCGGTCCAGTCGATGCGCGCCTCGGCCTTGGCGATCTTGGGCGCGTGGGTCACGCCTTGGTCGGGCTGGACGCGGGCCGGGGAGGGGTCGGCGAGTTCCTCGACCATCAAGCGCGCTCCCATCGTCGCCAGTTCGCCTGTCAGTTCGCTAACGGTCTTGCCGTCGATGGGGGTGCGACCGGCGCGCAGCATCGGGCCGGTGTCCAGCCCGGCTTCCATTTGCATGATGGTGACGCCGGTTTCCTCGTCCCCGGCAAGGATGGCGCGGTGGATCGGCGCCGCGCCGCGCCAGCGGGGAAGCAGGCTGGCATGGACGTTCAGGCAGCCGCGCTCCGGTGCGTCGAGGATCGGCTGAGGCAGCAGCAAACCATAAGCCGCGACCACTGCCGCCTCTGCGCCGAACGCGGCAAACGCCTCTTGCTCTTCCGCCGAGCGCAGACGCTCTGGCGTGCGAACGGTGAGACCCAACTCCTCCGCGCGCTGGTGTACGGCGGTCGGCTGCAGCTTCTTGCCGCGTTGCGCGGGACGCGGGGGCTGCGAATAAACGGCGGCGATCTCGTGCCCGGCCTCGATCAGTGCGTCGAGCGTCGGCACCGCAAAGGCCGGGGATCCCATGAAGATAAGCCGCATGGCGGGCCTATGGCGGAAACCGCCCGCTTTTCCTATCTGGATCGGTAATGGCCTCCCAGGAAATCGAAGCCCTCGCCAATGCGCTCGCCCGGTTGCCGGGCCTCGGGCCCCGTTCGGCCCGGCGTGCGGTGCTGCACCTGATGAAGCGGCGCGAGGGTGCCTTGCAGCCGTTACTGGCGGCGTTGCAAACCGTGTCCGAACGGCTGTCGACCTGCTCGATCTGCGGCAATGTCGATACCCGCGATCCCTGCACCATCTGCGCCGACCCGCGACGCGACGACAAGAGCCTGTGCGTGGTTGAGGAAGTATCGGACCTCTGGGCGCTCGACCGATCGCGGCTGTTTCCCGGACGCTACCATGTGCTTGGCGGCAAGCTGTCGGCGCTGGAGGGCGTGCGGCCCGAGGATCTGTCGATCGACAAGCTGCTTCAGCGGGTTGGTGCGGGCGGGATCGACGAAATCGTGCTGGCGATGAATGCGACGCTGGAGGGGCAGACCACCGCCCATTATCTGGCCGAGCGGCTCGAGACCTACCCGGTGCGGCTGACCCAGCTTGCCCATGGCCTGCCGGTTGGTGGCGAGCTCGACTATCTCGACGAAGGCACGCTGGCACAGGCGCTACGCGCCCGTCGCCCGGTCGCCTGAGCTCCGATCATGCGCGACCGCGATCTTGTCCGGCTGCACTGGCCGGAGGCGCGCCGAATGGCGTTCGATACGGCGCTGGCGCTCGATGACCGCCTGGCCGACGTGGCGCTCGGCGCGGCGCAGCCGGCGCTGGGCGCGATCAAGCTTGCCTGGTGGCGCGACCAACTCGCCGCGCTCGATACCCAGCCTCCGCCACCCGAGCCCTTGCTGTCACTGATCGTGTCGGACCTGATGGTGGTCGGCGTCAGCGGCGCCAATTGCGCGGCGCTGGCCGACGGCTGGCTGCAAGTGCTCGACGAGACGCCGGACCCCGCCCCGCGTGGAGAAGCCTTGTTCGCTTTGCTTGCGCGGGCTCTCGGCGGCGAGGGCGTGCAGGGCGGAGAAGCCTTTTCGCGGGCCGATCTGGCGCGGCGCTCGGGCGACGCCGAATGGTTGCGCAAGCTGCCAGCGGACCCCGCGCCGCGTCCGCTCCGACCGATCACGCTCCTCGATGCGCTCGGCCGCCGCGACGCGGCCCGCTTCTGGCCGCCTGAGCCCGAAGCGACGCCCGGGCGAAGCTGGACCCTGATCCGGCATCGTTTGACCGGACGTTGACGGACCCGAAATAAACGGAGACAAAGAGCCTGCCGGATCGCTGATTGCCAGGAGGTCGTTCATGACCCGCCTCGTCGCCGGCGCCATTGCTGCCCTGTTACTCTCCTCGGGCGCTTTTTTCATGTATTCCAGCAAATCCGCCGATGCCGCCGCCGCAGCGCCGGCCGCGCCTCCGGTGGCGCCCGCCGCGCCGCTGATCGCCGCCGCCACTCCGACCTTTGACGCCGTGCGCGCGCCGCCGCTCGCCAGCCCGAAGAGCCGCGAAGAAAAGAGGTTCGCGCGGGCGGACAAGGACGATGACGGGCGGATCACCTCGGCCGAATTGTTCGAGCCTCGGCGCAAGGCCTTCGCCAAACTCGACCGGGACGGCAATGGAACGCTGAGCTTCGACGAATGGGCGGTGAAAACGGTGACCAAATTTGCCTCCGCCGACCGCGACCGTTCGGGCTGGCTGACCGCAGCCGAATTCGCAACGACCGCGCCCAAGGCGCCTAAGCGCAAAAGCGTCTGCAGCTGCTGATCTATCTCGTAAAGCGTCTGAAAAGCGGCGTTATTTGGAAATTCAGAACCGCCGCCATACATAGCCTTCGGATCCTCCCGATCCGTAAGGAATTCGATGCAGCTCAAGAGCGTAACCTATACCAGTCTCGCAGCGCTGGACCTCGACGAAGAGCAGTTGCGGGAAATCCATGGCGCTGCGCGCGATCTCAATGGGATCGACGGGATCAGTGGTTTGCTGGTGTTCAACGGTACGCACTTCCTGCAGTGGATCGAGGGTCCGCCGGAGTCGGTCGATGAACTTATCGAACGGCTTCGCCGCGATCCGCGTCATAGCGGTTTCGAGATCCGCGACGAGCGTATGCTCGAGCGGCGGATGTTCGGCGATTGGACGATGAAGCTGGTGCGGGTGCGGTCCAACTTTCATCTCGCGCAGGACGACGTTGCGTTGCAACTTCCCGAGGAATTCCCTGATCACCTGCGCGCGCGGGTGATGGGCATGGTCGAGCGGATCAGCGAAGACGTCGAGCTTTAAGCGCTGACCGGCTCGGGCGCGGCTGGCTTCTCGGCCTTCTCGCCGAGCCATTCCGAAAAAGCGGCGCGGGCGCGATCGGTATAGGCTTTCTTGCGGTCGGCCTTGCGGAAGCGCTCGGGCAGCGGCGGCATCAGTCCGAAATTGACGTTCATCGGCTGAAACGTCGCGGCGTTGGCGTCGCCGGTGATGTGGCCGAGCAAAGCGCCGAGCGCGGTGGTGTTGGGCGGAGGCGCAAGTGTCTCACCCTTCGCCTCGGCCACGGCAAAGCGCGCGGCGATCAGGCCGATGGCGGCGCTTTCGACATAGCCTTCGCAGCCCGTGATCTGCCCGGCGAAGCGGATGTTCGGGCGGCTCTTTAACCGTAGCTGGCGATCCAGCAGGTCCGGCGAGCGAATGAAGCTGTTGCGGTGAATGCCGCCGAGCCGGGCGAATTCAGCATTTTCGAGCCCCGGGATGGTGCGGAAGATGTCGACCTGCGCGCCGTGGCGAAGCTTGGTCTGGAAGCCGACGATGTTCCACAAGGTGCCGCTGGCATTGTCCTGGCGGAGCTGGACGCAGGCATAGGGCCAGCGACCGGTCTTGGGATCGTCGAGGCCCACGCCCTTCAGCGGCCCGAACCGCAGCGTTTCGGGACCACGCTCGGCCATCACTTCGATCGGCATGCAGCCTTCGAAATAGGGCGTGTCCTTTTCCCACTCCTTGAATTCGGTCTTTTCGCCCGCGTTCAGGGCTTCGACGAAGGTCTGATACTGTTCCTTCGTCAGCGGGCAATTGATGTAATCGTCGCCCCCCTTGTTCCAGCGCGCGGCCTTCCAGGCGACCGACATGTCGATGCTGTCGCCGTGGACGATGGGGGCGATGGCGTCGAAGAAGGCGAGCGCATCCTTGCCGGTTTCGGCAGCGATGGCTTCGGCGAGCTTCGATCCCGTAAGTGGGCCGGTGGCGATGATGCAGGGGTGATCGGGGAGCGCATCGATCCGTTCGCGGACGATGGTGATGTTGGGGTGCGCTTCGAGCGCCGCCGTCACCTGTGCCGCAAAGCCTTCGCGATCAACGGCAAGGGCGGAGCCGGCCGGAACCTTGGTCGCGTCGGCGCAGCGCATGACGAGGCTGCCCATCCGCCGCATTTCCTGGTGCAGCAGGCCGACCGCATTGTTTTCCGGGTCGTCCGAGCGGAAGCTGTTGGAGCAGACCATTTCGGCCAACCGGTCGCTTTCATGCGCTGGGGTCATGTCTCCGCCGCCACGCATTTCGCTGAGGCGAACCGGAAGCCCGGCCTCAGCCAGCTGCCACGCCGCTTCCGATCCGGCGAGACCGCCGCCGATGATATGAATGTCCTGCATAAGGCGCCTTTAGCGCCGAATGCCGCTCATGCGAACTAGCGGGCGCCGAACCCGGTCAGCATCGTTTTCAGGGTCTTGAAGATGATCAGCACATCGAGAAACGGCGAGAAGTATTTGATGTAATAGAAATCGTACTGAAGCTTGCGGTGGATGTCGTTGACCTCTGCGACGTGGCCCTGGTTGGTCTGAGCCCAGCCCGTAATGCCGGGCTTCACCACGTGACGGTAGCGATAGAAGGGGATTTCACCGACATACCAGTGGCTCAGCACCTCGGCTTCCGGGCGGGGGCCGATCCAGCTCATTTCGGCGCGCAGGATGTTGAAGACCTGCGGCAGCTCGTCGATGCGGCTTTTGCGCAGAAACGCGCCGACGCGGGTGATGCGGGGATCGAGATCGCCGGTCATCGCCGCCTTTCGCAGGTCGTGACCGGCACGCGGTTTTTCCGCTCGCATTGTGCGAAATTTGACCACTCGAAATGGTGTGCCGCGGTGCCCGATGCGGCGCTGGCGGAAGAAGACCGGGCCGCCGTCGTCGAGCAGAATGGCGAGCGCGGCGACGGCCATGACCGGAAGCAGCAGCGGCAGGGCGACAACCACGGCGAGAAAGTCGATCACGGTCTTTAGATGGAAATAACCGCGGGCCGGGACCAGCGATCCGAAGCTGTTCTCGGACAGATGATCGATCTCAACCCGGCCAGTGAGGGATTCGGCGAGCGGCTTGACCTGGTAGACGATGAGCCCGGCAAGCGCGGCATCGGCCAAAAAGGCTTCCCATTTCGGGGACAGGTCGGCCGAGAAGTCCGCCACGATGGCATCGCAGCGCGAGGCGAGGTCGAGACGCGGCTCCTCGAGCTTGATCCAGCTGATGCCGTTGAGATCGACAAGCTGCGACCAGGCGCCGAGCGGGACGACCCCGATCTGCAGGAAGGTCCGCCGCTGCACCGCGAAATAGATGAGGTAGAACCAGGCGACGTGAAGCAGGAAGCCGGCGATGAACGCTACGCGGTCGTAGGGTAGGCGGGTGAAGAAGAAAAAAGCCAGCACCGCGGCGTGGGCGGCGGCGCAGGTCGGGAGGATGACAAGGCTCGACCGGATGCCGGGGTAGGGTTCGACGCTGAGCCGCAGCCAGAGGGCGAGGCACACCGCGAACAGATTGGCCCAGAACGCGTTGAAGCTTGAAACGAACAAGGATTCCGGAACGAAGATCAACCGGTAGGCAAGCGGCAGCACGGCGGCGAGCAGCATCGCGCCAAGCAATTGTACCCGCCTCCGGCCGAGCCATGTGTCGCGCCGGACGTGGGAGACGGGAGTCAAAGCCAGCATGGACCTATGTCTTTGCGAACAGGACCTAAAGGGTCCAGGCGGACGCTATCGACCCTTGCGTCCACTTCCACAAGCGCTTGAGGTCGGCGACCTGGCCGCCGTCATTGAGCAAGGACTCGACGCGGCCTTCGTCCCACTCCTTGTATGCCGCGTGGGCAACGGCGCCGAGCACGAGGTCGACCTTCTCGGACAGCGCCGCGGGATCGACCAACTCCAGCCCATATTCGTGGCGCGCTTCGGCGGGGTCGGCAAGCGGATCGGCGACCATTACCTCGTGGCCAAGCCAGCGCAGCCGCTCGACGACGTCGATCACCCGGCTGTTGCGCAGGTCGGGCACGTTCTCCTTGAAGGTGAGGCCGAGCACCAGCACGCGCCCCGCACGATTACCCAGCCGTTCGTGAAGGCGGTCGGCGACCCAGGCGCCCATCCCGTCGTTGATCTCGCGCCCGGCGAGGATCACGCGCGGTTCGTGGCCGAGTTCACGGGCGCGGTGGGCGAGATAATAGGGATCGACCCCGATGCAGTGGCCGCCGACGAGTCCGGGCTCGAACGGCAGGAAGTTCCACTTGGTGCGGGCCGCTTCCAGCACGTCCCAGGTGCTGAGGCCGAGCTTCGCGAAAATCTGCGTAATCTCGTTGATAAAAGCGATGTTGATGTCACGCTGGGCATTCTCGATCACCTTGGCGGCCTCCGCTGCCTTGATCGACGCCGCGCGGAAGATCTGCCCGCCGTTCATCGTGCCATAGAGGTCGGACAGCAGCGCGGTCGTCTCCGCATCCTCGCCCGCGACGACTTTGACGATGCGGTCCACCGTATGTTCGCGGTCGCCGGGATTGATCCGTTCCGGACTATAGCCGAGGCGGAAATCGGTTCCGCGCTTGAGGCCGGACACGCGCTCGAGTTCCGGGCCGCAAATGTCTTCGGTGACCCCCGGATAGACCGTGCTTTCATAGACGATAACGGCGGGACGCCCATGATCGAGCATGCCGGCAACGCTCCGGGTCGCGGACAGGAGCGGGGCGAGGTCGGGTTGGTTCGAACCATCGACCGGGGTCGGCACAGTGACGATGTAGACATCCGCGCCGCGAGTCTCTGCCGCGTCGGCGGTCAGTGCGAGCGAGGTGGCAGCGAGGCGATCGGGCTCGATCTCATGCGTCCGGTCCTCGTGCCGCCCAAGTTCCTCAATCCGGCTGAAATCGATGTCGAAGCCGGTCACGCGCATGTGATCGGCGAGGGCAACCGCCAGCGGCAGGCCGACATAGCCAAGACCCACCACCACTACATGCCGATCCTTCACTCACCGTCCCTCGCGCCATCCAATCCGCGACGTCATAGGGGGCGCAAGCGATGCCGCAAACGCTCAAGTCCGCTGACGACTTATAAAAAAGCCTTGCAACTTCGGTCCGTAATGGAGAGTTTGTTCGCAGGTATTCGTCTCCCGACCGGAGGGCGGGTCCAACGTCTTTCAACAGGTGGGGATTGCCGCCATGACCAAGTTGTCCATTCTAGCCGGTATCGCCGGTGCGACACTGTTCGCCAGCGGAGCCGCCGCCCAATATGTTCCGGGCTCGGAAATCGTCGGTCAGACCGTGCAGGTCGAAACCAACGGTGTCGTCAACAACGTGACCTTCGAGCCGGGCGGCACCGCCCGTATCGCGACCCCGAGCGGCA
Source organism: Sphingomonas kaistensis (assembly GCF_036884275.1). Lineage (NCBI taxonomy): Bacteria > Pseudomonadati > Pseudomonadota > Alphaproteobacteria > Sphingomonadales > Sphingomonadaceae > Sphingomonas > Sphingomonas kaistensis. The sequence goes on along the minus strand of NZ_CP145607.1, from coordinate 2,394,219 downwards.
ATATCGTTCCGGCCAGCTGGACCGCCAGTGCCGGGCAGCTCTGCGTGGCCACCGGTGCTGCGCGCGAGTGCTTTCCGTACAACCAGCCGTTCCAGGCTGGCCAGACGGTGACCGCGACCTCGAGCTGCGGCGCGACCAGCCGGTGGCTCGCCAACGCGACCAATCAGCCGGCCGCCCCGCAACAGCAGCAAGCCGGCGAGCGCGGCTAAGCCGCACGCCCGATCAAAAAAAAGGGGGTCCGGCAGCGATGCCGGGCCCTTTTTTTGTCGATCAGCGGAAGGGCGGCTCGTCGAAGCTGCGAAGCTTGCGGCTGTGAAGGGCGTCGCCTTCCTCGCGCAGCAGGTTCAAAGTCTCGATCCCGATCCGCAGGTGCTGGCTGATTGCCCGCTCGTAAAAGGCGTTGGCCTGACCCGGCAGCTTCAATTCGCCGTGAAGCGGCTTGTCGGACACGCAAAGCAGCGTGCCGTAAGGTACCCGGAAACGATAGCCTTGCGCGGCGACCGTCGCGCTTTCCATGTCGATCGCGACCGCGCGGCTTTGATTGAAGCGCAGCGCGCTGGCGGTGTAGCGAAGCTCCCAGTTGCGGTCGTCGGTGGTGACCACCGTACCCGTGCGCAGCCGTTTCTTGAGGCTGTCTTCATCCTCGCCGGTGACCTTGGCCGCCGCATCGAACAGGGCGGTCTGGACCTCGGCGATGGGCGGGACCGGGATTTCGACCGGCAGGATGCCGTCCAGCACATGATCGTCGCGCAGATAGGCGTGCGCCAGGACATAGTCGCCGATCGTCTGGCTCGGCCGCAAGCCGCCGCAGTGGCCGATCATCAGCCACACCTCGGGCCGGAGAACGGCGATGTGATCGCAGATCGTCTTGGCGTTTGACGGACCGACGCCGATGTTGACGAGGGTGATGCCATCGTCGCCATTCGGGCCGACGAGGTGATACGCCGGCATCTGAAAGCGCCGCCAGGAACCGCTCGCGATTTCTGCCTCAGCATTGTCCAGCATGTCGCGGTCGTAGCGGCCGCCGGGCACGCTCAACGCCTGATACTGGCTTCCTTCTTCGCGCAGCGCGTCGGCGGCGAAGCGCACGAATTCATCCACATAGCGGACGTAGTTGGTGAACAGGATGAAGCGTTGGAAATGCTCAGTCGGAGTGCCCGTGTAGTGACGCAGGCGCGCAAGGCTGAAGTCGGTGCGCGGGCCGTCGAACAGCGCCAGCGGCCGCGCCGAATGACGGCTCATGTCCCAGTCGCCGTCGGCGATTTCGTCGCCGATGTGGACGAGCTCGGTGGTCGGGAACCAGCGTGCGAGCTCGGCCGACTGGATGCCGCCGAGCTTCAGGTCATCGGCGGGGTCGAGGACGTAGGGGTAGGGTATTTCGCTGGCCGAGCGGCCGACGCTGATCTTTACCTCATAGTCGGCGACCAGATGCTCCAGTTGCGTGCGGAGGTAATCGCGGAACAGCTGCGGCCGCGCGATGCTGGCGGTATAGATGCCCGGCTGGTTCAAACGCGCAAAGGCACGCGCCGGAAGCGGGGCGGGGCCGTCCGGATCATAGTCGATCCGCAATTCGGGATAAGCAAAGCACCCGTCGGCCCGCGCCTGCGCGCCGGGCTTGGTCCCGTCTTCGACATAGTCGGTAAGCGCGCGGCGAAGGTTCTGGACGGAGCGGTCGAAAATGGTTTCGAGCTCGTCGAGGATCGTCTCGATGTCTTGCATGATGCCGTGTAGCGCATTGGCGGCGCGGGGCAAGGTGGAGCGGGTAGCGGGAATCGAACCCGCGCGTTCAGCTTGGGAAGCTGACAGGCTACCATTACATCATACCCGCTCGAAGGGCATGTGCGGGCAGTTGCCACAGCTTGGGCTCCAAGAAAAGAGGCGCCGCGGTTTCCCGCGACGCCTCATGATCTTTTGCAAAAGTCGGGCGACTTAGAAGTCGAGACCGATCGTCGCCTGGAAGGTGCGCGGGGCACCGACCGAGAAGCGCGGACCGCCGGCAAGGTTGTTGGTCGTGTTGATGTTGCCGAAGTAATAACGGTCGAACAGGTTGATCACGCTGGCGCGCAGATAAAGGCCCGGGCGGACCATATCCAGCTTCGCGAGCACGTCGCCGTCGACCAGGAAGTAGTCGTCGGTGCGACCGTTGGTGGCGATCGGCAGATTGCCGACCGTCGGAAGCGCGCCGACGCGACCATTGTCGTCGGTCGAGTAACGCTTGCCGGTCCACTTGCCCTGCGCGCTGAACGACAGGAAGCTGATGTCCTGCTGGACACGACCGCCGAAGCTCCAGCGCGGGGTTTCGACGAACTCCGCGCCGGCGGTCAGGACCACCGCGCAGGTGGTGCCAACCGTGGTGCCGGCGATGCAGCCCGAACCACCAGCCGCGCCGAGGACATTGTCCTTGATCTTCGAATTGATGTGCGAGCCGTAGACGTACAGCGTGGTGCCACGCGCAACGCGGTAGCTGAGCTGGCCGTCCAGACCGTAGGCCCGGGCGTCGCCGACGTTGCGGTCAAGCGTCGCACCAAAGGTCTGGCTGTTGGGATCGAGATCCTGCGCCGTGACGATGCGGTTCTTGTAATCGACGTAGTAAGACGCAAGCTGCGCCTGCAGCGGACCCGAGCGGTAGCGATAGCCGAACTCGTAGCTGTTGGTCGTCTCCGGCTTCACGTCGATGCCGACCGAGCGATACAGGTTGTCGGTCGACGGCGACGAGAAGTTCTTGCCGTAGCTGACGTAGAGCTGGTGACCACCGGCGAAGTCGTACGACAGGCCACCCGACGGAAGCAGCGGGCTGTACTTCACCGTGCGCGAGAAGGGCGCATAGATGGCGTTGGCCGGGATCGGGGAGGTCGGGCTGCGCGGGGTGTTGGGATCGATGATCACCAAGCCCGCCGGCACCGCCTCGGTGGTGCAGCGAGGATTGCCGGTCGACACCTGGGTGAAGCAATACTGGTTAAGTTCGCGGCGGAACCACGGCGCACGCAGACCGACGGTGGCGGTCAGGCGATTGTCGAGGAAGCGACCGAAATATTCGAAGCTGAGCTGCTGCAGCTGGGCGATCGACTTGCGGTCGCGGTTCTGAAGCGTGTTGTTGTCCGCAGTGTAGATGCGGGCGGTGGTATCATACTTCCCGCCGAACACGTCGAGGGTGTCGCCATTCAATGCCACCTTGCCGAATTCGCCGGTCTGCCGATGGCGGCCACGATCAAAGGTGTAAGCGACACGAACGCGCTGGCTGTCGGTCACTTCGTACACCAGCGACGAGAGCAGCGTGTAGCGGTTGGTGCGGGTGTTGCTCGGCTGATAAACGCGAACGGTGTCGCGCACGTCGCCGTCGCCGTTCAGATCGACACCGGGGTTCGCAGTCGGATTGCGGCCACGCAGGCGGCTGTCATTCTCCTGAAGCGTGGTGGTGCCGCCGCCGTTCGCGATGACGTGCTGGTAGCCGGGGTCGGCAGTGAAGATCAGGCCCGGCGCAATCGTGTAGCGGAACTGGCCGCGGAAGTTCCCAGTGTCCGACGGATTGATGCGCAGGTTGAAATAGTTGGTGCAGGTCGACGGCGCGAGACCGGCGACGGTCGGATCAAAGACCGTGGTCGCGTTGCTGACCGGGGTGGCCGACGACGAATTGTCATTGTCGATGAAGCCCGCCGTCGGCGTATCGCGCGAGCACTGCGCGATGTTATCGAAATAGCGATTGTTGAGGTAATCGCTGACCAGACCGTTGTTGTAGCTGTTGTTGCGGTTGGTGTTGTAGTGCCACGCAAGGCTAGCGAAGTCGCCATTGGTGCCGAGCGGCTGATAGATGCGGGCGTTGGCCTGCTGCTTCTCGAGATCGCCGGGGCCCCTGAACTTGTCATACTTCTGGGTCGATCCGGCGATGAACGCGCGGGTGCCCGAGCTGGTCAGTTCGCCGGTTTCGAGCATGCCGAAAAAGCGGGTGTAGTCGAAGCTGCCGATCGCCGCCTTGGCGAGACCGCCGAGTTCCTTTCCGGGCACGCGGGTGCGGTAGCTGACGACGCCGCCGGCAGCCGACGGGGTCGGCGAGTCGACGTCGGTGGTGCCGAGGTTCACCGACACCTGGTCGATGATTTCCTGGTCCATCTGCTGGTTCGAGAAGATGGCATAGTTGCCGGTGTCGTTCAGCGGCAGGCCGTCGAACAGCAGGGCGACGCGATTGCCCGGGAAGCCGCGGATACGCAGGTTGCCGCCCGACGAACCGTAGGGATCGCTGTTGGTGAAGTTGACGCCCGGGATGAGGTTGATCGACTGCAGAATCGACTGACCTTCGGACTGGCGGACCAGCACTTCGTTGGTGAGAACCGAGCGGGTCTTGGGAACGTCGGGAACCACCACGCCGCCAACGCCGCGGGTGCGAGTGCCGGTCACGATCACCGCCTCGGCGGTGTTTTCGGTGGCATCAGTACCGGTCGACTGGGCGAAGGCAGCAGTCGGCAGGAATGCGGCCGCTGTCGAGCAGAGCAGAAGGAGCTTCTTCACGTGGGGTTCCCCGAAGTAATGGTGTGAAAGACTGACGCGTGTTCGTGCAGTTCACCGGGGCGGCTAGAGCCGGATTAAGACAAAAAGGTGACAGCCCATGGGCTGCCACCAACTGCCTGTAATGGTGTTGTTGCGATGCAACATCCGACCCGTCGCCACCCCGCGACTCGGGCGAGGCAAGAGCAGGTTAAGCGCTTTTTTTCAAGCCGCGGGGCGGTCCGTCGAGCGTCCGAGCTTCACGAACATCAGGATGAGTGGCGGAACGAACACAATCGACAGCACGACCTTGGACAGCATCTGCCCGGCGAGCAGCGCGCCGATCGGGAACACGCCGTAGAAAGCAACGGTGATGAAGATCAGCGTGTCGACGATCTGGCTCAGCGCCGAGGCGACGGCCGAACGGAAGAACAACAAGCGCGAGCCTTCGCGGCCTTTTAGCGCCGAGAAGATGGTGACGTTCAACACCTGGCTGGTGCCGTAGGCGACGAGGCCGGCGAGCCAGATCCTGAGGTTCGAGCCCATGATCGTCTCGAACGAAGCGAGCCGTTCGGCTTCCATCTTGTCCGACGCGGGGAGCGCCAGCACCAGAACCGTCAGCGCGGCCGACATAAGCAAGGGGACGAAGCCCCACACGACCAGCTTGTTGGCGATCGCGCGGCCGTGAACCTCGGCCACTGCGCTCGAGGTCACGACCAGCAGCAGGAAGGCGAAGATGCCCGCTTCCACCGCCAGCGGCCCGAGTGCCACCTGCTTGTTGCCGAGCACGCCGGCGATGCAGACCATGCCGCCGTAGAAGATGCCAAACGCAAACAGCGAGGGCGAGATGAGGCGGCTGGACGGCGCGGTGTCTTTATTCATGGGGCGGGAGGGGTAGCGGTTCGGACGGGAAGTGCAACTGGTGGCCTTGCGGGAGGGCAGGGGGAGGGCCACTTGCGCGCTTTCACGCAGAGCCCAAGGACGCATAGCCATGAAGACCAGCGGCAACACCATTCTTCTGACCGGCGGCGGTTCGGGCATCGGGCGGGCGCTGGCGCAGCGCTGGCATGATGCCGGCAACAAGGTCGTTGTCGCAGGCCGGCGTACGGACACGTTGCAGGCGACGGCGGACGGGCGTGAGGGCATTGCGGTCGAGCAGCTCGACGTCGACGACGTGAATGGCCTCAGAAACAATGTCGCGGGGATTCTCGAGCGGCATCCCGAGATCAACGTGCTGGTCAACAATGCGGGGATCATGCGGTTCGAAAAGCTCGACGGCGCTCGCGATCTTGCCGACGCGGAATCGACCATCGCGACGAATCTGCTCGGGCCGATCCGGCTGATCGATGCGCTGATCGACCATCTGCTTGGCCGGCAGGACGCGGCTATCGTCAACGTGACCTCGGGTCTTGCGTTTGTCCCGCTGGTGACGACGCCGACCTACAGCGCGACCAAGGCCGGCATGCACAGCTATACGGTGGCGCTGCGCGAAGCGCTGCGCGGGCGGGTCGAAGTGATCGAGTTGGCGCCGCCCGGCGTGCAGACCGATCTGACCCCTGGCCAGTCGACTCGGCCAGGCTATCAGCCGCTTGACGACTTCGCGGACGAGGTGATGACGCTGTTCGCGACAGCCCCGACGCCCGAGGAAATCTTGGTCAAGAATGTGCAGGGCTTCCGCCATGCCGAGCGCGACGGGAAGATCGCCGAACTGGTCACCATGCTGGCCGAGCGGTCGCGGGCGAACGGCGCAGAGTGACGGCGCACGCGGCGGGCGGCGAGGTTGACCCCGCCCGCGCGGGTCCTTAACCGCCCGCCCTCGTGACTTCCCCGCCCCACGCCACCGACATCCTCGCCATGGGCGACGCGCTGGTCGACGTCATCGCGACCTGCGACGACGACTTCCTGACCCGCTTCGACTTGCCCAAGGGCGCGATGCAATTGCTCGATCCGGCCGAGGCGCTGGTGCTGTACGACGCGATGGGCAGCGCGCGCGAGACGAGCGGCGGGTCGGCCGCGAACAGCATGGCGGGTGCGGCGGCGTGCGGCGCCAGCGTAGCCTTCGTCGGGCAGGTCGCGAAGGACCAGCTCGGCACGATTTTCACCCACGACATGCGCGCACTGGGCGTGCGGTTCGAGACACCGCCACTCGAGGACGGGCCACCGACCGGGCGCTGCCTGATCCTCGTCACGCCCGACGGCGAGCGGACCATGAACACCTCGCCCGGCGCGGCGCATTGTCTGGCCGCGGGGGCCGTCGACGAGGAAGCGATCCGCGCTGCCTCGATCCTGTATCTCGAAGGCTATCTGTTCGGGCCGGAGCTCTGCCGCCAGGCGATGTTCCGCGCGATCGACATCGCCCACGCCGCCGAGCGGACGGTGGCGTTCACCCTGTCGGAAAGCGTTTGTCTGCCGGGCCGCAAGGAGCCGCTCCAGAAGTTGATCGCGGCGGGCGGTATCGACCTCATTTTCGCCAACGAAAGCGAAGCGCTGCAACTGGCCGGCGCGCCCAACCTCGACAGCGCGATCGAGCGCCTGTCCTCGCAGGTGAAGACCTTGGTATTCACGCGCGGGCCGGCCGGCGCGGTCGCTTACGAAGGGGGCGTCCTGACCGAAGTTCCCGCGATCTCCGTTCCCCAGGTAGTCGACACCACCGGGGCGGGCGACCTGTTCGCCGCCGGTTTCCTCGCCGCGCGGTGCAAGGGGCATCCGATCGATCGCCAGCTGATGACTGGCGGCATCGCGGCGGCCGAAGTTATCTCCCACTTTGGCGCGCGCCCGGTCGCCGACCTTGCTGAACTGGTAAAGCTATGAGCATTCGCCGCATCGCCGTTTATTGCGGCTCCGCGCCAGGCAACGATCCGGTGTTCGCCGAGGCCGCTGTGGCGCTGGTCCGCGAAATGGCGGCGCGCAAGATCGACCTCGTTTATGGCGGCGGGCGGCTCGGCCTGATGGGCTTAATCGCCGACACCATGCTCGAAGCCGGCGGCGAGGTGCATGGCGTGATCCCCGCCGCGTTGGTCGATAAGGAAGTCGCGCATCTCGGGCTGACCGAATTGCATCAGGTCGCGGGCATGCACGAGCGCAAGGCCAAGATGACCGAGCTGTGCGACGCGTTCGTCTGCCTGCCGGGCGGCATCGGCACGCTGGATGAATTGTTCGAAGCTTGGACATGGAATGCGCTTGGCTATCACGCCAAGCCGTTCTGCCTGCTCAATGTTCAGGGTTTCTGGACCGGCCTCGGCGACTTCATGGATCATGTCTCGGCCTCAGGCTTCCTCAGCGAAGGCCGCCGCCGACAGTTGCTGATGGCCGACAGCCCGGCGCAAGCCATCGACAGGCTGGACGAAGCCGCTGCAAACGCTACGCAAGGCATGGTCTGGTAATTCGCCGGGGGGCGGGAAAGCATCACGATGAATCAGTTTTTCGGCCTGCTCGGCATCGCCGCCATTCTTCTGTTCGCTTTCCTGCTGTCGAGCGACAAGCACGCGATCCGGCCTCGCGTGGTGATCGCCTCCTTCGCGCTTCAAGCTTTGATTGCCTATCTGGTGCTCAATAACAGCGTCGGCCGGGCGGTGATCCAGGGCATGGCGACCGGCGTCTCCAACCTGCTCGGCTATGCGGGCGAGGGGACCGCGTTCCTGTTCGGGCCGAAGGACAATAATCCGGCGCTGTACAACACCTTCGCGCTGGGCGCGTTGCCGGTGATCATCTTCTTCGCCGCGCTGGTATCGATCCTGTATTACCTTGGCATCATGCAGCGCGTGGTGCGGTGGGTCGGCGGGGCGATCGGCTGGGCGACGGGCATTGGTCGGGTCGAGGCGCTGGGCTCGGCCGCAAACATCTTCGTCGGTCAGTCGGAAAGCCCGCTGGTGGTGCGCCCGTATCTCGCCGCCTTGCCGCCGGCCAAGCTGTTCACGCTGATGGTGGTCGGCATGGCGGGTGTCGCCGGAACCATCCTTGCGGCTTACGCCAGCCTGCTGGGCGACCGCTATCTGCCGTTCCTCCTTGCCGCCGCCTTCATGAGCGCGCCGGGCGGGATCCTGATGGCGAAGCTCTTGATGCCCGACCCGGTCGAGCCGGTTGCCTCGCCGACGAGCGGCGAAGCGCTGGCCGAAGCCGGACCGCCGGCCGAAACGGTGCAGATCGCCGAAACCTTTGAAGAGGGCGAAAAGCCCGCCAACATCATCATGGCCGCCGCGCAGGGCGCGCAGACCGGGGTCAAGCTGGCGGTCGCGGTCGGCGCGATGGTGCTGGCCTTCGTGGCGCTGGTCGCGCTGGCCAACGGCATCCTCGGCGGGATCGGCGGCTGGTTCGGGCTCGAAGGCCTGAGCTTCCAGCGGCTGGTCGGCTATCTCTTCCAGCCGATTATGTATCTGATCGGCGTGCCGTGGAACGAGGCGGGGATCGCGGGCGGGCTGTTCGGGACCAAGATTGTGCTGAACGAGTTCGTCGCTTTCATCGACCTCGGCAACGCGCAGGGCGCCGCCGCGGGGCTTAGCGATCGTAGCCGCGCCATTGTGACATTTGCGCTGTGCGGATTCGCCAATTTCTCGTCCATCGCGATCCAGATGGCGGTGACCGGCGGCCTCGCGCCTAATCAGCGGCCGGTGATCGCGCGGCTTGGCCTGAAGGCTTTGCTCGCCGGCAGCCTTGCCAATCTGATGAGCGCGGCGCTGGCCGGGATCATGCTGCCGTAGACATCTTGGCGGCTCAATCACTTCGGCGTAAGGGCGCGGGTTATGAGCATCGATACGATCGACAATATCGCTTCCGTTTCCCTCAAGGAAGCCGAGGCCGACCGCGACTCCTTTGCCCAGCAGCTGGGCAAGAGCTTCGAGGAATATGGCTTTGCCGTGCTGGCCGACCACGGCATTCCTGACGAGCTGATCGGGCGGGCCGAGGAGAAGGCGAAGGAGTTCTTCGCACTGCCCGAAGAGACCAAGCGCAAATATGCGCTGGGGAGCGGCGGAGCCCGGGGCTACACGCCGTTCGGGATCGAAACCGCCAAGGGTGCCAAGGCCCACGACCTCAAGGAATTCTGGCACGTCGGCCGCGAACTGTCGGAAGGGCACAGCTTCCGCGAGGTGATGGCCGACAACGTCTGGCCGTCCGAAGTGCCGGGATTCAAGGAGACGTTCCTCGAGCTCTACGACACTTTCGACCGGACCGGCGTGACGGTCCTGAAGGCGATCGCGCGCTATCTCGGGATCGACGAGGATTATTTCACCGACACCGTGCGCGACGGCAATTCGGTGCTGCGCCTGCTTCATTATCCGCCGCAGCAGGAAGCGACCGGCGAGCATATTCGCGCCGGGGCGCATGAGGACATCAACACCATCACCCTGCTGCTGGGCGCCGAGGAAGCGGGGCTGGAGCTCAAGACCCGCGACGGGCGGTGGATTCCCGTGTCACCCAAGCCGGGTGAGCTGGTCATCAACATCGGCGACATGCTGCAGCGGCTGACCAACGGGAAGCTTCGCTCGACCCCGCACCGGGTGGTCAATCCGGCCCCGGACCGCGCCAGCAACGCGCGTTATTCGATGCCCTTCTTCCTCCACTTCCGGCCCGACTTCACCATCGAGGCGCTGCCCGGCACCGTCGCCGAAGGTGAGGAGCCGAAGTGGCCGCCGATCAGCAGCCATGATTATCTCATGGAGCGGCTGCGCGAGATCAAGCTCGCCTGATTTCTTGCCGATTGGGTTCGCGCTGTGCTTCCGAAGACACGGCGCGAACCTGAACAAGGTCACAAAGGTCACCGGTGGCGGGGGTATTTCGCGCGGGTGGTGAGACCTTTGCGAAACATCGACTCGAGGCTGACAAAGAACGTAACGGCGAACCGCTGCGGTACGTAGATCAGGTGAAATCCTACTTTGCAACATGATGCTAGAGTACGGGTGATCGGCCTGCTTGCGCAGTCGGTCGCGTCGCAGCGATGTCATGAAGCCGGTGTAAATGTCCGCATTCGGTGGAAAGCGGACATCAGTGGGCAGCGGCCAAGCGGCTGCGCGCACCCTCTACGTCGATGTGCGTGAGGGGCCTGCTTTCGTCGGATAGAAAGAAGAGAGTTTCGGCTACAGCTTCATCGTCCCATTCGAAATCGTCACTCATGATAAGAGCGTCGGCAATGTAGGCTGCCGCTTCCAAAGGCAGCTTCTCTTGCGCGAGCGCGGCTAAGAGCTTGTCCACATGCTGGCGCAAGACCAGCGTGTTTGGCCCATCAGTGAGGATGACGTGTCCTGAGCCGCCCTTGGCGCAAGCGGCAAGACAAGCGGTGACCTCGGCCTCGATTTCAGTCCAAAGCTCGTCCGGTCGGAGCGCTCCGTTCAAGAAGGCTGTCAAGGAAAAGTGGCGCATCGTCGCATGTTAGGGCACGCCTTCCGACGTCCGCAATGGGTGGAAAGCGGACATCGGCTGCACTGGTTACAATGCCTTCAGCCGCCGTTTTGCTTATTCGAGCGCGGCGATGAGGGCGTCCAAGTCAACTGTGCGTCTGTCTTGCTTGCGTTAGTATGCGAAGTCGTCATCGTCTTCCGGAAAAAGGAAAAGCGAGACCTTGAACTCGCCTACGGTCTCGTCGCTCACGACGAAGCCGATTTTGCCCTCAATCTCACCTTCCGCAACAAGCCGATTCCATTCGGAGCTGAACCCACGCGCAGTTTCATTTGCCGCTCCATGCCCGAGGTCGCGATAAAGCTCGTTCCGCTAATGTCCGCAAAGGGTGGAAAGCAGACATTGGGCTGGTCAGTCTAAGTCCCACTTGAGCCGGGAGGCCTCAACCACGTCAGCGCCCATGTGACGGATGAATGCTGCCACCAATCCATCTTTGTGGCTCTGCCACTTCTCAGGCTCCTCATTCGGATTCACCCCATCAGCCAAGAACAACCAATCAAAAAACTGCACAGCGGAAACGGTGCCGGTCGCGGGAATGAAATCGTCAACGTGCGAAGGCTTTTCATCCACGATGCCGCCGCACCAGCCACGCTCCACGCAGACTTCGTGCATAAGAGAGTCGTAGTTCTTCGAGCCACTCATGGCGGTAAGTTCGCTCATCAGCCAAATGTCCGCAATGGGTCGAAAGCGGACATTTACCCTGGGACTTGGCAATGGGTGGCAAGTAATCATCAAAGGTCGTGCGAAACGACCGTTCCTCGACCGAACGGCGTCCTTTCTTCCATTTTAGCCGCGCGACCTAGTATTTAGCGGCGTCGCTGAGGCTCGCCGGGCCGAAGCCGTGGGGGATGAGGGTCGAGAGGGTCAGGCGCTCGATCTTGGTGCCGTCGCCGCTGGCGCAGAGGATTTCGAAGTCGCGGCCGGCGAGGTGGCTTGCTTCGAGGAGGGCCTGGCGGCAGCCGCCGCAGGGCGTGACGCTCTGGTCGCCGGTCAGCGTGTCGCCTGAGCCGTTGCCGCCGGCGACCGCGATGCGGGCGATGTTGTGGAGGCCGAAGGCGTGCTGGGCGGTGGTGAGCGCGCTTTGTTCGGCGCAGATGCCGAGGCGATAGCAGGCGTTTTCCATGTTGGCGCCGGTGACGAGCTGGCCGTCCGAGCTGAGGATCGCGCAGCCGACCGAATAGCCGGAATAGGGGGCGTAGGCCTTGAGTGCGGCGGCGCGGGCGGCTTCGATGAGGTCGGCGTCGGTCATGCCGGGTCTGTTAGCGTTGCACCCTCGGTTCGTCACCTTGAGCTTGATTTATATGGGCAGGAGCGGGACCCCGGATCAGGTCCGGGGTGACGGGGGGGCGTTAGTCGCTCGTCGGTCAGGGTGCGGACAGTTTGATTCTCTATCGGGGCGCCGCGGAATGGACGAATGATCTCGTCTTCTATGGGCTTCTGACGCAAGGGGCGCTGAGGAGGCGTGGAAGGCGATTCTCTGGCTTGTCACTGACGCCGTGGTAGGGGCGCCCAATCGCCGCGAGGGAGTGGATGGTTTTGATGCAGGCACGAATTCAACGCCTTTTGCTGCTCGCGTCCAGCGCGGGGCTGGCCGCGTGCGCAACGGTGGAGCGACCGGCGGCTCCGGTGAGGGCTGCGGCGCCGGTCGAGGTGCAGATCCTCGGGCTCAACGACTTTCACGGCAATCTCGAAACGCCGCGCGATCCGGTGCCGCTGCGCAGGGCCGACGGAACGACCGCGAAGATCCGCGCCGGCGGGGCGGCGCAACTGGCGGCGACGCTGAAGCGGCTGCGGACGGGGCAGGCCGAGACGGTGACGGTGGCGGCGGGCGACCTGATCGGGGCGACGCCATTGGTGTCGGCTTATTTCCTCGACGAGCCGACGATCAAGGCGCTGAGCATGGCCGGGCTCGATTATGCCGCGGTCGGTAATCACGAGTTCGACAAGGGCGGCGCGGAGCTGCTGCGGATGCAGCGCGGCGGGTGCGACAAGCTGACCACGCGGGTGCCCTGCGCGGTCGAGCCGCATGCCGCGGCGGGTTTTCGTTATCTTGCCGCCAACGTCATTACCGGGGGCGGGAACACGCTGTTTCCTGGCACCGCCATCCGGCAGATGGGGCCGGTCAAGGTCGGCTTTATCGGCATGACGCTGAAGGACACCGCGACGCTGGTGACGCCGGCGGGGGTGGCGGGCCTCACCTTTGCCGACGAAGCGGCGACGGCGAATGCGCTGGTCCCTGCTCTCAAGGCCGAGGGCGCGGATACGATCGTGCTGCTCGTCCATCAGGGCGGGCGGGTACCGCCGGTGTATGATGCGCTGGGCTGCGACGGGCTGTCGGGCGAGATCGTGCCGATCCTCGGCAAGCTCGATCCCGCGATCAGCGTGGTAGTGAGTGGGCATACCCACAATGCCTACACTTGCGAGGTGGGCGAGGGCGCGACGCGGCGCTTGCTGACCAGCGCGGGCAAGAACGGCTATCTGGTGAGCGACATCCGGCTGCGATTCGATCCGTCGACGCGGCGTCTTCTTGCAGCCAAGGCCGAAAACGTACCGGTGGTCGCGGAAGCCGATCCCGCGGTGCAGGCGCTGGTCGATCGTTATGTCGCCGCGGCGCGTCCGGCGGCGGAGCGGGTGGTCGGGCGGCTGTCGCGGCCTGCGCTCAAGGATGCCGAGGATGGCGACAGTTCGGCGGGCGAGTTGATCGCCGACGCGCAGCTTGCCGCGACCCGCGGAGGCGACAGGGGCGGGGCCGAGATCGCGTTTATCAATTCGGGCGGGGTGCGGACGGATATCGTGCCGCGGGCCGATGGCAGCGTCACGTTCGGGCAAGTGTTCGCGACCCAGCCGTTCGGCAACAGCCTGGTGGTGAAGACGCTGACCGGGGCCGAACTGAAGGCGCTGCTCGAGCAGGGCTTTCGCGAGGTGAACGGCAAGGTTCAGGCGAGCAGCCTGCTGATCCCGTCGGCGGGCTTTGCGTATCGGTACGACACGGCGCGCCCGGCGGGGCAGCGGATCGTGGCCATGACGCTGAACGGACGGCCGATCGATCCGGCGCGAAGCTATCGCATCACGGTGAATAATTTTCTCGCCAGCGGCGGGGATGGGTACACCGTTCTGGCGCAGGGCCGCGACCCGCGTGACGCAGGGCTCGATCTGGATGCGCTCGAAGCCTGGCTGGCGACCAATCCGGGCGTACCGGCGGGCAAGCGGATCAGCGGCAACTGATCCGCTTGGACCGCGTCGGCCTAGCGCGGCTTGACGAAGCGCAGGGTCATGCGGTCGCTTTCGCCGATCGCGAGATATTTCGCGCGGTCCTTGTCGCCGAGGCGGAGCGTCGGGGGGAGGGTCCAGACGCCGTCGGGCCAATCGGCCGTGTCCCTGGGATTGGCGTTGATCTCGCTCGATCCGGCGTAGCGGAAGCCGGCTTGTTCGGCGAGGCGGCGGACGGTCGAGACCTTGAGGTAGCCGCTCGATTTCTCGCGGGCGCTGTCGGCCGTCTCGGGGAGACGATGCTCTTCGATGCCGAGCACGCCGCCGGGCTTCAGCATCGCGTACATCTGTTGAAACGCGAGGTCGGCGTAGGGCTGGTCGCCCATCGCCCAGTTGTGGACGTTGCGGAAGGTGAGGACGACGTCGGCGGTGCCGGCGGGCACACCGGTGGCCGCCGCGTCGCGGACCGGGAAGGTGACCTGGCGGGCGCGGCCGTAAAGGGCGGCGTCCTTTTCAACGAGACGTTTGAAACCGCCTAGGCCGCGCTCGTTGGGAGCGGCGACGTAATAGGTGCCGCCGCCGTTCAGGACGTAGGGCGCGACGATCTCGCTGTACCAGCCGCCGCCGGGAAAGATTTCGACCACGGTCTGTCCGGGGCGGACGCCGAAAAAGGCAAGCGTGGCGGCGGGGTTGCGATATTGGTCGCGGGCGCGATTGGCGGCGCTGCGGGCGGGATTGGCGACCGCGGCGGCGAGTGCGCTTTCTTCTGAAGCGGTAAGGCCCGGTGCTTCGCCCGGAAGCGCGGTGGTGCAGGCGGCGGTGGCGACAAGCGCGGCACTGGCGGCGAGCAGGAAGTGGCGGCGGCGCATCGAAGGGGGTCTCCTTGAAAGGATTGGCAACAGGCGTGTGGCCTTGTTGCCGCGTGTCACGGCCGGCGGCAAGGCGAGGGGCCTAAAGGGCCGTAATGCCAGCGCAGTGAAACAGATGTTTAACGCCTTGCGGTTCATAGGCTTGGGCCATGTCGGCGTCGACCCGCAGCGCAATCAGGCAAGCGCCGTCCCCATGGGCGGACGGCGCCCTTTTGCTCGACGCCTTGCCGATCCCCGCCGCGATCATCGAAAGCCACGCCGGCACGCTCAGTATTTCGGCGCATAATAGCCGTTTCCTCGACGCGGTCGCGATCTCGACCGCGGGGAATCTCGACGGGTTGAGCGCTCAATGTCTGACGGGGGAAGGCCTCGTTTCGCGCTTTCTTGCGTCCTGGTTCGCTTGTCCCGACTTGGCCGATTGCGATCTCGACATGCGGGATGGATCGGGGGTCTCGGCGCGTTTCTATCAGTTGAAGCTCGCGCCGCTGCCGACCGAGGGTGGCACCCGCCGGGCCTTGCTGTCGGTGGTCGACCGGACCGCCGAGGTGCAGGCCGAGCGGTCGCTCCGCGCCGAAATGCTGCGCGACAGCCTGACGGGTCTGCCCAACCGGCTCGCCTTTACCGAGGTGATCGAAGCGGCGGCGCGAGAACCGACCGACAAGCCGGGTCATGCGGTGCTGGTGGTGGACATGCTCCGCTTCAGCCGGATCAACGAAAGCATGGGTGGGCTCGCTGGCGACGAACTGCTGATCACCTTTGCCCGCCGCCTGATTTCGGCGTTGCGGGCCGGTGACAGTCTGGCCCGGACGGGCGGCAACGAGTTCGGAATCGTGGTCGCGGTGCGCGGGACCGACGATGCGCTGAAGGCCGCGAACCGGATCCAGGACGCGATGAACGCGCCGTTCCGGTTGAGCGAACTGGAGATCAAGGTCGATTGCGCGATCGGCCTTGCGCTGATGCAGCCCGAGCAGGACGCCGAGGAGCTGTTCCGCAACGCCCAGTTCGCGGTCAAGCAGGCCAAGGCGAGCGGACGGCCCGAAGTCTACGAGCCCAAGGAAGCGAGCCTTGCCCGGCGTCGTTTCTCGATCGAAACCGAGCTTCGCCGCGCGCTCGAACGCAATCAGCTGAGCCTGAACTATCAGCCTTTGGTCGACCTCAAGACCGGAGAAGTGTCGGGTTTCGAAGCGCTGGCGCGCTGGAAGCATCCGGATCGCGGCGAGATTAGCCCGACCGAGTTCATTCCGGTCGCTGAGGAAAGCGGGCTGATCCTGCACCTTGGCCGCTGGGCGATGGACAGTGCGGCGACCACGCTCGCCGGGTGGGACGCGGAAGCGGGGCAGCGGCTGCCGTTCAATGTCGCGGTGAACCTGTCGGCGATCCAGGTCGCGCGCGACGACATCACCGCGATGGTCGGCGGGGCGCTGCGCTCAAGCGGGCTGACGGGCGACCGGCTGACGTTGGAATTGACCGAAAGTGCGATTGTCCAGGACCCACGCCGCGCGACGCGGGTGTTCGATGCGCTGAAGGCGCTCGACGCAAGAGTGGCGATGGACGATTTCGGCACCGGTTATTCGAGCCTCGCCTATCTTCAGCGGTTGCCGATCGACGTGCTGAAGATCGATCGCAGCTTCGTTTCGGGCATGATGATTGACCCCGACAGCGTCTCCATCGTGCGCGCGGTGCTGAGCCTTGCCGAAGCGCTTGGCATGTCGACCACGGCGGAGGGGGTCGAAAGCCGCGAACTGGCGACGACGCTGGCGGCGCTCGGCTGCGTGTCGGGGCAGGGGTTCTTCTTTGCCCGGCCGCTGGCGATGGCCGATGCGCTGCCCTTCTGGCGCAGCCGGCTGCGGTCGGCGGAGCGGCGCGCTTACTGACGCGGCGCGGCGGCGCGGGCTAGGCGGTCGTTGATCGCGCGGCCGATGCCATGATCGGGAATGGGTGCGACGGCGATGGCGGGGGCGCCGTTCGCGTCGGCGTCGTGAAGCAGATCGAACAGGCGCGCGGCGGCTTCAGCGAGGTCGCCTGACGGGCTGAGGCTGACGTCGCCGGCGACCGGGCCGAAGCCGATCAGCCATTCGCCTGGCGCGGCGTCGATCGCGTTCAGGCGAAGCGGTTTGGCCGGGGCATAGTGGCTGGCGAGCATGCCGGGCGCTTCGACCTTGTCACTGACCGTGGCGACGGCAGAAGCGATGTCGATCGGGCCGGGGCGGAGCAGGCGCGGGGGGCCGCCGGTCATGGCGACGATGGTGCTTTCGAGGCCGTGCGCGGTCTGCCCACCGTCGATCACCAGAGGGATTCGGCCGTTGAGCGAGGCGAGAACGTGGGCGGTTCTGGTTGGGCTGATCCGGCCGCTGGCATTGGCGCTGGGTGCGGCGAGGGGGCGGCCGCTGGCCTCGAGCAAAGCGCGCATGGCGGGATGGGCGGGGACACGCAGTGCGACGGTGGGTAGGCCGGCGGTGACGAGGCTGGCGATCGGGCTATTCTCCGCAAGCGGCACCACCAGGGTCAACGGGCCGGGCCAATGCTGCTCGGCCAACGCGCGGGCATCGGCGCTGAAGGTGCCGAGGTGTTCGGCGGACGCGAGATCGAGGACGTGGACGATCAGCGGATTGAAGCTCGGCCGGCCCTTGGCTTCGTAGATGCGGGCGACGGCGGCTGCGTTGGTCGCGTCGGCGGCGAGACCGTAAACCGTCTCGGTCGGGACCGCGACCGGTTGGCCGTCGCGGATCAGCGCAGCGGCCGCGGCAATCGTGTCGGGGCCGAAGGGCCGTATCTCGGTGCTCTTGCCCGGCATGGCGTCGCCGCTATGGCAATCATCGAGGCTTCACAAGGGAATGACGATTATGCCGCTTCGCTGCCCGGTCGAGGAACAGCGCTTCGTGCTTGAGCATGTGGTGGGGATCCACGAGCTCACCAACGATGTGGATATCGTCGACGCGCTGCTCGAAGGCGCGGCGCAATATGCGGAAGGGGAGGTCGAGCCGCTGAACCGCATCGGCGACACGGTCGGTGCCAAATGGTCGCCCGAGGGTGTCGCCATGCCGCAGGGCTTCCACGAGGCATATCGCCAGTTCGTCGAGGGCGGCTGGGGCACGATCAGCGCGCCGGAGGAAGCGGGCGGGCAGGGCCTGCCGCTCAGTCTCGGCGCGGCGGTGATGGAGGATCTGAATGCCGCCAATCTGGCGTTCGCTTTGTGCCCGATGCTGACCATGGGCGCGATCGAGGCGATTGGGGCGCACGGGTCGGAGAGCCAAAAGCGCGATTATCTGCCCAGGATCGTCAGCGGCGAATGGCCCGCGACGATGAATCTGACCGAGCCGCAGGCGGGGTCGGACGTCGGTGCGCTGCGGACCAAGGCTGTGCCGAACGGTGACGGCAGCTGGGTGATCACCGGGTCCAAGATCTACATCACTTATGGCGAGCATGATCTGGCCGACAACATCATCCACCTGGTGCTGGCGCGCACGCCCGATGCGCCGGCGGGGACGCGGGGGATCTCGCTGTTCCTGGTGCCCAAGGTATTGCCCGATGGCAGCTGCAACGATCTTCGCTGCGCGTCGATCGAGCATAAGCTCGGCATTCATGCCAGCCCGACCTGCACCATGGCGTTCGGCGACGGTGGCGGGGCGACCGGTTGGCTGATCGGGCCCGAGCATGGCGGCATGCGGGCGATGTTCACGATGATGAACAATGCGCGGCTGAATGTCGGTCTGCAGGGCGTCGGGATCGCCGAGGCCGCGACCCAGCGGGCGGTGGCCTATGCGCTGGGCCGGGTGCAGTCGGCGCGAGCCGGCGGGGTCAGCAAGGATGCGGTCGCGATCGAGCAGCATCCGGACGTCCGCCGCATGCTGCTGCGGATGAAGGCGCTGACCATGGGCGCGCGGGCGCTGGCTTATTACGCCTTCGGGCAGATCGACCGCGGGCATCGGGGCGACAAGGCGGCGGCGATGCGCGGCGACGTGCTGACCCCGCTGGTCAAGGCGTGGGGCACCGACGTCGGCTGTGAAGTGGCGAGCATCGGGATTCAGGTGCATGGTGGCATGGGCTTCGTCGAGGAAACCGGCGCGGCGCAGCACCTGCGCGATGCGCGGATCGCGCCGATCTACGAAGGCACCAACGGCATTCAGGCCGCTGATCTCGTCGGCCGCAAGCTGGGGCTCGACGGGGGGCTCGCGTTCGATGGGTTGATTGCCGACATCCGCGCCGAAATTGAAGCGCCGGCGCTGGTCGCGCTGGCCGATGCGGTGGAGATGGTCGCGACCACTCTGCGCGCGGCAGACCACGACGATCGCTTGGCAGGCAGCTATCCGTTTCTCACCATGTGTTCGGTGCTGACGGCGGGCTGGCTGCTCGAACGCCAGGCGCGGGCGGCGAGCGGGGATAGCCCGTTTCACCAGACCAAGCGCGCGGCGGCGGGGTTCTTTATCGCCGTGGTGGTGCCCGAAGCACTGGGCCTTGCGGCGGGCGCGGAAGCAGGCGCGGAGCTGCTCTATAGCGTGGACGCCGAAGCGCTGGCGTAACGTCATCCCGGCGTAGGCCGGGATCTCAGGCGGTCTGGCGTAACAGCGAAGTAGGTCCCGGCCTTCGCCGGGACGACGTCAGCTCCGCTCGAGCAGTTCGGCGGGGTCGATGCCGAGCTGCTCCATGCGGGCGCGGACGGCGGGCCATTCGCGGGCGATGAATTGTTCGCGCTCGCTGTTCGACAAGCGGTCGCGGGCGCCGTCGGCGACGAACATGCCGACCCCACGGCGGACCACGATCAGCCCTTCGTCCTGAAAACCCTGATAGGCCTTGGCAACAGTCAGCGGATTGGCGCCCTGTTCGGCCGCGAAGGCACGGACGGAGGGGAGGGGATCGCCGTCGGCGAACTGACCGGACAGGATGGCTTCGGCGATGATGTCGCGCAGCCGGACATAGACCGGCTTGGATTCGTGGCGGCTGCTGAGCGTCATGCTGTCCTAATACGGTGCGGCGCGAGCAAATGCAACAGGTTAGAGCGGCGGCGTCCAGCGACGGACGACGGTTGTCATGACAGGACGAGGTCTTTCTTCGAGCTCGCGGCCAGGCGAGCCGATGAAGAAGAAGCCGGCGATGCGCTCCTGCTCGCCGGTGCAGAAGGCGGCGCGCACCAGCGGGTCGTAGGCCGCCCAGCCGGTCAGCCAGCTGCCGACGAAGCCGTGCGCGTGAACCGCGTGCAGCAGGTTCATCGCTGCCGCGCCGACCGACAGTTCCTGTTCCCACATCGGGATCTTGTGAGGAATGACGGGCGCGGAGAGCAGCACTACCAAGGCTTCGCCGTGGCGGGCGAACTCGTCGGCCTTGAGACGATGCGCGGCGCCGGCTTGGGGGTCGTTGGCGTCGAGCGCGCGGGCGAGCAGGGCCGCAAATTCGTCGCGCTGGTCGGGGCCGACCACGACGAAGCGCCACGGCGCGAGCTTGCCGTGGTCGGGAGTCCGCGCGGCGAGCGCGATGATGGCGCCGAGTTCGGCCTCGTCGGGGCCCGGACCGACCATCTCCCGAGCGCGGCCCGAGCGGCGGCTGGCGAGGTAGGAGAGCGGGCTGGAGAGGTCGTTGAACATGGCCGCTCGCGAGATAGGGCCGCACAGCGATTGTCACAATGCGCTTGGCAGCGGCAATTTCACGCTTAAGGTGCCGCAACTTTTGGGAAGTCACGGGAACAGTACATGAAGCCTATGGAACTCTGGCAGGAAGGTGACTGGATCACCGCCATCGCCGTCGTCCTTTTGATCATCTTCCTGGCGATCGGCGGCAAGGTCGCCGTCCAGAAGGAGCCAGAGTTCGCAGGCCATCCCAAGGGCCTGTACATGCTGTTCTTCGCCGAAATGTGGGAGCGCTTCTCCTACTACGGCATGCGCGCGCTGCTGATCTTCTACCTGACCAAGCACTGGCTGTTCAGCGACGGCAAGGCGACGCTGATCTACGGCGCCTACACCAGCCTCGTGTACATCACCCCGGTGCTCGGCGGCTATCTTGCCGACCGTTATCTTGGTCAGCGCAAGGCCGTGTTGTTCGGCGGCCTGCTGCTGGCGGCCGGACACAGCCTGATGGCGGTCGAAGGTGTCGGCGGACAGAGCGATCCCACGATCAACGTGTTCTGGGCAGCGCTTGCCTTCATCATCGTCGGCTCGGGTTTCCTGAAAGCCAACATCTCGGTGATGGTGGGCCAGCTCTACAAGCTGACCGACGTTCGCCGCGACGGCGCGTACACGGTGTTCTACATGGGCATCAACGTCGGCGCGGCGATCGGTACGATCCTCGTCGGCTATCTCGGCGAAACCATCGGTTGGGGCTACGGCTTCGGGCTTGCCGGTATCGGCATGCTCGCCGGCCTGGTCGTGTTCGTCCTCGGCAAGAAGGCGTTGAACGGCGCCGGCGAAGCGCCGCGGCCGCTCGGCAAGAATGCCGAATTCACGATCTACGGAGTCGGTTTCCTCGCCGTCGCGGTGTGCTGGGCGCTGGTCCAGTATCAGGACGTTATTCAGGGCCTGCTGATCGTGTCGGGCGTCGCGCTGCTCGGCTACGTTCTCTACGAAAGCTTCAAGCTGCCCAAGGAACCGCGCGAACGGATGTTCGCCATTCTGTTCCTGATCAGCCTCAATCCGCTGTTCTGGGGCTTGTTCGAACAGGCCGGCGGATCGATGAGCCTGTTCACCGATCAGTTCGTCGATCGCGGCGGCGTTCCGGCGTCGATCTTCCAGTCGATCAATCCCATCTTCATCATGATCATGGCGCCGATCTTTGCGGGCCTGTGGGTGGCGCTTGGCCGGCGCAATGCAGAGCCGTCGGCACCGGCCAAGTTCGGCCTGGCACTGGCGCAGATGGGTCTTGCGAATCTCGTCCTCGTATGGGGCGCCGAGGCGTGGGGCATCGCGGTCATGACCCCGGTCATCCTGGTGTTCGCTTATTATTTCTTCGCCACTACCGCCGAGCTTTGCCTGTCGCCGGTCGGCCTCAGCGCGATGAACCGGCTGGCGCCCAAGTTCCTTGCCAGCCTGATCATGGGCGCGTGGTTCTACATGACCGCGGTCGGCAACTTCGTCGCGGGCAAGATCGGCGAAGCGACTGGCGGCCATGATGGCGACATCACCAAGCAGGGCCTGCTCGACGTGTATCAGCTGTTCGGCTGGATCTCGATCGGCGCGGGTGTCGCCGTGCTACTGGTCTCGCCGGTGGTGAAGAAGTGGATGCACCTCGACACGCTTGGCCGCGAGGACGAGCTTGCGGGCCGCGCCGAAATGGGCGGCGACCGAGGGCAGGATGCCGGCATGTATCCGCAGGACGAGACCGCGCCGAACGCGCCGCGTCAGGCATAAAGGGAAGAACAGGGGCATGAAGCAGGCGCTGATCGGGGTATCACTGGCGGCGCTTGCGCTTGCCGGCTGTGCCACCACGGGTGGTGGCGACAAGGACGACGGGGAGAGGATCCGGATCGCTGCCGATCCCTTCCCGTCGACCTACCAGCGCTATGGAGGAGCGCCGGTGGTGATCACCGGCGTCACCATTCTCGATGGCGAGGGCGGGCGGATCAACAATGGGCAGGTCGCTCTTGCCGACGGCAAGATCCAGGCGGTCGGCCAAACCGTCGCGGCTCCCGCCGGCGCGCAGGTCATCGATGGCACGGGCAAATATGTGACGCCCGGCATCATCGATGTGCACAGCCACCTGGGCGATTATCCTTCGCCGGGTGTCGAATCGCACGAAGACGGCAACGAGGCGACCGGGCCGTCGCGTCCCGAAGTCTGGGCCGAGCATAGCGTCTGGCCGCAGGACCCGGGCTTCAGCCGCGCGCTTGCCAATGGCGGGGTCACCGCGCTGCAGATCCTGCCGGGATCGGCCAACCTGTTCGGCGGGCGTTCGGTAACACTCAAGAATGTGCCCGCGCGGACGGTGCAGGGGATGAAGTTCCCGGGCGCGCCCTATGGCCTCAAGATGGCCTGCGGCGAGAACCCCAAGCGGGTGTACGGCGACAAGGGTGGTCCGGCGACGCGGATGGGCAATATCGCCGTCACCCGTCAGACCTGGATCGAAGCCAAGGCCTACAAGCGCAAATGGGACGCCTACGAGGCCGACGGCGGCGAGGCACCTGAGCAGGATCTGGCGATGGACACGCTGAAAGGCGTGCTCGACGGCAAGATCCTGGTCCACAACCATTGCTACCGCGCGGACGAAATGGCGCAGATGATCGATCTGTCCAAGGAAGCGGGCTACAAGATCAACACCTTCCACCACGCGGTGGAAAGCTACAAGATCGCCGACATCCTCGCCCGCGAAGGCATTTGTTCGGCGATGTGGGCGGACTGGTACGGCTTCAAGATGGAAGCCTATGATGCGATCCGCGAAAACATCCCGTTCGTCGACCGCGCCGGGGCCTGCGCCATCGTCCATTCGGACGACGCCAACGGCATTCAGCGGCTTAACCAGGAGGCCGCCAAGGCAATGGCCGCAGGCCGCCGCGCCGGGATCAACATCACCGAGGAATATGCCTGGCGCTGGCTGGGGATGAACCCGGCAAAAGCGCTCGGCATCTTCGACCAGACAGGCAGCCTCAAGGCGGGCAAGAATGCCGATGTGGTGCTGTGGAACGGCAATCCGTTCAGCACCTATACCCGTCCCGAGCGCGTGTGGATCGACGGGGCGCTGATGTATGACGCCAATAATCCGCGGATGCGGCCGGTGAGCGATTTCGAGCTTGGCCAGCCAGGCGAAGGGGACGTGAAATGATCCGCCTCACTCTTGCTGCCCTGCTCGGCGCGAGTGCGCTCGGGGTTGCCGTGCCGGCTGCCGCGCAGACCATTGCGGTGACGGGCGGCACGGTTGCGCTGGGTGACGGATCGGCGCCGATCTCCGGCGGTACCGTCGTCATTCGCGACGGCCGCGTCGTCGCTGCGGGGCAAGGCGTCGCGGTGCCCGCGGGCGCGCAGGTCATCGACGCCACCGGCAAATGGGTCACGCCGGGCATCGTCGCGGGCTTTTCGCGTCTGGGTCTTGCCGACGTCGATGCGGTGGCGGCCGCGAACGACCAGCGGTCGGACGGCCCGTTCAGCGCGGCGCTCGATGTCGCGCCGTCGATCAATCCCAATGCCGCCCCGGTCGCGATCAACCGCGCCGAGGGCGTCACCCGCGCGATCGTCGCACCGAGCACGGGCAAGAGCATCTTCGCGGGCCAAGGCGCGCTGATCGACACTGGGGCCGACGGCCAGCCGATCACCCGCGGCCGCTTGTTCCAGTTCGTCGAATTGGGCGAGGACGGGGCGGAAACCGCCGGTGGCAGCCGCAGCGCGGCGCACGCTTTGCTGCGCAATGCGCTGCGCGAAGCCGGTCAGGTCGCCGGTGGGCGAGCGCCTGCCCGCGATACGTCAGGGCAAACGGCCGACGATCCCGGCGAAGGGCCGGTGGTCGCCAATCCGAACGAAAGCCGCTCCTACGACGCGCGTCGCAACCAGGACGTGCTGCTGACCCGCTTCGATGCGGTTGCGCTGGTCCCGGTGGTGCAGGGGCGGCAAACGCTGCTGATCCACGCCGAGCGCGCGGCTGATCTCAGGCAGGTGATCGCCCTCAAGCGCGAATTTCCGCGGATCCGGATGGCGATCGTCGGGGCCAACGAGGGCTGGACCATTGCTCCCGAATTGGCGGCGTCGGGCATTCCCGTCATCGCCTCGGCGCTGACCTCGCTGCCCGGCACGTTCGAGAGCGTCGCGTCGACCATGAGCAATATCGGCCGGATGCGCGCCGCCGGGGTCAAGGTGTCGATCGGGACCATCAACGACGACGAGCAGCGCATGGCGTTTCGCGCGCGTTGGTATGCCGGCAATCTGGTCGGCCTGTCGCGCCTGCCGGGCGCCGCGGGCCTGAGCTGGGGGCAGGCGTTGGCCGCGATCACTTCCGGCCCGGCCGAGGCGATGGGGCTTGGCGGCGAGGTCGGCAGCCTGGCGCCCGGACGCCGCGGCGACATGGTGATCTGGTCGGGCGATCCGCTCGATAACCTCAGCACCGCCGAAGCCGTCTTCATCGATGGCGTGCAGCAGCCGCTGGAGACGCGTCAGACCAAGCTTCGCGACCGCTACCGGACGCTGGAGCGGGGCGCGCTGCCGGAGGCCTACCGGCGGTGAGTGCGGCGGCGACGACGGCGCTGTTCGCAGGCCTGTTTGTCGCCACCCACCTTCTGATGTCGCACCCGCTACGGGCGCCGCTGGTCGCACGGCTCGGACCCAAGGGCTTCTTAGCGGCTTATTCGGCAGTGTCGTTCGCTTGCTTCGTGCCAATGGTCATGGCCCGGCGCGCCGTGGGTGCGGAAGGCTTGCTGTGGCCGGTGCCAGGCTGGGCGTGGGGGGCGGCATTGCCGATCATGTGGCTGGCCAGCGTGCTGCTGGCGGGGTCATTCGTGCGCAATCCGGCAATGGAGACCATGCAGAGCCATGATGCGGTGATCGGACGGCCCGCAGGCGTGTTCCGCTGGACCCGTCACCCGATGATGTGGAGCTTCGCGCTGTGGGGGCTGGTGCATCTGCTGGTGAACCCGGAGCCGAGCGCGGTGGCCATTGCGCTTGCGATCCTGGTGCTCGCTCTGGTGGGCGCAAAGGCGCAGGACGCCAAGAAGCGGGAACAGGTTGGTGAGCGCTGGGCGGAATGGGAGCGGCAGACGAGCTTCGTTCCATTTGCTCGCGGCCTCGCGCTGCCCGGCTGGACCGCGTTCGTGGGCGGCACCCTCCTTTTCCTGCTGGCGACTTGGCTCCATCCGTTGCCGGTCGGGGTCTGGGCCTTGCGCTGAGCCCGCGCTAAGGGGCTGGTCATGGCACGCAAATTCTTTGGTACCGACGGAATCCGGGGTCTCACCAACAAGGCCCCGATGACGGCCGATATCGCGCTCAAGGTGGGGCAGGCCGCGGGCGCTCATTTCCTGCGCGGCGATCATCGGCACCGGGTGGTGATCGGCAAGGACACGCGGCTGTCGGGCTACATGATGGAAAGCGCGCTGGTGGCGGGGTTCACCAGCGTGGGCATGGATGTGGTACTGCTTGGGCCGATGCCGACCCCGGCGGTGGCGATGCTGACCCGTTCGATGCGCGCGGACCTGGGCGTGATGATCTCGGCCAGCCACAATCCGTTCCACGACAATGGCATCAAGCTGTTCGGTCCCGACGGGTTCAAGCTCAGCGACGAGGACGAGCTGGCGATCGAGGCATTGCTTGAGCAGGAGGTCGAATTGGTCGAGGCCAATCGCATCGGCCGGGCCAAGCGGATCGAGGATGCGCGCGGGCGCTATGTCCATTTCGCCAAGGCGACCTTTCCCGACAAGCTGCGGCTCGACGGGCTCAAGATCGTGGTCGATTGCGCCAATGGCGCGGCCTATCATGTCGCGCCCGACGCGCTGTGGGAACTTGGCGCGGAGGTGGTCCAGCTCGGCGTTCAGCCCAACGGCACCAACATCAACGACCAATGCGGATCGACCCATCCCAAGCTGTTGCAGGAAACGGTGGTGGCGACTGGGGCGGACATCGGGCTGGCGCTCGACGGCGATGCGGATCGACTGATCGTAATCGACGATACGGGCAAGGTGATCGACGGCGACCAATTGATGGCGCTGATCGCGCTCGACCAGCAGCGGCAGGGCTTGCTGCGAGGCGGCGGCGTCGTGGCGACGGTGATGAGCAATCTCGGGCTCGAGCGGCATCTGGGTGAGGCGGGGCTTCAGCTCCATCGCACCAAGGTCGGCGACCGCTATGTTCTTGAAGCGATGCGCGAGAAGGGCTGCAACGTCGGGGGTGAGCAATCGGGGCATATCATCCTTACCGATCATGCGACCACCGGTGATGGGCTGGTTGCGGGCTTGCAGATCCTTGCCGCGATGGTCGGGCAGGACCGCCGGGCGAGCGATCTGCTTGCGCAGTTCGAGCCCGTCCCGCAGCTGCTCCGCAACGTCCGCTTCAAGGCTGGTGCCCCGCTGGAAGACGCGGCGGTGAAGGCATGCATCGCCGATGCCGAAAAGCAGCTCGACGGGCGCGGGCGGCTGGTGATCCGCAAGTCGGGGACCGAGCCGCTGATCCGGGTCATGGCCGAGGGCGACGACGGACAGGAGGTCGAAACCGTGGTGGCGCGGATTTGCGCCGCGGTGGAAAAGGCGGCGGCCTGATGCTGGCGATGAAGGAGCAGTGCGAGCGCTGCGCCGAGGCGCTCCCCGCGCATCTGCCGGGCGCCTTCATCTGCAGCTTCGAATGCACCTTCTGCGCGCCGTGCGCCGAGGAACTGGACGAGCATTGTCCCAATTGCCGGGGTGAACTGCTCGACCGGCCGACGCGTTCGAAAGCAGCGGCGGCTAAGGCAAAATCTTAACTCGCGCGGCCCACGCAGGATCTGAATGACCGCCAAGAGCATCCCTCGTATTTTGATCATCGCCGGTTCCGACAGCGGGGGCGGGGCGGGGATTCAGGCGGACATCAAGGCCGTGACGATGCTTGGCGGCCACGCGATGACGGCGATCACCGCCGTGACCGCGCAGAACAGCCTTGGCGTCGATGCGGTGCATCCCGTGCCTGCCGAAATTGTGCTGGCGCAGATCGATTCGGTAGTTCGCGACTTCGGGGTGGATGCGATCAAGATCGGGATGATCGGCTCGGCCTTTACCGCGCGGATGGTGGCGGAGCGACTGGCGGCGATGGAGCCGCGGGTGCCGTTGGTCTTCGACCCCGTCATGATCGCGACCAGCGGCGCGGCGTTGGCCGACGATGCGACGATCGAGGCGTTCGGCGCGCTGATGGATCTGGCGACGGTGACGACTCCCAATCTCCCCGAGCTCACGCGGCTGACCAGCAAGGAGGACCCGATCGAGGGCGCGCTCGGACTCGTTTCCAGGCATCGCTGTGCGGTGCTGGTGAAGGGCGGGCATGACGAGGGCGAAGCCGTCGCCGATGCGCTGATCGAGGAGGACAATCTTACCAGCTGGCAGGGCACGCGGATCGACACGCCGCACAGTCACGGGACGGGCTGCACGCTGGCGAGCGCGATCGCTTTCGGCCTTGGCGAAGGTCGCCGTCTGGCCGAGGCGGTGGCGCAGGCGCGCGATCTCGTCCGCATCGCGCTGCTGGAAGCGCCGGGGCTGGGCGGGGGGCATGGGCCGATGGGGCAGGGGCAGGTCCGGCTCGACGTCGGGGGCAGCCCACGGCTGAACCAGGTCACGGTGACCGGAAAGGATTACGCCAAGCAAGTCGCTTTCTATACCAAGCTCGGGCTGACGCAGATCGTCGACAGCCCGGAGAATGGCTATGCCCGGTTCGAGGCGTGGGGCGGGGTGACTTTCTCGGTGCAGATCGATCCCGAGGAAGCGATCGCGCCGACCACCGCCGTCTATTTCGAATGCGACGACCTCGATGCCCGCGTCGAGGCGCTGGCCCGCGGCGGCATGGTGTTCGAGCATGGCCCGCGCGACCAGCCGTGGTTGTGGCGCGAAGCCCGGCTGCGCGATCCCGCCGGCAACATCATCTTCCTCTATCGCGCCGGCGAAGCGCGGCGCTTTCCCCCGTGGCGGATGACCGAGGGCTAGGCTAACACCGGGCCATGCAGCCCAGCGATACCGAGATCGAGGTTCCTTTCGACGCCGCGCTTTCCGAGCGTTACCTCGTCTATGCCCTGTCGACGATCACCGCGCGCTCGCTTCCCGACGTCCGGGACGGGCTGAAACCGGTTCATCGCCGCCTGCTGTGGGCGATGCGATTGCTGCGGCTCGATCCGGCCGGCGCCTACAAGAAGTCGGCGCGGGTCGTCGGCGACGTCATCGGCAAATATCACCCGCACGGCGACCAGTCGGTGTATGACGCGATGGTGCGCTTGGCGCAGAGCTTTGCCCTGAGATACCCGCTGGTCGACGGGCAGGGCAATTTCGGCAACATCGACGGCGATAACGCCGCTGCCTATCGCTATACCGAAGCCAAGCTGACCGCGATCGCGGCGCAGCTGATGAACGGCCTCGACGAAGGCACGGTCGGCTTCCGGCCCACCTATAACGGCGAGGAGGAAGAGCCCGAGGTCTTTCCCGGCCTGTTCCCCAACCTTCTCGCCAACGGCGCCAGCGGCATTGCGGTCGGCATGGCGACCAGCATCCCGCCGCACAACGTCACCGAGCTGATCGATGCGGCGATGCATCTGATCGACAATCCCGCCGCCGAAACGCGCGACCTGATGGACTTCGTATCCGGGCCGGACTTCCCCACCGGCGGACTGGTGGTCGATGCGCGCGAGACGATCTTGGCGGCGTACGAAAGCGGGCGGGGCAGTTTCCGCCTCCGGGCGCGGGCGGCGCAGGAGAAGGAAAAGGGCGGGGGCTGGGACCTGGTCGTCACCGAGATTCCGTACGGCGTGCAGAAGGCCAAGCTGATCGAACAGATCGCCGAGCTGATCGCCAACAAGAAGCTGCCGATCCTCGCCGATGTGCGCGACGAAAGCGCCGAGGATTTGCGCATCGTGCTCGAACCGCGCAGTCGCACGGTCGATCCCGCGCTGCTGTTGGAAAGCCTGTACCGGCTGACCGACCTCGAGATCCGTTTCCCGCTGAACCTTAATGTCCTCGACCAGCATCGCACGCCGGGCGTGATGGGGTTGAAGAGTTGCCTGACCGCCTGGCTGTCGTTCCAGATCGAGGTGCTGCTCAACCGCTCGCGCACGCGGGTCGGCAAGATCGAGGACCGGCTGGAACTGCTCGACGGCTTCCTGATCGCCTACCTCAACCTCGACCGGGTGATCGAGATCATCCGCACCGAGGATGAGCCCAAGGCGGTGATGATGGCCGAGTTCGGGCTTTCCGACCGGCAGGCCGAGGCGATCCTCAACATGCGGCTGCGGAGTTTGCGGCGCTTGGAGGAAATGGAGATCGCCAAGGAGCGGACCGCGCTGGCCAAGGAGCGCGAGGACCTGCTCGGTCTGATCGAAAGCCCGCGGCGTCAGCGCAATCGGCTCAAGAAAGACCTCGAAGGGGTCAAGGCCAAGTTCGGCGATCCGCGTCGTACGACCATCGAGGAGAAGCCGCTCGCCGCGCGGGCCGAGATCGACTGGTCGGCGATGATCGAGAAGGAGCCGATCACCGTCATCCTGTCCGCGCGGGGCTGGATTCGGGCGATGAAGGGGCATCTGGATCCGCAAGAGTTCGCCACGCTCAAGTTCCGCGAAGGCGACGAATTGTGGGGCAAGCCGCTGCATGCGCAGACCACCGACAAGATCCTGATCGCGGGCGAGAATGGGCGGGTCTACACGCTTGGCGGCGACAAGCTGCCGGGCGGGCGCGGGTTCGGCGAGCCGGTGCGCTTGTCACTGGATTTGCCGGCGGAGGTCGAGATCGCCGCGATACTGGTGGTCAAGCCGAGTGAGCGGCTGCTGACCGCCAGCAGCGATGGGCGCGGGTTCCTGACCAGCGGCGAAGCGGTGCTTGCCGAGACCCGCAAGGGCAAGCAGCTGATGAACCTGCGCCCCGGCGCCAAGCTGCAAGTGCTGCGCCCGGTGCCGCCCAATGCCGAAACGGTCGCGGTGGTCGGCGATAATCGCAAGCTGCTGGTCTTCAACCTCAGCGAATTGCCCGAAATGGGCCGCGGGTCGGGGGTTCAGCTGCAGCGTTATCGCGACGGCGGACTAGCCGATATTGCGGTGCTGAAGGCTGGCGAGGGTTTAAGCTGGAGCATGGGCGGCGACAGCGGGCGGACCCGGACCGAGAGCGACCTGACGCCGTGGAAGGCGATCCGGGGAGCCAGCGGCCGGATGGCGCCATTGGGCTTCCCGCGCAGCAACCGCTTTCAGGATGATTGATTCGGGTTAAACTCCTGCATTCGACTCGGGGTCGAACAGGGGAGAAAATTCGATGCGCAATCTGCTTCTTGCTGCCACCGCGGCCGCCACTCTTATCGCTGGAGCCGCCGTGGCACAGACAAGCCTTCCACTGATCCCCCGTGACGTTCTGTTCGGCAATCCCGAAAAGGCAAATGCGCGGATCTCACCCGACGGCAAATGGCTGAGTTGGACCGCGCCGGTCGATGGCGTGATGAACATCTGGGTCGCGCCCGCGGCCAATCCCGCCGACGCCAAGGCCGTCACGGCCGAAAAGACCCGACCGATCCGCAGCTATTTCTGGGCGCCGGACAGCTCGTCGGTGTTGTATGTCAATGACAAGGGCGGCGACGAGGATTTCCTGCTGTACGCTACCAGCCCAACCGGCGGCGAAACGCGGCTGCTGACGCCCTATACCAAGACCACCGTGCAGCTGGTCAGCATTTCGCCAACGATCAAGGACCGGGTGCTGATCGGCCTCAATAATCGCGACCAGAAGTGGCATGACGTCCACAGCCTCGATCTCAAGACCGGAAAGATCACACCGGTGATGATCAACGAGGGCCAATTCGCAGGCTTCGTAGCCGATGCCGGGCTGAACATTCGCATGGCGTCCAAACCGCGCAAGGATGGCGGCACCGACTTCTACATGGTCGATAACAACAAGGCGGCGGCAACCCCGTTCGCCAGCGTCGGCTTGGAGGATTCGCAGACAACGGCGCCCGCCGGTTTCACCGCTGACGGCAAGACGCTTTACTGGGTCGACAGCCGCGGCCGCGACACGGCGGCGCTGGTCGCGCAGGACGTGGCCACTGGCAAGACTCGCGTGCTGGCCGAGGACGCGCGCGCCGATATCGGGGGCGGTATCGCCAATCCGCGCACCGGTGAACTCGAGGCTTATTCTGTCAATTACCTGCGCAACGACTGGAAGCCCGTCGGCAATGCCATCGCCGCCGATCTTGCTTTCCTCAAGACGCAACTGAAGGGAGACTTCGGTATTGCGTCGCGGTCTACCGATGACCGCCTGTGGGTAGTGGGAGCCGCCGACGCCGATCGACCGAGCTCGACCTATCTCTACGACCGTCAGGCCAAAAAGCTCACCAAGCTGTTCGACAGCCGGCCTGCGCTGGCCGGCCTGCCACTGAGCCCGATGCAGACGCTGGAGATCAAGAGCCGCGATGGCCTGACGCTGCCGAGCTACCTTACCTTGCCGCCGGGAAGCGACAGCAATGGCGACGGACGTCCCGACCAGGCGGTGCCGATGGTGCTGCTCGTTCATGGCGGACCGTGGGGTCGCGATGGGTACGGCTTCAACGGCTACCACCAGTGGCTGGCGAACCGCGGCTATGCGGTGATGAGCGTTAATTTCCGCGCCTCCACTGGTTTCGGCAAGAAGTTCCTTGCGGCCGGCAACGGCGCCTGGGGCCGAGAGATGCAGAACGATCTGCTGGACGCGGTCGACTGGGCGGTAAAGAATGGCATCACCACCGACGACAAGGTGGCGATCATGGGCGGTAGCTACGGCGGCTATGCAACGCTGGCCGGCATGGCCTTCACCCCGACCGAATTCGCCTGCGGGGTCGCGATCGTCGCGCCGTCCAACCTCAACACGTTGCTGGCCTCGATCCCGGCCTATTGGGAAGCCGGTCGTGCCCAGCTTTACGGGCGGATGGCCGATCCCGGCACCGACGCCGGCAAGGCCTGGCTGCGCGAACGCTCACCGCTTTATGCGGCGGACAAGATCCAGCGGCCGCTACTGATCGGACAGGGGGCCAACGACCCGCGGGTCAAGCAGGCCGAGGCCGATCAGATCGTCGAGGCGATGCGCAGCCGCAATATCCCGGTGACCTATGTTCTGTTCCCCGACGAAGGCCACGGTTTCGCCCGGCCGGTGAACAATATCGCCTTCAACGCCGTAACCGAGAATTTCCTGTCCAAGTGCCTCGGCGGCCGGGCCGAGCCGATCGGCGACACGCTGGCGAAATCGACGGCCAAGGTCCCGCACGGCGCCCAATTCGCGCCCGGGCTGCAGGAAGCCATGGGCGGCAAATAGGGTCGCGCGACACCGGGCGCGGCGGGTTCGCCGCGTCCGGTTTGCCGTGACAAGGGTCGACAGAGGGCTCTCCATTCCACATGGAGGGGCATGGCCAATCTTGGAATTTGGGCTGCGCTGCTCGGCCCCTTGCTGGGCTGGGCGGTGATCCTTGCTGGATCAGCCATCCACCTATCGCCGCTGATTATTGGAGCGGTGCTGATCGGGGTCGTGATTGCCGCGGTGCATCACGCCGAAATCGTCGCGCACCGGGTGGGGGAGCCGTTCGGCACGCTGATACTGGCGGTCGCTGTGACGATCATCGAAGTGGGCCTGATTCTGTCGCTGATGCTGACCAACCGCGAGGCGGCCAGCACGCTTGCCCGCGACACGGTGTTCGCAGCGGCGATGATCATCCTCAACCTGCTGCTCGGCCTGTGTCTGGTGGCGGCGGCACGGCATCAAAAGGAAGCACGGTTCACTCGCACGGGCGCTACCGCGGCTCTGAGCACACTGGCGACGCTGATGGTGCTGACCCTGGTGCTGCCGAACTTCACCACCAGCGTGGCGGGGCCGATTTATAGCGGGACGCAACTCGCCTTCGTGGCCGCCTTTTCGCTCGTCCTCTACCTCGTCTTCGTATTCGTGCAGACGGTCGGCAACCGCGATTATTTCCTGCCCAAGGGCGATCTGGCGCGGCTGCCCGCAGTGCATGCCGAGAAACCGGACTTGCGGACCAGCTGGATCTCGTTCGGCGCGCTGCTGGTTAGCCTCGGCGCGGTGATCCTGCTGGCCAAATCACTGTCGGGACCGCTCGAGCAGGCGGTGGCTGCGGCCGGGGCCCCGCTGTCGCTGGTCGGTATCGCGATTGCCGGCATCGTGCTGCTGCCCGAAAGCGTGGCCGCCGTTCGCGCGGCGCGGGCCAATCGGCTGCAGACCAGCCTCAACCTGGCGCTCGGCTCGGCGCTGGCGACGATCGGGCTCACCATCCCGGCGGTCACCGTTGCTTCCTTTTTCCTCGGCCTGCCGCTGTCGCTCGGCCTCGATACCAAGAGCATCACCCTGCTTGCGCTGACCCTGTTCATCGCGAGCCTGTCGATCGCCCGTGGCCGCACGACGCTGCTGCACGGGTCGGTGCACCTCACCGTCTTCGCGGCCTATCTGCTGACGACCATCCTTCCCTGAATTGAGCTGCACCCCGATGGACCACCCTTCGCTCGCCGCCGTGATCGCCTCGCTTGCCGGCGATCCCCTGTCGCTCGTTGCGCCGCCGAGCTGGAGCCAGGGGCGGACGCTGTATGGCGGAATGACCGCCGCGCTGTCGTGGGCGGCGGCCGCGAAGACCTTTCGCGATCTGCCGCCGCTGCGCTCGGTCCAGGCGGCTTTTATCGGCCCGGCGAGTGGGCGGCTGACGCTGGAGCCCGCGATCCTGCGCCGGGGTAAATCGGCGACAACGGTCGGAGTCGATGTTCACGGGGACGCGGGACTGGCGGCGCGGCTTACCTTTTTCTGCGGGGCGGCGCGGCCCTCCAAGGTCGCGCATGAGCGGGTCACGGCTCCCGCGGCCCCCGTCCCGGGCGATCTTCCGGCGGTGCTGAAGGCAGGGCAGGGACCGACCTTTGCCGCCAATTACGAGATACGCCATGTATCCGGCGGGCTGCCGTTCAGCGGCGGCGAGCCCGAATTCGTGATGTGGGCCCGGCTGCGCGAGGCCGAGGGGGCTGACCCCTTGGTGTCGCTGATCGCGCTGGCCGACGTGCTTCCGCCCGCATCCATGCCGGTGTTTCCCGAATTCGGCGTGATCAGCAGCCTGTCGTGGAGCTTCGATCTCGATCGCCGGCCGGACGATGCCGCCGCCTGGTATCTTTGCCGCGCGGTCAGCGAGAGCACCGCCGACGGTTATTCGCGGCAGGCGATGGACGTGTGGGATGCTTCCGGTCGCCGGGTTCTGGCGGGACGACAAACGGTCGCCATCTTCGTCTAGACCGGCTGTCGCGTTGCGTGTCGGCTACGCGGCATCTATGGCGCTCGCAACTCATCCACCATTTGAAAGCGCATGCGTATGGCTCGCCGCCGCCAGATCTACGAAGGCAAGGCCAAGATCCTTTATGAGGGTCCGGAGCCGGGCACGCTGATCCAGTATTTCAAGGACGATGCGACCGCCTTCAACGCGCAGAAGCGCGGCACGATCAGCGGCAAGGGCGTGATCAACAACCGCATCTCGGAGCATATCTTCACCTCGCTCGCGACCATCGGCGTGCCGACTCACTTCATCCGCCGCGTGAACATGCGTGAGCAACTGATCCGCCAGTGCGAGATCGTGCCGATCGAGGTGGTGGTCCGCAACGTGGCGGCGGGGTCGCTGTCGAAGCGGCTCGGGATCGAGGAAGGGACGCAGCTCCCCCGCACGATCATCGAGTACTATCTGAAAGACGATGCCCTGGGCGATCCGATGGTCGCGGATGAGCATATCGCCTGCTTCGGCTGGGCCACGCAGGAAGAAATGAACGACATCGCAGACATGGCGATCCGCGTGAACGATTTCATGGCCGGCCTGTTCGCGGCGATCGGCATTCGCCTGGTCGACTTCAAGCTCGAGTTCGGCCGGGTGTGGGAGAATGATTTCGCGCGCATCATCTTGGCGGACGAGATCAGCCCCGACGGCTGCCGCCTGTGGGACATGCGGTCGGGCGAGAAGCTCGACAAGGATCGCTTCCGGCAGGGTCTGGGCGGCGAGGCGGAGGCCTATCAGGAGGTTGCGCGCCGGCTCGGCCTGCTCGAAGGGCAGGAAGGCGAAAACAGCGTTCTCGATTTCGACAGTCATCGAAAGAAGCGCGGCAAGTAACATTGCTGTTACTAGGTACACCAAACCTAGATCAACTTCTCGATCCACGTAAATGAACCGCCGTTCATCATCATGGCAGAGGCAAGGTATTTGCCTTTCGCTTTGATGAACGGGGCAACTTCTTCCCGTCTTCTCCTTTCATTCGGGCAAGCGGCGACACATGTCGTCGTTTGAGCGGCGAGTTGCTTTGTGCCGCTCCAATGAAAAGATCAGGAGAAGTTTTGTGAAAAAGTTTGTTGCGCTGACCGCCGTCGCTACCGCCGCTCTTGCCGCCACTCCGGCGCTGGCGCAGGCGCCGCAGGGTCCGCGCGTCGAAGCGCTGGTCGGCTATGACGCCCCGCGCGTGAAGGTCAACGACAGCGGCATCAACGGCACCTTCAAGGACGAAGGCGTCGTCTACGGCGTGGGCGCGGGGTACGATTTCGCGCTGAGCAACGGCGCCTCGCTGGGTGTCGATATCGAAGCGAGCGATTCGACGGTGAAGGAGAGCAATATCGCCGGGACGCTAAAGGCCGAGCGTGACCTTTACGCCGGTGGCCGCGTCAGCTTCCCGCTGGGTGCCGACGGCAGCAACGTGTATCTGAAGGGCGGCTACACCAACGCCCGCTTCAGCGCTGAAAGCGGTACGCTGCGTGCCAAGGATAACCTCGACGGCTACCGCATCGGCGGCGGCGCGCAGTTCGCGCTGGCCGGCAAGGCCTATATCGGCGGCGAGTATCGCTTCAGCGATTACGAGAACAACGTCCGCCGCCACCAGCTCGTCGCGACGGTCGGCACCCGCTTCTAAGCGGCATCCGATCCCGCAAGGGCGTGAAACGAGGGGCGTCCGGCTGGTCCGGGCGCCCCTTTTCCTAAATGGCGCAAATCTGCTATCAAGGGCGTGCTGCAACCAGGTGGGAGGCGGGCCATGATCGAAGACAGTCGTATCTATTTTGCCCGCCGCGCCGCCGAAGAACAGGAGCGCGCGGAACAGGCCAAGGACCCGGTCGCCGCCGGTGTGCATCGCCGCTTGCAGCGCGTGTATGTCGAGCGGGCCAGTGTCGGCGACCGCTGGCAGGCTTCGGAGATCGTGGGCTAAAGGAGCGACCGGCGCGCGGCTTCGAGCGCGGAGGCGGCGGCCTTGCGGCGTTCGGCGCGGAGGCGCGGATAGTCGGCGGCGGCTTCGTCGGACAGCGCCCTGGCGAAGCGATCGCTGCGCAGGTCATCGAGGACGTCGCGCATTCGCTGCCGGGTGCCGTCGTCGACCAGGCGCGGACCGCCGAGACTGGCGCCGAGCTCGGCGGTGTTGCTGATCGCCTCGCGCATGCCGGCGATGCCGCGCGCTTCGACGAGATCGGCGAGGAGCTTCAATTCGGACACGCATTCGAGATAGGCGAGCTGCGGGTCAATCCCGGCCTCGACCAGTGTCTGGAACCCGGCTTCGAGCAGCGCCGGCACCGCGCCCCACACGACGGCGCCTTCGTTGAAGAGGTCGGAGAGTGTTTCCTGCTCGAAGGTCGAGCGCAGGACACCGGCGCCGGCGCGCCCGCTGCCGAGCGCGTGGGCGTAGGTGAGGGCGAGGGGCCAGGCGTTGCCGGTCGCGTCCTGTGCGACGGCCGCCAAGGCCACCATGCCCTTGCCCTCGGTATAAAGGCGGCGAAGCGCGGCGCCGGGACCTTTGGGGGCGACCATGATTATGTCGAGGTCGGGGCGCGGCGTGATCAGGCCGTAGTGGATGCAGAGGCCATGCGCGAAGCCGAGTGCGGCTCCGGGCTTCAGCGACGGTTCGATTTCGGTGTAGATGGCGGGCAAATGCTCGTCGGGGGCGAGCAGGACCACGATGTCGGCGTCGCGGGCGGCTTCGGCCGGTGGCAGGAGAGTAAGGCCTTCGTCGCGAACCTCGTCCGCCCGGCTGCTACCAGGTCGAAGCCCGACGCGGACGGCGATCCCGCCGTCACGCAGGTTGAGGGCCTGCGCGCGGCCCTGATTGCCGTAGCCGATGATGGCGACGGTGCGGCCGTGAAGCGGCGCGGGGTCGAGGTCGGCGTCGGTCAGCATGCCTGTTCCTTGGCGGCGGCGAGAAGGGTCTGCAAGGCGGCTTGGGCGTCGCTCTCGCGCTGAAGGCCGAGTTCCTGGCCGCGAAACCAGGTGCGTTGGCGCTTGGCATATTGGCGCGTAGCGAGCTGCCCGGCGGCGATCATGTCGGCGCGGCTCGTCTCACCGTGCAGATGGGCGGCGATTTCGGGCACCCCGATGGCGCGCATCACGGGAAGGGAGGGAGAGAGCTGGCGGTCGACGAGGCAGCGGACCTCATCGAGAGCGCCGGTCTCGATCATTTCGGCAAAGCGGTGATCGATACGCGGCGAAAGCATGGCGGCGTCGGGCAGCAGGACGGCGCCGAACAGCTTGACGTCACTTCGGATGCCGCCGCTCGTGCGTCCCTGCCAGCTTTTCAGAGGCGCGCCGGTCGACAGGACCACTTCGAGCGCACGGGCGATGCGGGTGGTGTCGTTGGCATGGAGCCGGGCGGCGGCTTCGGGGTCTAGCTCGGTCAGGCGTCGATGATTGTCGGCCACGGATGCCGCGCGGATCTCGGCGCGGATGGCGGGATCGATGGGCGGCACTTCGGCGATGCCGTCCAGCAGGGTGCGAAGGTAGAGGCCGGTTCCGCCGACGATGACCGGCAGCTGGCCGCGCCCGTGGACTTCGGCGATGACCGTTTTCGCCTCCGCG
This sequence comes from Sphingomonas kaistensis, assembly GCF_036884275.1. Taxonomy (NCBI): domain Bacteria; kingdom Pseudomonadati; phylum Pseudomonadota; class Alphaproteobacteria; order Sphingomonadales; family Sphingomonadaceae; genus Sphingomonas; species Sphingomonas kaistensis. Next base: position 2,355,857 of record NZ_CP145607.1, on the reverse strand, counting down.
GCCCAGTCGGCGGCGCTGCACGGCCGGGCGCCGTCGCGATGGCCAAACAGGCGATGTTCGACCCCGCCCATCTCCGCCTCCGACGGGCGCGCGCTCACGATCTGGAGGTCGGCATAGACCTGCGCGCTGTCGGCGTTGACGATCACGCCGTTCGTGCGTTGGGCAAAAGTCACGGAGAGAGCCGACTTGCCGCTGGCGGTCGGCCCTGCGATGACGGCCAGAGGAGGAGCGCCCTTGATCATTGCGACGCTGATAGCAGCAGGAAGGCTCCGCGACAGCGACCTTGCCCGTGCGGTGGAAATTGCCGGCGGGGGCGAGGCCCGATGGATCGACGAAGGCGACGCCGCCGACCTGTTGCTGGGACCGGTCGAAGAATGGCGCGATCTGCGCGACCGGCTGGAAGACGGATTGCCGGGGATCGACGTGATCGTGCAGCCGGTCGAAAGCCGCGAAAAGAAACTGCTCGTCGCCGACATGGATTCGACCATGATCGGGCAGGAATGCATCGACGAGCTCGCCGATTTCGCCGGAAAGAAGGCCGAGATCGCCGCGGTGACCGAGCGGGCAATGCAGGGCGAGATGGATTTTGCCGACGCGCTTCACGCCCGGGTGGCGGAGCTGAACGGCCTCGGCGTCGGCTGCATCGAGCGCTGCCGGACCGAGCGGGTGACGCACAACGCGGGCGCGCGAACGCTGGTCCAGACCATGCGCCGGCGCGGCGCGGCGACCTTGCTGGTGACCGGCGGCTTTCACGATTTCGCCGATCCATTGGCGTCCGAACTCGGCTTTCAGGAGGTCCGGGCCAACCATCTCGAAAGCATGTACGGGCACCTGACGGGCAAGGTGACGGGCGCAATCGTCGATGCGGCCGCCAAGGCGAAGGCGCTGACCGACCGGCGCGACCAGCTCGGCATCGCACCGGGCGAGGTGCTGGCGGTCGGCGACGGCGCCAATGATGCGCCGATGATTAAGGAAGCTGGGCTCGGCATCAGCTATCGCGGCAAGCCCAAGCTTGAAGCCATCGCCGGCGCGCGAATCCGGCATAACGACCTGACGGCCCTTTTGTGGGCGCAGGGCATTCCGAAGGCGGAGTGGGCGAAAGGCTAGTTCGCCGCGACCGGAAAGCAGGCCTGCGGTTTCAACGCCGCGCAAGCCGCGGCGGCGGCGGCGCGGGTCGGGTAGGGGCCGACCTGAAGCCGGGTCATCGTTCCCGACGGCACCAAGGTCATCCGCGCGCCATTCAGGCGGTTCTCGAGTGAAGCAAAAAGCCGCTGCGCCGAGGCCGTATCACGAAACGCGCCCAGCTGTATCCGGAACGCACCGGCGGCGGGCGGCGGCGTCGCCGGACGCGGGGTGGTCGGTACGGATGCCGTCTTTACCGGTGACGATTTTACGGGCTTTGCAGCGGACGATGCCGGCGCGGACGCCAGCTGCTGGGCCAGCGCAACGCCCTTTTGCCGCTCCGCCAGCGGGATGATCTGGTCCATCTCGCCGAGCGTCGTGCGGGCGGGGGCGAGACCCTGCGCGGCCGAGCGGCTGACCAGCGCGTAGGCGCGGACGCGGTCTTCGGGCACGCCATCGCCATTGAACAGGGCGGTCCCGTAAACCAGCATCGCGCGCGGTTCGCCGGCGTCGCTGGCCTGTTTGAGCCAGCGCAGGGCTGCCGTGCGGTTATTGTTCTGGAACAGCAGCAGCCCGAGACTGGTCTGCGCTTCGAGATGACCGGCCTTTGCCGCCTGCTCGTAGAAGCGCTGCGCCGCGGCGAGATCGGCAGGCACGCCGCGACCGAGCTTGTAGGCTTGGCCGAGATTATAGGCGGCGTCGGCTGAGCCCCTGGCGGCGAGCGGGCGCCAGATCGCCACCGCCTGCTCGGGCTTGCCGGCGCCCCAGGCGTCGATCCCCGCCCGTACGCTCTGCGCGGAAGCGGGCACCGCCATCACCATTGCCGCCGCGAATAGACCGATCAAACGCATGACACCCCTCCGTTCGCCCGCAGCCTAATCGAGCCGCCCCCCGACGTTAACCTGATTTTAGGCCTGCCACGGCATTCCAGTCGAACAAGATTGAAGCACCTTACCCGAGGGGATCGGAATGCGCGTTCTGGCTATGGCATCGCAGAAGGGGGGATCGGGCAAGACCACGCTCTCCGGCCACCTTGCGGTGCAGGCGCAATTGGCGGGCGCTGGCCCGGTCTGCCTGATCGATATCGATCCGCAGGGCTCACTGGCCGACTGGTGGAACGAGCGCGAAACGGAAATGCCCGCGTTCGCGCAGACCACCGTGGCGCGCCTGGCGAGCGATCTGGAAGTTCTTCGCCAGCAGGGTTTCCGCCTCGCGGTGATCGACACCCCGCCGGCCATCACCATGGCGATCCAGAGCGTGATCGCGGTGGCCGAGCTGATCGTTATCCCGACCCGCCCGAGCCCGCACGATCTGCGCGCCGTGGGCGCCACGGTCGATCTGTGCGAACGCGCCGGCAAGCCGCTGATCTTCGTCGTCAATGCCGCGACGCCCAAGGCCAAGATCACCTACGAGGCCGCGGTCGCGCTGTCGCAGCACGGCACGGTGGCTCCGGTGACGCTTCACCATCGCACCGATTTCGCCGCCTCGATGATCGACGGCCGGACGGTCATGGAAGTCGATCCCAAGGGCAAGTCGGCCGGCGAAGTCACCGCGCTGTGGGAGTATATCTCCGACCGGCTCGAAAAGAATTTCCGCCGCACCGTGTTCGCGGCTCCGGGTGCGTCGCCTGGTGTCGGAGCGGCCGCGCCGCGTCCCGTCGGTGGCTTCGGCCGCCGCGTGGTTGGCTAAGGGAGCGTATTTCCCATGATGAAGAGCGAACCCAAGCCCTTCGCGTCGCTGTCCTCGGGGCTGCTTGCCCGCAAGGGTGCGGCACGTCCGGCGATGCGGCCGCAAGGCTTTGGCCAGATGGGCAGCGGCCTTGAGGACCTCGGCTGGAACGACATGGGCTTCGAGCCGCCGCGTCCAACGCTGGCGCCGGTCCCGGTCGGCGAGGAACCGCATCCCGCCGTCCGGTCGAACCCGGCGCTCGGCCTGACCCCGGCGAGCCCGGTCCATGCGGTGCAGGAAGAGATCGTCCATCGCTTCGTCAACGAGCCCGCCGACGACGTTCCCGACGAAACGGCCGAACCGATTCCCGACGATGCGGCCCCGCTGGCGGAGCTGCTGGCCGAGCCGGTCGCCGAAATGCCGCCGCCCGCACCGGTCGCCGAGGTATCGCAGCTCCACGCCGAGCGCGTGGCCCCGGTCGCACCGGCCCCCGTCCGGGCGCCGCGCAGCCGGGCTGCGGCAGGAAAGGCCAAGGCCGCGTTCACGCTGCGCCTCGACCAGGATCGTCACCTCAAGCTTCGCCTCGCCTGCGCCGTCACCGGCGTGTCGGCCCAGCAACTTGTCACCCGTGCGCTCGACGAGCTGCTGGCGACCATGCCCGAGCTCGATGCCATGGCCAGCCGCGCCCCCGAGCGCCAGTCAGTTTAAGGGATACGCATCATGACCAAGCCCAGGAACGCTCTTTTCGCCGCTTCGAGCATCGTCATGGCGGTTGCGCTGACGGGATGTGCGCTTGGCGGCGGCTCGACCAAGCGCTTCGGTGGGATGGTCGAGAACAGCAATATCGGTGTGGCGATGCGCGCGCATCTCGCGCTTCAGCAGGGCGATGTCGCTGGCGCCATCGCGCTGGCTGAAAAAGCGGTGGAAAAGAGCCCGACCGACGCGGCATTCCGGACGTTGCTCGGCAATGCCTATCTTGCCGGTGGCCGCTTCCGCTCGGCCGAAGCCGCCTTTGCCGATGCGCTGGCGATGTATCCCGATCAGACGGGAGTGCCGCTGAAGCTTGTACTGACGCAGGTCGCGCAGGGCAAGGCCGACGCCGCGGCCCAGACGCTCGACACTTACGCCCAGGTCATCAGCCCCGCCGACGCGGGCCTGGCGATGGCGCTTGCCGGCCGTCCCGGCGCTGCGATCGAGATGCTCGACGTTGCCGCGCGGGGGGCGGGTGCCGATGCGCGTGTGCGCCAGAACCTGGCGCTCGCCCACGCCATCGCAGGCGATTGGGCCCGGGCCCGTCAGGTCGCGGCGCAGGATCTTGCGGGCGATCAGCTCGAAGTGCGAATGAGCGAATGGGCGGCGTTTGCCCGCCCCGGCACCGCGCCCGCCTCGCAGGTCGCGTCGCTGATCGGGGTCAAGGCACCCTCTTCGGTCGATGCCGGGATGCCGGTGCGCCTGGCGCGCAAGGTCGAGACCAAGAACGACGACATTCTCTTCGCCGAAGCAGCCCCGGTGCCCCAGGCCCCGGTGCCTGCCGCAAGCGAGCCGGTGGCCGTCGCCGCGGCGCGGGTCGAGGAGGCCGCTCCGGTCGCCTACGCTGAGGCCGAGGCGCCCGCTCCCGTCGCCGTTGCGCAGGCCGATTTGCCGGCCCCGGTCGCGGCTCCAGCGCCCGATGTGGTCGCCATGGTCGACAGCCTGCGTGCCGAGCGGATCAAGCCGAACGGCAGCCTGCCCAAGGTCGCCGAGCTTCGCCGCGCAGCCGCCAAGCGGTTCGGCGCCAGCAAGGCGGTAGTCCAGCTGGGCGCTTATTCGACCCCGTCGGGCCTCAAGGCCGGGTGGGAAACGCTGTCCCGCCGTCATGGCGGACTGAGCGCTTATGTGCCGGCCAGCGCGCGGTTCAACGATGCGCGCGGCTCGGTCTATAGGTTGAGCCTCAAGGGGTTCGCCAGCGACGGCGAAGCGCGCGCGCTGTGCATGAAGCTGAAGGCTAGCGGCGCGACCTGTTTCGTGCGCAATGCCGCGGGCGACGCGCCGGTCCGTTTCGCTAGCAAGTAAGCGCTCGGGCTCAGCTCGCGACCAGCAGGTCGAGTACCGCCATGCGCATCGCGACGCCGTTCGCCACCTGACGCAGGATGAGCGAGCGGTTCGCGAGGTCCGCGACCTCGTCGGCGATCTCGACACCGCGGTTCATCGGGCCGGGATGCAAGACGACCGCATCGGGCTTGGCGAGCGCCAATCGCTCCGGCGTCAGCCCGAATTGACGGAGATATTCGCCGGGCAGGTCGCCCAGATCCTCGTCGAGCCGCTCGCGCTGCACGCGCAGCATCATTACCGCATCGGCGCCCGCAATGGCCTCGTCGATCGAGTGCGTTTCCACGTCGCCGGGCATTAGCGCCGGTGGGCCGGCGAGGCGCACGGTGGCGCCGAGCCGGGGAAGGAGTGCGGCGTTGGAATGGGCGACGCGGCTGTGCAGGATGTCGCCGCAGATCGCGACGGTGCGGCCTTCGAGGCTGCCGAAATGCTGTCGGAGCGTCAGGGCGTCGAGCAGGGCTTGGGTCGGGTGCTCGTTGGTGCCGTCGCCCGCATTGATCACCGGGCAATCGATCAGCGCCGCGACTTCTTCCGCGGCGCCGTTCTGGCGATGGCGGAGGACTAGTGCGTCGGGCTGCATCGCGCCCAAGGTCCGGGCGGTGTCGGCGAGGGTTTCGCCTTTCTTGACGCTGCTATGTTCGACCGACAGCGTGATCGCCTGCGCGCCAAGACGGGCGGCAGCCTGCGCGAAGCTCATCGCGGTGCGGGTGCTGTTTTCGTAGAAGCAGTTGAAGACGGTTCGTCCCGCCAGCCGGTCGCGGCCACTGCGCGGATCGTCGGCGAAACCTTGCGCCGTGGCGAACAGGGCGGTGAGCTGCGAGTCGCTTAGCGACGAGATGGAAATGAGGTGCACAAGCGCGTCTGCTAGCTTGGCCGCGGCAACATGCAAAGGGCGTCGAGCGCGCCCTGGAGGATGTGCGCGGCGGCAAGTTTGTCGACGGCTTCGGCGCGCTTGGCGCGGCTGACGTCGGCGGCGATCATCGCGCGCTCGACGGCTTGGGTCGACCAGCGCTCGTCCCACAGGAGCACGGGAAGAGCGAGGGGCGCGAGGTTGCGGGCGAAGGCGCGGGTCGATTGGGTGCGGGGCGAGTCGGTGCCGTCCATGTTGAGGGGCAGGCCGACCACCAGCCCCTTGACCGCGTGGCGCTCGATGAAGGTGCGCAGCTGGGCGAGATCGGCGGTGAACTTTGTGCGGCGGATGGTCTCGGCCGGGCCGGCGAAGCTCCAGCCGGAGTCGCACAGCGCGAGACCGATGGTCTTGGTCCCGACGTCGAGCCCGGCGAGCACGCCGCCACCCGGCAGCGCGGCGAGGAAGTCGGAGGCGGCGGCGGTGATCACGGCTTGAACGCGTTCACACGCCCGCGCGCATCGGCGCGGATGTTGGCCCAGAACAGGGCATAGTCGTAGACGTGATAGTTGTTGCCGGGCAGCACATAGGGGCCGAGGTCGGGCAGCTTGTCGTCGACCCCGGCGATGATCAGGAAATGATCGCGGCACATTGCCCCCACCGCACCCTGGACGAGGTTGGCGTCGCGCAGGTTCGAGTCGGTCGGGACCAGCGTCCCGTCGTTGCGGGCGAAATTGGTGATCTCGCCCGGTACGCCGTCATCGTTGGAGCCCGACAGCGGGTTGTAGCAGATAATATCCTGCCGCCGCCGCTTCTGGCCGTTGAACCCGGTGGTGCCTTCGAAGGCTGAGGTGATGAGATCGGTGTTGGCCGGCTGCGCATAGGTTTGCCACGAGACTAGGCAGCGCGCGTCGAGATTGTTCTGGCAGGCGGCAAGGCCCATCGCGGGTAGATCGGCCGCGCGGCTGACGGGCCAGCCGACGACGTAGGCGGCGACGATCCGCTTTTGCAGCGCGGGATCCTTGGCCACCTTGTCGCGCAGCAGGCGGGTGAGGTGCAGCGCGCCCTGGCTATGCCCGGCAAGAATAATCGGGGCGGTCGCCTCCTGCATCAGGAACCGGTCGAAGGCGCGCGCCACGTCCGAATAAGCGAGATCGAGCGCGGCGGTGGCGTCGTCCCCCGTGTCGAGAAACGCGCCGAATGCCGCTTGCCGGTATTTGGGCGCATAGACCCGTGAGAAGTTGAAGGCGCTGGCCTGGCTGCGGACGAACAGCTGCGCGCGGGACTGGCTTTCGCTGTCGCCGAGGAGGGCGTTCCAGCGATCGCGCTGAAGATAGGTCGTCGGGTGAATGTAGAAGGTCGCCGCCTCGACCTTGCCGGCGGGCTCGGCGCCGATTCCTTGCGGCTTCCATTCGGCCGGGCCGGGCGGGACCGTGTCGGGCAGGTTGAGCCAATTCTCCGTCTGCACATAGTCGGGACCGCTGGCGGGCGGCGGCGCTTCGTAAGGAACGGTCGGCAGCGCCTGCTTGCGCAGGACCGAGCCGCCGAACTGGAACACGGCAAAGGCGCCGGCGACGATCAGCAGGGTCAGGAGGAAGATGACGACGAGGAAGCGGCGGGCGCACATGGGGGCGCAGGTAGGGCGGCGGCGCGCCAAAGCCAAGTTGACTTGAAGGCCGGGCGGGGCTTGGCTGCGACCAGCCATGTGAAAGGGTATCCGTCTTGAAGATCAAGCTCTCCGCGCTTCTGCTGCTCACCACCGCCGCTTGTGCAACGGTTCCTGCCGACGAGGGGACGCCGGTTGCCGCCGCGGCGAGCGCGCCCGTTGGTCCGGTCGAGCCTGTCGTCGATCCGCTGGCGGAGGATCAGCGCCTGACGACCTTCCTCGACGCCGCGTTCGAGGAGCAGGTCGCGCGCTCGCCGCAGGGGCTGACGAGCCTTGGCCGCAAGGACCGCTATGGCGAATTGAACAGCTACACCGACGCCAATGCCGCCGAGGATCTGGCGCTGTCGCAGCGGCAGCTTGCCGCGATGCGGGCGCAGTTCAATCCGGAGCGGTTGAGCCCCAGCGGCCGCCTGAGCTACCGCCTCTTCGAAAACGAAGTGCAGCAGGACGTCGAAAACTTCCGCTGGCGCCGCCACGGCTTCATCGCCAGCACCAACGGCAGCCCGGCCGGCTCGCTTCCGGTGTTCCTGATCAACAATCACAAGATCGACACGGTCGCCGACGCCGAAGCCTATATCTTGCGCCTGAACGCGATCGAGCGGGTGATGAACGAGATCACCGCCAACATGCGCGCGCAGACGGCGGCGGGGATCGTGCCGTCGACCTTCAATTTCGCGCCGGTTCGCCGCGACGCCGAAAAGGTGCTGGCCGGCGCGCCTTTCGCCGCTGGCCCCGACACACCGGTCTATGCCGACTTCAAGGCCAAGGTCGGCAAGTTGAATGTGCCGCAGGCCGAGAAGGATCGCCTGCTTGCCGCGGCCAGCGCGGCGATGACCGGGCCGATGCAGCGCGGCTATCGTACCTTCCTCGCGACCTGGGCCGACACCGAACGCCAAGCCAAGGGTAATCGCGGCGCCTGGTCGCTGCCCGACGGCGCGGCTTTCTATGCCAACCGCCTCAAGAACTCGACCACCACCACCATGAACGCCGAGCAGATCCACCAGCTCGGTCTCAACCAGGTCGCGGCGATCCATGCCCGGATGGAGGTCATCAAGAACCAGGTTGGGTTCAAGGGCACGCTGCGCCAGTTCTTCGACGAGCTGCGCACCAATCCCAAGTATCGCTATCCCGACACCGACGCCGGCCGCGCCGCCTACATCAAGGATGCCGAAGGCTTTGTCGCGCAGGTGATGGCGAAGTCGCCCGAGTGGTTCCGCCGCTTGCCCAAAGCCCCGCTGGAAGTGCGCGCGGTCGAGAAGTGGCGCGAGGGAACGGCGTCGATCGCCTTCTATAATTCGCCGAGCGAGGACGGCACGCGCCCCGGCATCTATTATTCCAACCTCGCCAACATGGCCGATGTGTCCAAGCCGCAGCTCGAGGCGCGCAGCTATCACGAAGGGGCGCCGGGGCATCACTTCCAGATCGCGCTGGCGCAGGAGCTGCCCAACGTGCCCAAGTTCCGGCGGTTCGGCGGCTATGGCGCTTATGCCGAAGGCTGGGGCCTGTATGCCGAGGGCCTCGGCAAGGAGATGGGTTTCTACCAGGATCCGATCAGCGAATTCGGCATGCTGTCGACCCAGGTCTGGCGCGCGGTGCGGCTGGTTGTCGACAGCGGCATCCACGACAAGCGCTGGACCCGCGAACAGGCGATCGATTATTTCATGGAGAACGCTCCGCTGTCGCGCGCCGATGCCGTCCGTGAGGTCGAGCGCTATTTCAACAACCCGGGCCAGGCGACCAGCTACATGGTCGGGCAGCTCAAGATTCTCGAGCTGCGCGACCGCGCGAGGAAAGAGCTCGGCGACCGCTTCGATATCCGCGATTTCCACGCCGCGGTGCTCGAGAACGGATCGTTGCCGCTTGACGTGCTCGAAGAGCAGGTGAACGCTTACATCTCGGCCAAGAAAGGCTGATCGGAGACGAATCGAATCAGGCAGGGGGGGATTAGGGACATGCGCTTCGACGAGCCTTCTCATCGCGGCGGCCGGCCTTTTGGCGGCAGGCGCTTCGGCCAGTCCCTATCCCCCGCTTGAAGCCGCCAAGAAGACAGTCTCCAAGCCCGTGCTCGTCGAGCGTTATGGCAAGGACAGGCTGCAGTTCGGCGAGCTTCGCTTGCCCGCCGGCAAGGGCCCGTTTCCAGTGGTCGCTGTGATTCACGGCGGCTGCTGGACCCGCAGCTTTGAGGGCGTCTCGGGCACGGCGCCGCTCGCCGACATGCTGACAAGGCGCGGCATCGCGACCTGGAACATCGAATATCGCGCCGTCGGCGATGCTGGTGGTGGGTATCCGGGGACGTTCCAGGATGTCGGCGCAGGGGTTGATCACCTCCGCTCGCTTGCGAAACGCTATCCTCTCGATTTGAAGCGCAGCGCCTTCGTTGGGCACTCTGCGGGTGCTCATCTCGCCCTTTATGCGGCCAGCCGCCCGCGTCTTGCCGGGCCGCTCGGCAAGAATGCGATCACGCCGATAAGCGTCGCAGCCATTGATGGGCCGGGGTCGGTGCGCGAGTTCGTGGGCTTAGACAAAGAGATATGCGGCAAACCCGTCATCGTTCCTTTGCTCGGCGGCACCCCGGAACAAACGCCCCAAGCCTATCGCGACGCAAGTCCGATCGACCACCTTCCGCTTGGCATGCGCACCTTGCTGGTCAAGGGCGCTCTCGGCTTTGGAATGGAAGCCTATGAGGCGAAGGCCAAGGCAGCCGGCGACGACGTCCGGGTGATTACGACAAACCCCAAGGATCATTTCGACATGATCACCCCGGGATTGCCGAATGCCGAGAAAACTGCGGATTGGCTGGCCGCCAATCTCTTTGCGCCAAAGGTTGTTTCCACCAAGCGGTAAGACCCTAATTCACCTCCCGTTCAAGCGGCGGCGCCAAGGCTGGATCAAGGCCGGGGGGCTGTAGGAGCGTCGCCATGTCCCTTGTCCGCAATCTTGCCGTTGCCGCGATCGGTGCCGTTGGTCTGTCCGGCTGTGCCACCCTTGATCCTTATTCCGGCGTCTCGATCGGCGTCGGTTCGGGTTATTACGACCCTTATTACGGCGGCGGCTACGGCTATAACCGCGGCTACGCGCCTTATGGGACGTACGGGAGCTATGGCACTTATGGGTCGCCTTATGGCGGTTATGGCTCGCCCTATGGCAGCTACGGTTCGCCTTATGGCGGCTGGAACGGCGGCTATTATTACCCGGGCACCGGTGCCTACGTCTACGACCAGCAGCGCCGCCGGTATCCGATCAGCACCGCCCAGCGCCGTTATTGGGAGCAGCAGCGGATCGCGCGTAGCCGCAATCCTGCGATTCGTGAGAACTATCGCGAATATCGCGGCGAGCGCCGTGGCGACCGTCGGGAATACCGGGTCGAGCGCCGCGAGGATCGTGCCGCGCGTGACGCCGGCACCGTGACCCGCGAGCAGTATCGGACCGACCGCCAGCAGGATCGCCGCGAATATCGCCGTGACCAGCGCCAGGACGTCCGCGAACTGCGCCGCGAGAACCGCCGGGATCGCCGCCCGCGCTAAGGCGAAGCCGAGGGGGAGTTGAAGGCTCGGCTCCCCCTCGCTAACGCGCCGAACATGTCCGTCGATACCGCCACCGTGCGGCACATCGCCAAGCTTGCGCGCCTCCAGATGAGCGACGCGGAAGTTGAGGCTTTGGTGCCCGAACTCAACAACATCCTCGGCTGGGTCGAGCAGCTCGGCGAGGTCGATACGTCGGGCGTCGAGCCGCTGGCGACGGTCGTCGACCAGAAGCTGCGCCTGCGCGATGACGTCATCGATGCCGATCCGCTTACCGGCGGCAACGTCCGCGACAAGGTGCTGCTGAACGCGCCCGAAGCGCAGCACGGCTTCTTCGCCGTGCCCAAGGTGATCGAATAATGGCCGAGCTAAATAGCCTGACGCTGACGGAGCTTCGCGACGGCTTCCGTGGCGGCGAGTTTTCGGCGCGGGAGATTGCCGAGAGCTTCAACGCTGCGGTGGCAGCTGCGCGGGCGCTCAACGCCTATACGGTGGAAACGCCGGAGGACGCCTTGGCCTGCGCCGATGCCGCCGATGCCGCGCGGCAGTCGGGCGAGCTGAAGCCGCTGTCAGGCCTTCCGCTCGGCATCAAGGATCTGTTCGCGACCGTTGGGGTCGACACGACCTCGGGCAGCAAGATCCTCGGCGGGTTCAAGCCGCCTTACGAGAGCACCGTTAGCGCCAAGCTGCGCGAAGCGGGCGCTGGGATGCTGGGCAAGCTCAACATGGACGAGTTCGCGATGGGCTCGTCCAACGAGACCAGCGCTTATGGGCCGGTCATCAGCCCGTGGAAGCGCAACGATGGCGGCAATGCTGCGCTGACCCCGGGCGGAAGCTCGGGCGGGTCGGCGGCGGCGGTCGCGGCGGGTCTCGCGCCGGGAGTCACCGGCACCGACACCGGCGGCTCGATCCGTCAGCCGGCGGCCTTCACCGGCATCACTGGGATAAAACCGACCTACGGCCGCTGTTCACGCTGGGGCATCGTGTCCTTTGCCTCTTCGCTGGACCAGGCCGGGCCGATGGCGCGTACGGTGCGGGATTGCGCGATCCTGCTGGAAGCGATGAGCGGGTTCGACCCCAAGGACGCCACCTCGCTCGACGCGCCGGTGCCGGCGTGGGAGCAGGGATTGTCGAGCGATCTCAAGGGCAAGCGCGTCGGTATTCCCAAGGAATATCGGATCGACGGCGTACCGGATGAGATCAACGCGCTGTGGGACCAGGGCATCGCCTGGCTTAAGGATGCGGGCGCTGAGGTGGTCGAGATCAGCCTGCCGCACACCAAATATGCGCTGCCGACCTATTACATCATCGCGCCGGCCGAAGCCTCGTCCAACCTCGCCCGCTATGACGGGGTCCGCTACGGACTGCGCGAGGTGCCGGAAGGCGGCAATCTCGACGCCATGTATGCGGCGACCCGCGCGGCGGGCTTCGGCGCCGAGGTCAAGCGCCGGATCATGATCGGCACTTATGTGTTGAGCGCCGGCTTCTACGACGCTTACTTCACCAAGGCGCAGCGGGTTCGGGCTCTGATCAAGCAGGATTTCGCGCGGGCGTTCGAGCAGTGCGATGTCATCCTCACCCCGACCGCGCCGAGCGCCGCGTTCGGGATCGGGGAGAAGATGAGCGATCCCCTGGCGATGTATCTGAACGACGTGTTCGCGGTGCCGGCCAGCCTTGCCGGCCTGCCGGCGATGAGCGTGCCGGGCGGGCTCGATGCGCAGGGGCTGCCGCTCGGGTTGCACCTGATCGGGCGGGAAATGGACGAGGCTGGCGTGCTCAATGCCGGCCTTGCGATCGAGGAACGCGCGGGCTTCACCGCCCGTCCGGGGAAGTGGTGGTGAGCTGGAAGGAATGGTGGAAGCGCTTCGACGCTTTCGGCCGCGATTTTATAAGCAGCACCAACCCCATTCTGGGCTCGTCCAGGACCGAGCGTGAACTGCTGGAGAAGGCCGCAAGCGAGCGAGCCCTCAAGGACAAGAAGCACAATGGCTGACGCTAACGCACCCTATCGCATCAAGGGCGAAACCGGCGAGTGGGAGGTCGTGATCGGCCTCGAGGTCCACGCGCAGGTGACCTCCAACGCCAAGCTGTTCAGCGGCGCGGCGACGGCGTTTGGGGCCGAGCCGAACACGCAGGTCAGCCTGGTCGATGCGGCGATGCCGGGCATGCTCCCGATCCCGAACCGCGAGTGCATCCGGCAGGCGGTTCGCACCGGCCTGGCGATCGATGCCCAGATCAACAAATGGTCGCGGTTCGATCGCAAGAACTATTTCTACGCCGACCTGCCGCAGGGCTATCAGATCAGCCAGCTCTACTATCCGCTGGTGGGCGAGGGCTCGATCACCGTTCTTACCGACGAGAAGGACGATAGCAGCGCGCGGACCATCGGGGTCGAGCGCATCCACGTCGAGCAGGATGCGGGTAAGCTGATGCACGATCAGCATCCGACCATGAGTTACGTCGATCTCAACCGGTCGGGCGTGGCGCTGATGGAGATCGTGTCGCGGCCCGACCTCCGTTCGCCGGCGGAAGCGGGAGCGTACCTGCGCAAGCTGCGCGCGATCCTGCGCTATGTCGGTTCTTGCGACGGCAACATGGAAGAAGGCTCCATGCGCGCCGACGTCAATGTCTCGGTGCGCAAGCCCGGCGACGAGTTCGGGACGCGCACGGAGACCAAGAACGTCAATTCGGTCCGCTTCGTGCAGCAGGTGATCGAGCTGGAAGCCCGCCGCCAGGTCGAGATTCTCGAGGAGGGCGGCTCGATCGTCCAGGAAACGCGGCTTTACGATCCGGACAAGGGCGAGACGCGGTCACTGCGTTCGAAGGAAGATGCGCACGATTATCGCTACTTCCCCGATCCCGACTTGCTGCCGCTGGAGCTGGACGACCAGTTCATCGAGGATTGCCGCGCGTCGCTGCCCGAGCTGCCGGACGCCAAGCGCAAGCGGTACGAGGCGGCGGGGATCACCGCGTACAACGCAAGCGTGCTGACCGCAGAGGTCGAGACGGCGCGGTGGTTCGATGCGCTGCTGGAGGCGGGTGCGGAGCCGGTGCGTGCGGCGAACTGGGTGGTGGCCGAGCTGTTTGGCGCGCTGAACCGTCTCGGCAAGGACATTGCCGATTGTCCGGTCACGCCGACCCAAGCCGCCGAGCTGCTCGGCCTGGTCGCCGACGGCACGATCAGCGGGTCGATCGCCAAAACGGTGTTCGAGAAGATGCTCGAGACCGGCGACGGCGCTAACGCCATCGTCGAGCGCGAGGGGCTCCGCCAAAACAGCGACACCGGCGCGATCGATGCCGAGATCGACAAGATCCTCGCCGCCAATGCCGACAAGGTTGCGCAGTACAAGGACGGCAAGGTGCAGCTGTTCGGTTTCTTCGTCGGGCAGACGATGAAGGCGATGGCGGGCAAGGCCAATCCGGGCGTGGTGAACGAGCGGCTCAAGGCCAAGCTCGGCTAGTCATGGCGGCGACGCATCGGCGCTGCTACATGGCGGCGATGCGTCACCTGTTCCTTGCCGCCGCCGCGGCCCTCGTCGCCGCTCCCGCTGTCGCTCAGGCTCCGGCCAAGCCGCCCAAGCTGGTCATCGCCATCTCGATCGACCAGTTTTCGAGCGACCTTTTCGAAGCCTATCGGCCGCATTTCACCGGGGGGCTTCGGCGTCTCGCGACGGGCGGCGTGACGTTCGCCAACGGCTATCAAAGCCATGCCGCGACCGAGACCTGTCCGGGGCACTCGACCCTGCTGACCGGGCGCCATCCGGCCGCGACGGGGATCGTCGCGAACGACTGGATCGACCAGAATGCGGCCCGCGCCGACAAGACGGTCTATTGCGCCGAGGACGAGCGCGTCGCGGGCAGCACGTCGTCCAATTATACTGTCGGCCCGGCGCACCTGCGCGCCACGACCTTCGGCGAGCGGCTGAAGGCGGTCAGCCCGCGTAGCCGCAACGTCGCGGTGGCCGGCAAGGACCGGGCCGCGGTGATGATGGGGGGGCAGGCGCCCGACCAGCGTTGGTATTGGGATGGGAAGGCCTGGAACACCGATCTCAAAGCGGCGCCGGTGCCGCGGACCATTGCCGCGTTCCGCCCGGCGTTCGCCGCGGCGCTTGCCCAGCCTCGCGCCGGGCTGGAGCCGACGGCGTTGTGCCAGGCGCGGGCGACGCCTTACCAGATCACGCCGACGCTGACGGTGGGCAACGGCACGCTGGCCCGCGGCGCGGGGGACACCCGCAACTTCCGCGCCAGCCCCGAGATCGACGGCGCGACGCTGGCGATCGCGCTGGGGCTGGTCGGCGAGATGGGGCTCGGCAAGGGCGCGGCGACCGATGTGCTGAGCGTCGGGCTGTCGGGGACCGATTATGTCGGGCACAGCTATGGCTCGGGCGGGCAGGAGATGTGCCTGCAGATGCTCGGGCTCGACCGCGAGCTCGACGGCTTCTTTGCCGCACTCGATGCCGCCAGGATCGATTATGCGGTGGTGCTGAGCGCGGATCATGGCGGGCTGGACCTGGTCGAGCGGCTGCGGGCGGGGGGCGTGAGCGACGCGCAGCGGCTCGATCCCGAGTTCACGGTCGAGAAGATCGGCAGGCAGCTTGCCGGGCGGATCGGGCGGAGTGCGCCGGTGCTGCTGGGCGGGTCGGTCGGGGACGTGTGGATCGACAAGAGCCTGTCGCCTGCCGACCGCCGCACCGTCGAGGCTGGCGCCATCGCCATCGCCAGGGCCCACCCGCAGGTGGAAACGGTGTTCACCGCCGCCGAAATGGCCGCGACCCCGATGCCGAGCGGCGATCCGTCCCGGTGGACGCTCCGCCAGCGCTATCGCGCGAGCTTCGATCCGGCGCGGTCGGGCGACCTGCTGATCGTCCTCAAGAGCCATGTGGCGGCGATCTCCAAGCCCGGCGTCGGCTATGTCGCGAGCCACGGATCGCCGTGGGATTACGACCGCCGCGTGCCAATCATCTTCTGGCGCCCGGGATTGAAGCCCGCGAGCCCCGCCGCCGCCGCCGACACGGTGGACATCCTGCCGACGCTGGCGAGCTGGGTCGGCTTGCCGCTGGCGACGGGCAGCGTCGACGGGGTGTGCCGCCGCGAGGTCGCCGCCTGCCGGTAAGGCGGAGCGCCGGGCTTGCGGCGGTCGGTCGGTAGTTGCGCGGGAGAGGGCGACAGGGGATCGCCCGGCGCGGGCGCGACGCTGAATAAGGTCACAAAGGTCACCGGTGACGGGGGTGCGCTCGCCGTGCCCGTGGTCCCATTTTTCCCTCTCGCGGGGACAAGATGAACAAGGTCACACGGTGTGACCCTGAGCGCAGGGATGGCGGCAGCGGGGCGGCGGCGGTGGTGCCGGCCGGTGCACAGGCTGCGGAAGCGGGGCGCGTGGTCCCCGGCGGCACGCCGCGAGCGCGCCAGCGCGAGGCCGGTCCGGGGTGGCTGGGAGAGGGGAGGGTGCCCACCAATCAGGGTAGATCAGACGAGATCCTACATTGCAATTGCGGGCGTAGGGTTGCGTCAGCAACACGAGAGCGCTGCGTCGAGGCTGCCGCGCCGCAGAGCCGGGCGATGCGGATTGGCGGCCCGGAGACGGGTCGGACCGGTCGGTCGATCAATAAGCGACCATGGTCGGCAATCAAGGCTTGGCAATCCGCGCTAAACCTACGCTGTGGCAATCAAGTTGCATGGCGCTACACCAGTGTCCGATGCCTGGCCGCGACCATAAACAAAAGTTAAGTCTCCCGCGCTACGCCGGCGCGGCCATGTTTGTAAGCCGGTTGCGTCATCATCTCGCCGTTGGGGAGATCGACACCCCGATGGGCCGAGCGCTCGTTGAGGAACGCTACGCGGCGCTTCGTCGGCAGGTGCCGATCCTTTACGTGCTTGCAACGACAAATGTCCTTGCCCTGCAGATCACCACCAGGGGTTCGATCTCGCTGGGGCTCGAGGTCACGACCATCATGCTGGCATGCGCGATCGCGAGGTCATGGCTGTGGCTGCGGTCGACATCCGATCCAGATCATCGGCTGATGTTCTCGCGAATTCGCCAGGCCTGTGGGGTCAATGCTTTCATGTGCGCCTTGCTGTCCTGGTGGTGCTGGCACCTGCTCGGGACAGCGCCGTCGGACACGCATATGGCGATCTTCCTGCTCGGCGGCTTCACAGCGGTCGGCATTGCTTTCGGCCTGAGCGCGGTGCCGCTTGCGGCTTATCTAACGTTGCTCCTGCTCGGGCTTCCGCTCGCCGTCATCGGCCTACAGTCGCCCAATCCCAAATATGTCGGTGCCGCGGTCAGTCTTGGCGTGGTGATGTTTCTGGTCGTGCAGTTGATCGCCCGGCAAAGCGCCCAGTTCACCACCATCGTTCGTTCGCGCTGGGCGATCGGCCAGCAGCAGGAACTGGCTGAGACGGCGCGGCAGGAGGCGATCACCGCCGCGACCACCGATTTCCTGACCGGTCTTCCCAACCGCCGCGCCTTTGTAGCGGCAGTCGCCGACTGCGCAGCCAGCGGTCGGCCGTTCGCCGTCGCAGTGACTGATATCGACCGTTTCAAGGTCGTCAACGACACCTACGGACACAGCTATGGCGACGCGCTGCTGAAGGTCGTCGCCAAGCGATTGGCGCGGGCCGCGCCGGCGCAGTGTCTGGTGGCGCGGATGGGCGGAGACGAATTCGGAATCCTGTTTCCATCAATGACGTCGCCAAGCGATGCGCGCGAAGCCGGCAAGCGCCTGCTGAAAAAGGTCAATCGGCCGGCGATCGTCGAGCGCCGCAAGTTTCCGCTGTTCGTCAGCTGCGGCATCGCCCTGTCGCGTGACGGCGTCGAGGCCACGCCCTCTCGGGTGCTGACCGACGCTGACATCGCCCTGTACGATGCCAAGGCGCAGACAGGAAGCGACGTTGCGGTGTTCGAGCCCGCCATGGATGTGCCGCGCCAGCGCCGGGCGAAGATCGAACATGCGTTGCAGGCCGCCGACGTCACCCAACGCATCGCAGTCTTCTTTCAGCCCATCATCGACCTGACGACCGGGCGACCCGTAGCGAACGAGGCCTTGGCCCGGTGGACCGATCCGGAGCTCGGCAATGTTCCGCCTTCGGAGTTCGTGAGCATCGCCGAGCAGCTGAACGTCATTGGCAATTTAGGCGATCACCTGATGAAGCTCGCGATTGGCGAAGTCGCGCTCTGGGATCCGAGCATTCGCCTGTCGCTGAACCTTAGTGCGGTTCAGCTTTGTTCGGCCGACCTTTCGGAAAAGGTGCTGGATGCGCTCACGGAAGCGGGTCTCGGGCCGGACCGGTTGCAGGTCGAGGTGACCGAAACTGCGCTGTTTGCCGATTTCGCTACGGCCAAGCGCAATCTTGCCAGCCTTCGCGCGGCCGGGGTCATGGTGGTGCTCGACGACTTCGGCGCCGGCTATGCCTCGATCGGCTATCTACGCGAGTTCCAGTTCGACCAGATCAAATTGGATGGCGCTCTGGTCACCGCGGCCCTGGACAATGCGGACGGTGAGCGGCTGCTAGGCGCGGTGATCTCGCTCTGCCGCGGGATCGGCGTGCCCATCGTCGCCGAGCATATCGAGAGCGAGCGACACCTCACCTTGATGCTCAAGCTCGGCTGCACCCTGGGCCAAGGCTATTGGTTGCAACCGCCGGTTCCTGGCGCGGAATTGCTGCAGCAGCCGTTCCCGCCGAGCGATCCTGTGCAAACGGAGTTGACGCGCTCGGCGGCCTAAGGGTGGGCCTTGCATCTTGCGTGGCTCGAGCTTGGCTCTCTGTCACGAAGGGCGCGCGGCTTCAGGCTCCCGCGAAGGTCACGGCTTCGATCTTGTTGCCGTCGGGGTCGCGGACGAAGGCGGCGTAATAGTGAGGTTCGTATTCGGGGCGCAGGCCGGGCGGGCCGTCGTCGGTGCCGCCGTGGGCCAGCGCCACGCGATGGAAGGCGTCGACCGCGGCGCGGTGTTCGACTTCGAAGGCGACATGGACGCCGTTGCCGGGTGAGGCGGGCTTGCCGTCAGCCGGCGAGTTTAGGCTAAACGCGGTGATGCCCGCGCCGTAGCCGACCGCCTCCGCGACATCGAGCGTTCGGCGCAGGCCAAGCTCGGCCATCACCGGATCGTAGAAGGCGCGGGCGTGGTCGATGTCTGCGGTGCCGAGCGAGAGGTGGTGGAGCATGGCGGGGCAACCTGCCTCCGCCACGCCCGGTTCCGCTTACTGGTCGAGGAAGCTACGCATCTTGCGGCTGCGCGACGGGTGCTTGAGCTTGCGCAGTGCCTTGGCTTCGATCTGGCGAATACGCTCACGCGTCACGCTGAACTGCTGGCCGACTTCCTCGAGGGTGTGGTCGGTGTTCATGCCGATTCCGAAGCGCATGCGCAGCACGCGTTCTTCGCGCGGGGTGAGCGACGCCAGCACCCGCGTCACCGTTTCCTTGAGGTTGGCCTGGATCGCGGCGTCGACCGGGATGACGGCGTTCTTGTCCTCGATGAAGTCGCCGAGGTGGCTGTCTTCCTCGTCGCCGATCGGGGTTTCGAGGCTGATCGGCTCCTTGGCGATCTTCATCACCTTGCGAACCTTCTCCAGCGGCATGGAGAGGCGCTCGGCCAGTTCTTCCGGAGTCGGCTCGCGGCCGGTTTCGTGAAGGAACTGGCGGCTGGTGCGAACCAGCTTGTTGATCGTCTCGATCATGTGGACCGGGATGCGGATGGTCCGCGCCTGGTCGGCGATCGAGCGGGTGATCGCCTGGCGGATCCACCAGGTCGCGTAGGTCGAGAACTTGTAGCCGCGGCGATATTCGAACTTATCGACTGCCTTCATCAGGCCGATGTTGCCTTCCTGGATCAAGTCCAGGAACTGCAGACCGCGATTGGTGTATTTCTTGGCGATGGAGATGACGAGGCGCAGATTCGCTTCGACCATTTCCTTTTTGGCGATGCGGGCTTCGCGCTCGGCCTTCTGGACCTGATTGACGATGCGGCGGAATTCGCTGAGCGCCATGCCGGTCGACTGGGCGATTTCGCCGATTTCGGTGCGGATGCGGTCCACGGTGTCGGCTTCGGTCGCGGCAAAGGCGGCGAACTTCTTGTCGATCTTGGCCGCGCGTTCGAGCCAGCTGTCGTCGAGCTCGTGGCCCATGTAGCTGTCGAGAAACGCCTTGCGCGGCACGCGGTGGCGTTCGGCGAGGCGCAGCATCTGGCCGCCGAGCGCGGTCAGGCGGCGGTTGTAAGCGTAGAGCTGCTCGACCAGATATTCGATCTTGGCGTTGTGAAACTGGACGCTTTCGACCTCGGCCGTCAGCGTCTCGCGCAGCTTCTGATAGTCCTTCTCCTTGGCGGGCGAGAAGGGGGTGCCGGCCGCCATGCAGGCGAGGCGGGCGTCCTGAAGCTTGGCGAATTTCCGATAATGGTCGGTGATCGCCGCGAATTTTTCGAGCGCGCTGGGCTTTAGCGTCTCTTCCATCTGCGCAAGGGAAAGAGTGTTGTCCTCTTCCTCTTCCTCGGCGGGTTTGGGCGCGCGGTTTTCGCGCAGCTCGTCCTCGTCGTCGTCGGCGGGGGCCGATTCGGGCTCTTCTTCTTCCTTGATCGACGGGCCGGCGGCGGCGGCGGTGACTTCGCCTTCGCCGTCTTCGTCATTCTCGGCGGCATTGAGCTGCTCGGCCGACGGGCCCTTGGACAGCATGGCTTCAAGATCGAGGATCTCGCGCAGCTGCATGCGACCTTCATTGAGGGCGGTCGACCATTCGATGATGGCGTTAAAGGTGATCGGGCTTTCGCAAAGCCCCCAGATCATGGTGTCGCGGCCGGCCTCGATGCGCTTGGCGATCGCGATTTCGCCTTCGCGGGAGAGCAGTTCCACCGCGCCCATTTCGCGCAGGTACATGCGGACGGGATCGTCGGTGCGATCGACCGTCTCTTTCTTGACCGCGGCGGCCGGGCGCGGGCCGCCGTCGTCGAGCGGGTCGACTTCGTCTTCGGACGCGGTTTCGGAGTCCTGCTCCTCCTCGTCGTCGCCGCCTTCTTCCTTTTCGACGATCTGCACGCCCATGTCGTTGAGCGCGGACATGACGTCCTCGATCTGCTCGGAACTCATCTGGTCCTGAGGCAGCGCTTCGTTCAGTTCGTCGATGGTGATCGTGCCACGCTTTTTGGCGCGCGCGATCAGCTTCTTCACCGAAGCGTCATTGAGATCGATGAGGGGGGCGTCGCCGCCGTCCTGATCGTCGGTGTCCTGGGTTTCAACTTTGGCCATGGTTGCGGGTTCGCTTAGTCGCTGGCGCTGTAATCTGCCAGTCTCTTGGTTGTTTCCTGATTCGCAAGCAGCAGACGGTGCTGTTCGGCCACAGCTTGCGGGTCGTCCATCACCCGCGCCGACACTTCGGCCAGGCCCTGCGCAATCTCATGGCGGTCGCCGAGCAGCTCGATCACTGCCCGGAGGTCCGCCCGCGCCTGAGCCGGTTCGGTATCGGTGCGGTTGAAGGAAAAACCTTTGCCGAACCCGCCCAGCGTTCCTTCGAGCCACTGCGCGGTTCCGGCTTCCGCCAAGATGGGCGCGAGTGCGACCGAATCAAGATGTCCGGTCCTAAGTGCTTGATCGAGCATGCGATGCTTGAGTTTTTCGGCGGCCGGATCGGCGAAGGGAAGGGCGGCGAGGATGCCGGCTTCTTCGATCACGACGTCGGGGAAGCGGGTGAGGCCGGCGACCAGCGCGCGGGCGGTGAAGCGGTCGACGCCGGTGGCGCCGATCTCCCGCGCCTCAGCGCTGGCGGGCGGTTCGGGGGGCACGAAGCCGCGGCCTTTGATCCAGTTTCCGCGGCGCTGGCCGGGCGCATTGGGGGTAAAGGCCGGGCGTTCGCGGCGGCCCAGCGCGAAGAATCGGTTCATCCATTCGTCGCGATACAGCTGCGACAAGCTGCGATCGGCGATGGACGCGGCGTGGTCGAGGAGGCGTTGTTTGAGGCCGGCGCGCTGTTCGGGGGTGGTGAGCGGCCCCGAGTCGCGCTCGTGCCGCCATAGGCGGTCGACGAGGGGTTCGGGGGCTTGCAGCAAGGCTTCGACCGCATCGCGCCCGCCCGTGTTGACGAGGTCGTCGGGGTCCTGGCCTTCGGGCAGGGTGACGAAGGAGAGGGTGCGTTCGGGGCCGAGCAGGGGAAGCGCGCGGGTGGCGGCGCGGATCGCGGCCTTGGTCCCGGCCGCGTCGCCATCGAAGCAGAGGATCGGCGAGGGGTCGAGCCGCCACAGCAGTTCGAGCTGACGTTCGGTGAGCGCGGTGCCGTTGGGGGCGACCACTTCGCCAATCCCGCCGCGGTCGAGGCCGATCACGTCCATATAGCCTTCGACCACGATCAGCCTTTTGGCCTGGCGCGAGGCGGGCGAGGCGCGGTCGAGGTTGTAGAGGCTGGAGCCCTTGTCGAAGAGCGGGGTTTCCGGGGAGTTGAGATATTTGGGCTCGCCGGCTCCGAGGATGCGGCCACCGAAGCCGATGACGCGGCCGCGCGCGTCGCGGATGGGGATCATCAGGCGCCCGCGGAAGCGGTCGTAGGGCTCCTTGTCCTCGACCTGGATGAGGAGGCCGCCTTCGATCAGCTTTTCGTCGGTGTGGACGGCGAGCGCCTTGCGCAGGCCCTGACGGCGGTCGGGGGCGAAGCCGATCCCGAACCGCTTGATCGCGCCGGCGCCGATGCCGCGCTTCTGGCAATAAGCGCGGGCTTCGGCGCCTTCGATCCCGTCGAGTTGCTCGGCGAACCACGCCTGCGCTGCCGCCATGACGTCATGCAGCGTCGCCTGCCGCTCTGCCCGGGCGCGGCTGCGCGGATCGGGGGCGGGGACTTCCATCCCAGCGGAGGCGGCGAGCTCCTTGACCGCGTCCATGAAGGGCAGACCGCGATTATCGGTCAGGAAGCGGATCGCATCGCCATGCGCACCGCAGCCGAAGCAATGGTAGAAATGCTTCTCGTCATTGACGGTGAAGCTGGGGGTCTTTTCGTTGTGGAACGGGCAGCAGGCCTTCCACTCGCGGCCCGCACGGGTGAGTTTGACGTGCGGCGCGATGACGCTGGACAGCGTGACGCGGGCGCGCAGTTCGTCGAGGAAGGCGGGGGAGAGGGTCATGGCCGGCCGCTACGGCTAGCCCGCCAGCGCACCCTTGACGAGGGCGCTCGCGCGGGCCGGTTCGATGCTGGTGCCGAGGCGCTCCTTCACCGCGGCCATGACGCGGCCCATGTCCTTCATGCTGCTTGCGCCGAGTTCGGTGACAATCTCGTCGATCTTCGCGCTGGCTTCCTCGTCCGACAGCTGCGCCGGGAGGAAGCGTTCGATCACCGCGATTTCGCTTTCTTCCTGCTGCGCCAGCTCCTCGCGGTTGCCCTGGCGGTACATGGTGACCGATTCGCGGCGCTGCTTGATCATCTTCTGCAGCACTTCGGTGACCAGGGCATCGTCGTCGGCCGGCGCGGTGCCGGTGCGCAGCTCGATGTCGCGGTTCTTGATCGCGCTCTGGATCAGGCGAATGGTGCTGGTCGAGGCCTTGTCGCCGCTTTTCATGGCGGACACGAGGGCGGTCTTGATGTCATCACGGATCATGCAGACGCGCTTATTCGTATGCAGCGCGGTTGACCAGCGGGACGTGACGGCCTAGCGGCGACGGCTTAGCGACATCGCCGGTTTTCAACTTCACGGAGCCCTCCATCCGATGGCCAGTCCTGCGCCCACGCCCATGCCGAAGGGAGCTACCGGCGCCCTCGTCTTTGCCGATGGCCGGGTGGTCTGGGGACAGGGATTCGGGGCCGAGGGCGCGGCGGTGGCGGAGCTGTGCTTCCACACCGCGATGACCGGTTACCAGGAGGTGATGACCGATCCCTCCTTCGCCAAGCAGGCGATCTGTTTCACCTTTCCGCACATCGGCAACGTCGGCACCAATGACGAGGACGTCGAGGCGGACGATCCCCATGCGGTGGGCGCGATCGTGCGCGAGCCGGTGACCAGCCCGAGCAATTTCCGTTCGAAGATCGATTTTCCCGAGTGGATGAAGCGCAACGGGCGGATCGGGCTGGCCGGGGTCGACACGCGCGCGCTGACCAAGCTGGTCCGGCGCGAAGGGCCGCCGACGGTGGTGATCGCGCATTCGGCGGCGGGCGAGTTCGACCTGCCCGCGCTGGTCGAGCAGGCGCGGGCGTGGCCAGGGCTGGAGGGCATGGACCTTGCGAAAGAGGTGTCGTGCGAGCAGCTTCGGGTGTGGAGCGGCGGCAAGTGGGAGATCGCGCTCGGCTATGCCGGGGGCGGTGACGAGAGCGAGCGGCCGCATGTCGTCGCCATCGACTATGGCTCCAAGCGCAACATCTTCCGCAACCTGGTCGAGGCCGGAGCGCGGGTGACGATCCTGCCGGCGACCGCCACTTTCGACGAGGTGATGGCGCATGAGCCTGATGGCTTCTTCCTGTCGAACGGCCCAGGCGATCCGGCGGCGACGGGGGAATATGCCATTCCGGTGATCCGGCAGATGCTGGAGACGGGCAAGCCGCTGTTCGGCATCTGCCTCGGCCACCAGCTGCTCGCGCTGGCGGTCGGCGGACGGACGAGCAAGATGTTCCAGGGCCACCGCGGCGCCAACCACCCGGTCAAGCGGCTGGCCGACGGGCAGGTCGAGATCACCAGCATGAACCACGGCTTCGCGGTCGAGCGGGAGGGTCTGCCGAACAACGTGCGCGAGACGCATGTATCGCTGTTCGATGGGTCCAATTGCGGGATTGAGCTGGAGGATCGGCCGGCGTTCAGCGTGCAGTATCACCCCGAGGCCAGCCCGGGGCCGCAGGACAGTTTCTATCTGTTCGAACGGTTTGTGGGGATGATGCGGTGAGTCAGGCTGAAGTCGATTGGTCGCTGCCGGCAACGACTAAGCTAACGCGAGAGGAAAGTTCGCGTCTGGTCGGTGCTCTTGATGCTTTGCTCACTGCGCTGACGAGCAAAGATATAAGATCTTACTTCAATGAAGCTGACGATATCGCATGTGAGCTTCGAGCAGCCAGACTGTTAGCTGAGTTTGGTGCTTACCGGTACGACACCATGAGTGCTCTCGTAGCCAAACAGATGCTGCACATTGGAAACCTTGATCACGCCGCCCAGTTAAAGTCGCTCGCGGGCGACGTTCTAAAAGCACATCTAAACGTGAGGCCCTAATGCCGCGCCGCACCGACATCTCCTCCATTCTCATCATCGGCGCCGGCCCGATCGTCATCGGGCAGGCGGCGGAGTTCGATTATTCGGGCAGCCAGGCGGTCAAGGCGCTCAAGGAAGAGGGCTATCGCGTCATCGTGGTCAATTCGAACCCGGCGACGATCATGACCGATCCGGAGCTGTGCGACGCGACCTATATCGAGCCGATCACGCCCGAGGTGGTGGCCAAAATCATCGAGGCGGAGAAGCCAGACGCGCTGCTGCCGACGATGGGCGGGCAGACCGCGCTCAACACCGCGCTGGCCTTGTTCAAGGACGGTACGCTGGACCGGCTGGGCGTCGAGCTGATCGGCGCCAATGCCGAGGCGATCGAAAAGGCCGAGGACCGCCAGAAATTCCGCGATGCGATGGACCGGATCGGGCTAGAAAGTCCCAAATCCGCAATCGCGCACACCGAGGCCGAGGCGATGGCGGCGTTGGAGACGGTTGGCCTGCCCGCGGTTATCCGACCGAGTTTCACGCTTGGTGGAACCGGCGGGGGAATCGCCTACAACCGCGACGAATATCTCCACTTCATCCGCACCGGCCTCGAAGCCTCGCCGACCACCGAAGTTCTGATCGACGAGAGCCTGGTCGGGTGGAAGGAATATGAGATGGAGGTGGTCCGCGACCGGGCGGACAATGCCATCATCATCTGTTCGATCGAGAATGTGGACCCGATGGGGATCCACACCGGCGATTCGATCACGGTCGCCCCGGCGCTGACGCTGACCGACAAGGAATATCAAAGGATGCGCTCGGCGAGCATCGCCGTGCTGCGCGAAATCGGTGTTGAAACAGGCGGTTCCAACGTCCAGTTCGCAGTGGATCCCAAGACCGGGCGGATGATCGTAATCGAGATGAACCCGCGCGTGTCGCGATCCTCGGCGCTGGCGTCCAAGGCCACCGGCTTTCCGATCGCCAAGGTCGCGGCCAAGTTGGCGGTCGGCTATACGCTCGACGAGATCGCCAACGACATCACCGGCGGCGCGACCCCGGCGAGCTTCGAGCCGACGATCGATTATGTCGTGACCAAGATCCCGCGCTTCACCTTCGAGAAGTTCGCGGGTTCGCCGGCCGAGCTGTCGACTGCGATGAAGTCGGTCGGCGAGGTAATGGCGATCGGACGCTCCTTCGCCGAAAGCCTGCAAAAGGCGCTGCGGGGCCTCGAGATCGGACTGTGCGGACTCGATCGCGTGCGGCATCTCGAAACGGCGAACTGTGAGGAAGTGGAGGCCGCGCTGGCGGTGCCGACACCCGACCGTCTGCTGGTCGCCGCCGAGGCGCTTCGCCACGGCATCACGGTGGAGCGGATCCACCAGATCGCGGGCTTCGATCCCTGGTTCCTCGAGCGACTGGCCGAGATCGTTCGTGCCGAGGGGCAGGTGCGCGCCTATGGCTTGCCCAACGACGAGGCCGAGATGCGGCGGCTGAAGGCGATGGGCTTCAGCGACGCGCGCCTGGCGCAATTGTCGCTGCGCTCGACCGGCATGAAGCGGGGGATGAGCGAGTTGCAAGCCCGCGGCGGCGGGATCGTTCACGAAGCGATGCGGGCGATGACCGGCGGCGTGACAGAGGCTGAGGTGCGCAAGCACCGGCTGAAGCTGGGCATCCGGCCGGTCTACAAGCGCATCGACAGCTGCGCGGCGGAGTTCGATGCCTCGACGCCTTATCTTTACTCGACCTACGAGGCGCCGTTGTTCGGTGAAGCGGAGGACGAGGCCGAGGTCAGCGAACGCCGCAAGATCGTGATCCTGGGCGGTGGTCCCAACCGGATCGGCCAGGGCATCGAATTCGATTATTGCTGCTGCCACGCCGCCTTCGCGCTGCGCGATGCCGGGTTCGAGACGGTGATGGTGAATTGCAATCCGGAGACGGTGTCGACCGATCCGGACACGTCGGACCGGCTGTATTTCGAGCCGCTGAGCCACGAGGACGTGCTCGAGATCCTGACCCGCGAGGCGGAGAAGGGTGAGCTGGTCGGGGTGATCGTGCAGCTTGGCGGGCAAACCCCGCTGAAGCTTGCCGCGAGCCTGCAGAAGGCGGGCATTCCCATCCTCGGCACCAGCCCGGATTCGATCGACCTGGCCGAGGACCGCGAGCGCTTCTCGGCGCTGGTCACGCGGCTTGGCCTCAAGCAGCCCGAGAACGGCATCGCCCGCAGCCGCGACGAAGCGCTCAAGGTCGCCGAGCGGATCGGTTATCCGGTGCTGTTGCGGCCGAGCTATGTGCTGGGCGGGCGGGCGATGGAGATCGTCGATGGGCCGGCGCAGCTCGACCATTATATCGCGACGGCGGTGCAGGTGTCGGGCGAGAGCCCGGTGCTGGTCGACCGCTATCTGCGCGATGCGACCGAGGTCGATGTGGATGCGATCTGCGACGGCGAGACGGTGGTGGTCGCGGGCGTGCTCGAGCATATCGAGGAGGCCGGTGTGCACAGCGGTGACAGCGCCTGCTCGATCCCGCCGCACAGCCTGTCGTCCGAGATGATCGCGTGGATCGAAGAGCAGACGAAGGCGCTCGCGCTGGAGCTCAAGGTTCGGGGTCTGATGAACGTCCAATATGCGGTCAAGGACGGCGAACTCTACCTGATCGAGGTCAATCCGCGCGCCAGCCGGACCGTGCCGTTCACCGCCAAGGCGATCGGCATTCCGGTCGCCAAGATCGCGGCGCGGGTGATGGCGGGCGAAAGCCTTGCCAATCTGCCGACCATCGACCGGGCCATTGCCCATGTCGCGGTCAAGGAAAGCGTGTTTCCCTTCGCCCGCTTCCCCGGGACCGATCCCGTGCTCGGACCGGAAATGAAGAGCACCGGCGAAGTCATGGGAATCGCGGACGATTTCGAGATGGCTTTTGCCAAGAGCCAGATCGGGGCGGGGACCGCGATGCCCGAGGGCGGGACTTTGTTCGTGTCGGTCAAGGATAGCGACAAGGACGGCATCGTGCCCGCCATCGAAGCGATGCTGGCGCTCGGCTTCGAGGTAATCGCGACCGGTGGTACGCACGATCATCTGGTCGCCCGCGGTTTGCCGGTGACCAAGGTCAATAAGGTGGCGCAGGGGCGGCCGCATATCGTCGACCGGATCGTCGATGGCGAGGTGCAGATCATCTTCAACACCACCGAAGGCTGGCAGAGCCTCAAGGACAGCCAGTCGATCCGCGCCACCGCGCTTAATCGCAAGGTGCCTTACGTCACCACGGTCGCGGCGGCGCAGGCGATGGCGCGGGCGATCCGCGCCTCCACGGGCCGGTCGCTTGAAGTCCGGTCCTTGCAGACCTATTATTCCGCCCGCGTATAAAGCTCCCCGAACAAGGTGAACGCAGGCAAAGCGGCGGCGCCGCGGGGACAGCTATTGAGAAGGACAAGGGGCGTTCATGGCGAGTGAAAAGGTGCCGATGCTGGCCGAAGGCTATCGGCTGCTCGAAGAAGAATTGAAGCGGCTCAAGATCGAGCGGCCCGAGATCGTCGATGCGATCGAGGAAGCGCGCGCGCACGGCGACCTGTCGGAAAATGCCGAATATCATGCCGCCAAGGAGCGCCAGGGCCAGGTCGAAGCGCAGATCGGCGATATCGAGGACCGCCTTGCCCGCGCGCTGGTGATCGATCCGACGACGCTGTCGGGCGACAAGGTGGTGTTCGGCGCGACGGTCAATCTCGTCGACGAGGACGACAAGCCGGTGCGCTATCAGCTGGTCGGTCAGCAGGAAGCCAACGCCAAGGACGGCCGGATCAGCTACAACAGCCCGCTTGGCCGCGCGCTGATCGGGCGCCAGATCGGCGACGAGGTCGAAGTCACGACCCCGAGCGGCGACCGTTATTACGAGATCGCGGGAATCGAATTTATCTGATGGCGCGCGCCTGATGCCCGCCGTCACCCGCACCGCGACCTTCTGGATCGCGGCGATCACGGCGCTGGTCAGCATCTTTACCGGGCTGGGGACGGTCGGCGTGCATGCGCCGCTGACCCTCGGCTTCGTGCCGGCGCGGGTGTCGGGGCTCGGCTTTCCGTTCGGCGGGGTGCCGGTGTTCCTGACCCCGCTGACGGCGACCTTGGTGCATGGCGGTACGCTGCATCTCGCCTTCAACCTGCTCATGCTGGTGTGGTGCGGCCTTGCGGTCGAGCGGGTGCTCGGGCGCGGCGGGCTGGTCTTTCTGTATGTCGTCGGCGCTTATGCCGCGATGGTTGCACAATGGGCGTCCGACCCGATGGGCACCGGCCCGGTGATAGGCGCCAGCGGTGCAATCGGCGCGCTGATCGGGGCTTACGCCTTGAGCTTCGGGCGGCCCAAACTGGTCAGCCGGAACATGCGCCTCAACCGCTGGATCCACATTGCCTGGCTGGCGGCGGCGTGGACCGTGCTGCAGGTGATCGTCGGCTGGTCGGCGGGGCAGCAGGGCATGCTGCTGGCGACCCCGGCGCATATCGGCGGGTTTCTCGCCGGGCTGCTGTTGCAGCGACCGCTATTGCTGTGGCGCTACCGCCGGGCCTGACGGCTCAGGCCTCGGGCTCGAGCAGGCGGTGCAGGTGCACCACCACATATTTCATCTCGGCATCGTCGACGGTGCGCTGCGCCTTGTCGCGCCAGGCTTCTTCGGCGTCGGCATAATTGTCGAACAGGCCGACGATATCGATCGCCTGGAGGTCCGTGAAATCGGTGCCTCGCGGATCCTTCACGCGGCCGCCAAAAACGAGATGAAGCTTGCTCATGCGCGGGCGCCTAGCATGGGGCCGGCCACGAAAAAACCCTCCCGCGTGGGGCGGGAGGGTCGGTCCGCCAGCGACGGACGGATGATCGCCGTCGCTGAAGAGTGGGTCGCTCAGGCGTTCGAGCTGCTGCTGCCGAGGAAGTCGCGCAGCTTGTCGCCGGCCATTTCGTCGAATTTCTGCTTGGCGATGCCCCGGCCGCGATCGATGGCGCCGGTGCCGGCGTCGTTGAGCTTCTTACCGTAGGGGCCGAGCAGCTCGCGTTCCTTGTCGCTCGCCGGGAGCACCGCGCCGAGCACGGCACCGAGCGCGAGGCCGGCGCCGAGCGCGATCAGGGGCGCACTGTCGATCTGGCTCGATGCGCTCGAACCGAGGTCCGAAAAGCGGCTGCCGGTGTCGGCCGTGCTGTCGTAGGTGTCGTTCTTAGCCATGATGTTTCTCCAGCTCGTCCGCCGTGAGGCCGGACGCATTGTCATGAGTGTCGGTGGAAGAACCGCGCCAGGCGCCGCGGACTGCCGAGAACAGGGGTTTGCGGGCGATGTAGAGCGCGGCGGCGGTAGCGATTCCGGCGGCGAGGCCGGGTCGTTCCTTGATTGCCGCGACCGCTTCGTCCGCCGCCACGATGCTCTTGTCCTTGGCGGTCTGGACGGCGTTGGACGCGAGCGTGCCGGGCGCGAGCCGAGCCTTGGCTTCGTCCACCGTCGCCATCAGCCGTGCCTTGGCCGCATCGGCTTCGCCGCGGGCCCGGGCGATCCGGATGTGTGCCGCGCCGCTCATTTGGCGTCCTCCAGACCCTTGGTCGCCTTTGAATAAGCGAGCGCGCCGAGGCCGCCCGCCGCAACAAGACAGATCACTAGGGTCAACAGCCCGGCCAGCGTATCGCTCATCAGCGAAGCAAGCCCGACGAAGATCGTGGCGATCAGGACCAGAAAAGCGGCGTGCGCGAACAGGATTGCCAGCAGCCCAAGCACGATCGGCACCTTGAGCGCGCCGACCTTTTCCGTGCCGATCGCCTTGTAATAGCCGACTTCGGCCGTGGCGTAGGCCTTGGCATCGTCGATCAGGCGATGGACGAGATCACCGATCCCGTCCTGTTCGCCTTTGATCGTCTCGGTCTGCTTCAGCATCGGATTACCGGGTAGTGACGGTGCGGTCGCCCTGACGGTCACGGTTTCCATTGCTGCTCTCCTCCGGCATCCCGGCCTTCAGAAGGCGAACAAGGCCAAAGCCGAGGATCGCCGCGCCGGTGATCGCGACCGCCGGGCTCTTGCGGATCAGCGCACGGGCGTCGTCGACGAGTTCGTCCGGATCCTTGTTCTCGAGGGTCGAGGCATAACGCTGGATGGTCGTGCTCGCGCTCTTGGCATAGTCACCATATTGCGGACCGAGCTTTTCGCCGATCTGTTCAACGGTTTCCTCGATGATGTTGGCGATGTTGCCGAGCGTGGTCGAGCCGCTCTTCAGGCCATCGCCGACAAGACCGCGGGCGCGGCCCATGGCTTCGTCCTTGGCTTTGCCGGTGACGTTGCTGACCATGCCGCGGATGCCGCCGTTCGAGGTTTCGTTCGAACCGGTGGCGCCACCGGTCGAGTCGCCGGTGATCAAGGCGTCGGTCTGGGTGTCGCCCGAGGTCGCGGTGGTGCGGCCCGCGGCCGAATTGATCGCGCTCGACGTGCTCGCGCTGTTCGAACCGGTGCCGCTGCGGCCAAGGCCGCCGCTCGTTCCGCCGGTGCCGCCGGCTTCGATCACCGTGTCGGTGCCCTCCGGTAGCTTGTTCGTGGTATCGGCCATCAGCCTGTCTCCTTCGTAATGCTGGAAAACTTGGGTATGGGCCGATAACGAGCCGCCATCGCCGCCGTTCCGGCTTTCCGTGACCGACCCAACATGGGTTGTGATGATCGGGACCGCAACGCCTGCGTAACGAAATCAGACTGACGGAGTGTCTTTCCCAATGACCGCCATCCTCGACATCCACGCCCGTGCCATTCTCGACAGCCGGGGCAACCCCACGGTGGAGGTGGATGTGACGCTGGAAGACGGCAGCATGGGCCGGGCCGCGGTGCCGTCGGGCGCGTCGACCGGGGCGCACGAAGCGGTCGAATTGCGCGACGGCGACAAGGGCAAGTGGGGTGGCAAGGGCGTCGGCAAGGCGGTCGACGCGGTGAACGGCGCAATCGCCGACGAGCTGGTCGGCTACGAGGCCGAGGACCAGGCCGAAATCGACGCCGCGCTGATCGCGCTGGATGGAAGCGAGAACAAGAGCCGGCTCGGCGCCAATGCGATCCTCGGCGTCAGCCTTGCCACCGCCAAGGCGGCGGCCGATGCGCGGGGCCTGCCGCTGTACCGTTATGTCGGCGGGGTCGCGGCGGACACGCTGCCGGTTCCGATGATGAACATTTTGAACGGCGGCGCGCATGCCGACAATCCGATCGATTTCCAGGAATTCATGGTGATGCCGGTCGGTGCGCCGACGTTCGCCGAAGGGCTTCGCTGCGGCGCCGAGATCTTTCACGCGCTGAAGGGCAAGCTGCATGCCGCGGGCCTCTCGACCGCGGTGGGCGACGAGGGCGGGTTTGCACCCAACATCGCCTCGGCCCGCGCAGCGCTCGATTTCATCGGGGAGGCGGTGCATACAGCCGGCTACACGTTGGGCGACGACGTGCTGCTGGCGCTGGACTGCGCCGCGACCGAATATTTCAAAGGCGGCAAGTATGCGATGGACGGCGAGGGGCTGAGCCTGTCGCCGGAAGAGAATGCCCGCTTCCTTGCCGACCTTGTGCGCGATTACCCGATCGCCTCGATCGAGGACGGCATGGGCGAGGACGACATGGCCGGGTGGAAAGCGCTGACCGACCTGCTCGGCGACAAGTGCCAGCTGGTCGGCGACGACCTGTTCGTGACCAATGAGCGCCGCCTTGCCGATGGCATCCGCGACGGCATCGCCAATTCGATCCTGGTCAAGGTCAATCAGATCGGCACGCTGAGCGAGACCATCGCGGCGGTGCGGCTGGCGCAGACCAGCGGCTATACGGCGGTGATGAGCCACCGGTCGGGCGAAACGGAGGATTCGACCATCGCCGACCTCGCCGTCGCGCTCGCTTGCGGGCAGATCAAGACCGGCAGCCTGGCGCGCTCGGACCGCACCGCCAAGTACAACCAGCTGCTCCGCATCGAGGAAGAATTGGGCGATGTGGCGCGCTATCCGGGCCGGGCGGCGCTGAAGGCGTATCGGCGCTGACACAAAATCGACGCGGCTCGGCATTTTTTTGTTGCTGAGCCGTGTCGAACCCCTTGCGTAGCGTGCTCAAAACTGATTCTGTCTCCGCATGGGACGGGGAGCAGTCAGCCAGGCGCAAGGCCTGATCCGCAGGGCGATGTGGCCCGCGGTGTCGCTGCTCATCATCGGCACCTTCGCTGGTCATGCGGTGGCCGGCCCCAATGGCCTGCTGGCGTGGGGCGGCTATCACCGTGACCTTGCCGACAAGCAGCAGCAACTGGCCAAGCTCGAGGACCAACGGTCCGCGCTCAAGCATCGCTCGGCGCTGCTCGATCCGCGCAAGGCCGATCCCGACATGGCCGACGAGCTGATCCGCCGGGACCTTGGTCTCGTCCGCCCCGACGAAGTGATCGTCACCCTCGACGATTGAGCCGCGTCTGCGGCGTTGCGGGGGCTTGCCGCGGCTCCTATAGACCCGGCTGATCATTCTTCCGACGAGGTACACTGTGGCGCGTACGCCCAAGGCCGCGGCTCCGGCCGATCCGTTGACACTGACCCACGCGGACGAGGCGTCGCCGCTACTCGCCAACCGCGAACGCCCGCCGCAGCCGCAGCGTTATCAGGCGAGCAAGGAAGAATTGCTCGATTTCTACAAGCAGATGCTGCTGATCCGCCGCTTCGAAGAGCGCGCCGGCCAGCTCTACGGCCTCGGCTTCATCGGCGGCTTCTGCCACCTCTATATCGGCCAGGAAGCGGTCGCGGTCGGCCTTCAGTCGGCGATGACGGTGGGCAAGGACAGCGTGATCACCGGTTATCGCGACCACGGCCACATGCTGGCCTATGGAATCGATCCCAAGGTCATCATGGCCGAACTGACCGGCCGCGAAGCCGGCATTTCGCGCGGCAAGGGCGGTTCGATGCACATGTTCAGCGTCGAGCATGGTTTTTACGGCGGGCACGGCATCGTCGGCGCGCAGGTCTCGCTAGGCACCGGGCTGGCGCTCAAGCACAAGTATAGCGAGGATGGCGGGGTCAATCTCGCTTACTTCGGCGACGGCGCGGCCAATCAGGGCCAGGTCTACGAAAGCTTCAACATGGCGAAGCTGTGGGACCTGCCGGTGATCTACGCGATCGAGAACAATCATTACGCGATGGGCACCAGCGTCGAACGGTCGGCGTCCGAGCCCGCTTTCTACAAGCGCGGCGAAAGCTTCCAGATCCCCGGCATTCAGGTCGACGGCATGGACGTGCTGGCGGTGCGCGGCGCGGCCGAAGTGGCGCTCGAATGGACCCGTTCGGGCAAGGGGCCGATCATCCTTGAGCTCAAGACCTATCGCTATCGCGGCCATTCGATGAGCGATCCCGCCAAGTACCGCAGCCGCGAGGAAGTGCAGAGCTATCGCGAGAACCAGGATCCGATCCAGCGCGCCGAGAAGGAGCTGGTCGCGATGGGGGTCGCCGAGGACGAGCTCAAGGGCATCGACAAGGAGATCAAGGACATCGTGGTGGAAGCTGCAAAGTTCGCCGAGGAGGCGCCCGAGCCGGATGCGGCCGAGCTTTACACTGACGTACTGGTGGAGCGCTACTGATGGGCGTTGAACTGAAGATGCCGGCCCTGTCCCCGACGATGGAAGAGGGCACGCTCGCCAAGTGGTTGGTCAAGGAAGGCGACACCGTGTCGTCGGGCGATATCCTGGCCGAAATCGAGACCGACAAGGCGACGATGGAGTTCGAGGCGGTCGACGAGGGCGTCATCTCCAAGATCCTGGTGCCCGAAGGCACCGACGGGGTGAAGGTCGGCACTGCCATCGCGCTGATGGGCGGCGAGGGCGAGGAAGCCTCGGCCGAACCGGCTCGGGCCGAGCCACCGGCGCCCGCTCTCGCTGCGGCTCCGACGCCTTCCGATCAGACGGCCGAAGCCCAAGCGCCGAAGAAGGCCGAGACGGGTACCACCCAGCTGGTGAAGCCGCAGGCCGTCGATCCCGAGGTTGCCGTCGGCACCGAAATGCAGAAGCTGACCCTTCGCGAAGCGCTGCGCGACGCGATGGCCGAGGAAATGCGCCGCGACGAGCGCGTGTTCGTAATGGGTGAGGAAGTCGCGCAATATCAGGGCGCTTACAAGGTGACCCAGGGCCTGCTCGACGAATTTGGGCCGAAGCGCGTGATCGACACGCCGATCACCGAATATGGCTTTGCCGGGCTCGGCACCGGCGCGGCGATGGGCGGACTGAAGCCGATCGTCGAATTCATGACCTTCAATTTCGCCATGCAGGCGATCGATCACATCATCAATTCGGCGGCAAAGACCAATTACATGTCGGGCGGCCAGATGCGCTGCCCGATCGTGTTCCGCGGTCCCAACGGCGCCGCCAGCCGCGTCGGCGCGCAGCACAGCCAGAACTATGGTCCTTGGTATGCCAGCGTGCCGGGCCTCATCGTCATCGCGCCCTACGACGCGGCCGACGCCAAGGGCCTCCTCAAGGCCGCGATCCGGTCCGAAGATCCGGTCGTGTTTCTCGAGAACGAGCTGCTCTACGGTCAGACGTTCGAGCTTCCGGCGGTCGACGACTGGGTGCTGCCGATCGGCAAGGCCCGCACTATGCGCGAAGGCAAGGACGTCACCATCGTCAGCTATTCGATCGGGGTGGGCGTCGCGCTCGACGCGGCGAACACGCTGGCCGGCGAGGGGATCGAGGCCGAGGTCATCGACCTGCGCACGCTGCGGCCGCTCGACAAGCAGGCGGTGCTGACCAGCCTAGCCAAGACCAACCGCATGGTGGTCGTTGAGGAAGGCTGGCCGACCTGCTCGATCGCGAGCGAGATCATCGCGATCTGCATGGAAGAAGGCTTCGACGACCTCGACGCCCCGGTGATGCGCGTGACCAATGCCGACGTGCCGCTGCCTTATGCCGCGAACCTCGAAAAGCTGGCGCTGATCAAGGCGGCGGACGTGGTCGAAGCGGTGAAGAAGGTCACCTACCGATAGGCCGTCATCCCGGACCTGATCCGGGATCCCGCTCCGTTTGGGGCGGGTAAGGCAGAAGCGGAAGCCGGGGTGACGAGGGTAGGATTAGGCACTAAGTGGCCGCGCATGGCCATTCTTCCTATCGTCTGCATTCCCGATCCGATCCTGCGCGAGACCTCCACCCCGGTCGAAACCTTCGACGCGGAACTGAAGACGCTCATCGCCGACATGTTCGAGACGATGTACGACGCGCCGGGCATCGGCTTGGCCGCGGTGCAGGTTGGCGTGCCCAAGCGACTGCTGGTCATCGACCTTCAGGAAGAGGACGACGCCGAAGGCAAGCCGGTCAAGGACCCGCGCGTCTTCATCAATCCCGAGGTGTTGGAAGAGAGCGACAGCTTCGTGCCCTATAAGGAGGGCTGCCTGTCGATCCCCGATCAATATGCCGACGTGATGCGGCCCGACCGGATCAAGGCCAAGTGGCAGGATGCCGAGGGCGATTGGCACGAGGGCGAGATCGAGGGGCTGCTGGCGGTCTGCCTGCAGCACGAGATCGATCACCTCAACGGCGTGCTGTTCATCGACCACCTCAGCCGCCTTAAGCGCGAGATGCTGCTCAAGAAGCTGGCAAAGGGCCGTAAGGACGGCACCATCACGATGTGATCAGGCGATCGCAGCCAGCTTGAGGCCGCTCTCCTCCGCCTTCTTCTCGGTCAGATCGGTGAGCCGGGTTGGATAATCGCCGGTGAAGCAGGCATCGCAGCGTTGCGGCGCCGCGGGATCGCGCTGGTCGCCGAGGGCGCGGTAGAGGCCGTCGATGCTGATGAAGGCAAGGCTATCCGCGTTGATGTATTTGGCCATCGCCTCGACATCCATCTGCGCTGCGAGAAGCTTGGCCCGCTCCGGCGTGTCGACGCCGTAGAAGCAGCTGTGCCGCGTAGGAGGCGAGGCGATGCGCATGTGGACTTCGCGCGCGCCCGCGTCGCGCATCATCTGGACGATCTTGACGCTGGTGGTGCCGCGGACGATCGAATCGTCGATGAGGACAATGCGCTTGCCCTTGATCAGCGCGCTGTTGGCATTGTGCTTCAGCTTGACGCCGAGGTGGCGGACTTCCTGGCTCGGCTGGATGAAGGTCCGGCCGACATAGTGCGAGCGGATGATTCCGAGCTCGAACGGAATGCCGCTTTCCTGCGCATAGCCGATGGCGGCCGGCACCCCGCTGTCGGGGACGGGGACGACGATGTCGGCGTCGATCCCGCTTTCGCGCGCCAGTACCGCGCCGATGTTCTTGCGCGATTCGTATACCGAAATGCCCCCCGCGACGCTGTCGGGACGCGAGAAATAGACATGCTCGAAGATACACGGGCGCGGGGAGGCGGCGGCGAAGGGGCGGAAGCTGCGCAGGCCATCGGCGTTGACGACGATCATCTCGCCCGGCGCCACTTCGCGTTCGAAGCGCGCGCCGATGACGTCGAGTGCGACGGTTTCGCTGGCAAAGATCACCGTGTCGCCGATCCGGCCCATCACAAGTGGGCGGATGCCGAGCGGATCGCGGCAGGCGATCAGGCCCTGCTCGGTCAGCATGAGCAGCGAATAAGCGCCTTCGACCTGATGCAACGCATCGACGATGCGGTCGAGCATCTTGCTCTGGCCCGAGGTGGCGACAAGGTGGATGATGACTTCGGTGTCGGAGGTCGACTGGAAGATCGAGCCGCGGCGGTTCAGGGTGCGGCGCAGTTTCATCGCATTGGAGATGTTGCCGTTGTGGGCGACTGCGAAGCCGCCGTCGGCCAGTTCGGCGAACAACGGCTGAACGTTGCGCATCGCGCTGGAGCCGGTGGTCGAATAGCGCACGTGTCCGATCGCGGTGCGGCCGGGGAGGGCGCGGATCACTTCGTCTTTGTCGAAGTTGCCGGCGACATGACCCGACGCACGGTGCGAATGGAAACCGGCCCCGTCGCAGCTGGTGATTCCCGCCGCTTCCTGCCCGCGATGCTGAAGCGCGTGGAGACCGAGCGCGACGAAGCTTGCCGCATGATCGGCGTTCCACACGCCGAACACGCCGCATTCCTCGCGAAGCTTGTCGTCGTCGAAGGGATTGGTCGTCAGCATGATGCTCGCCCGAATGTCCATGAGGAGCCGCGCATATAGGGGCGAGTCGGAGGTTTGTCGCGGTCCAAACGTGTCGGGCTTGAAGGGGCGGGCGGAGCAGGGCAGGGATTGGTCATGCGCGCCCTGCTTCTCTCGCTTCTTCTCCTCTCAGCATGCAAGCAACAGGAGCAGCAACCCAACGCCGTTGATGCGCCGGTCGCCGCGATGACCGGTGTCTATGCTGGCACCGGCCGTGACCGGCTTTGCTACAATGCCGATTCTAAGCGGATGGGAATGATCACCTTCGGCGCGGCAGAAACGAATTGCGCCATCAGGGGGAGCTTCGACGGCAGCAGCGTAAAGCCCGACGGCGACACCAAGTGCCAGGTGCCCGTCGCCATCGAAGGCAATCGCATCACGTTGATCAACCAAGGCGGCGCGGAGTGCGCTTATTATTGCGGACCGAACGCTTCCTATGCGGGCAAGACCTTCGACCGGATGGATAATCAACCGCCGGCGACCGATATTGCTGGCGACCCCCTTTGCTGACAATTATGTTGATAGCGAGCCTTTGCCCACCTAGACCCTAGCCAACGCCTTTTCCCCGGAGAGCCAAGACATGCCCGTCTACAACGCCCCCGTTCGTGACACCCGTTATGTCCTCGACCACATCGTCGAGATGCAGAATTACGGCAATCTGCCGGGCTTCGCCGATGCGACGCCCGACCTCATCGAAGCGATCCTCAACGAAGGCGCGCGCTTTACTCAGGAAGTGCTGGTACCCTTGAACCGCACCGGCGACGAGGAAGGCTGCACCCGCCACGAGGACGGGTCGGTGACCACGCCCAAGGGCTTCAAGGACGCTTACAAGCAGTTCTGCGAGCTTGGCTTCACCAGCCTGGCCGCGCCGCAGGAGTTCGGCGGGCAGGGACTGCCGCACGTGCTGGCGACCGCGCTCAGCGAATATGTGCTGTCGGCCAACCAGAGCTTCGAAATGTATCACGGCCTGACCGCGGGCGCGATCGCGTCGCTGCTGGTCAAGGGCAGCCCCGAGCAGCAGGAAAAGTATGTGCCCAAGATGGTGTCGGGCGAGTGGACCGGCACCATGAACCTGACCGAGCCGCATTGCGGCACCGACCTTGGCCTGCTCAAGACCAAGGCCGAGCCACAGGCCGACGGCAGCTACAAGATCTCGGGCACCAAGATCTTCATCTCGTCGGGCGAGCACGACATG
Organism: Sphingomonas kaistensis; assembly: GCF_036884275.1. Classification (NCBI taxonomy): domain Bacteria; kingdom Pseudomonadati; phylum Pseudomonadota; class Alphaproteobacteria; order Sphingomonadales; family Sphingomonadaceae; genus Sphingomonas; species Sphingomonas kaistensis. Next base: position 2,316,534 of record NZ_CP145607.1, on the reverse strand, counting down.
AGCGAGAACATCATTCACCTGGTGCTCGCCAAGATCACCGGCGCGCCCGACAATGTGAAGGGCATCAGCCTGTTCGTGGTGCCCAAGTTCATGGTCGGCGACGATGGGTCGGTGGGCGAGCGCAACAGCCTCGCCTGCGGGTCGATCGAGCACAAGATGGGCATTCACGGCAATTCGACTTGCGTCATGAACTATGACGGGGCGACCGGCTGGCTGGTCGGCGAGCCGGAGAAGGGCCTCGCCGCCATGTTCATCATGATGAACGCGGCGCGCCTCGGGGTCGGGCTGCAGGGCCTGGCGCAGGGCGAGATCGCCTATCAGAACGCGGTCGCCTACGCGAAGGACCGCCGCCAGGGCCGGGCGATCAATCCGGCGCTGCGGGATCCCAATGCCAAGGCCGACAATCTGTTCGTCCACCCGGACGTCCGCCGCATGCTGCTGGAAGCAAAGGCGTTCAACGAAGCGGCGCGAGCGCTGATCCTGTGGGGCTCGCTCCAGGTCGATCTCAGCCGCAAGGGCGCGACCGAGGAAGAGCGACAGAAGGCCGACGACCTGATCGGCCTGCTGACCCCGGTCATCAAGGGCTATCTTACCGACAAGGGCTTCGAGGCCACGGTGAACATGCAGCAGGTGTTCGGCGGGCACGGCTATATCCGCGAATGGGGGATGGAGCAGTTCGTCCGCGACGCGCGCATCGCCCAGATCTACGAAGGCACCAACGGCGTGCAGGCGATGGATCTGGTCGGCCGCAAGCTCGCCCAGAATGGCGGCCGCGGGGTTCGCCTGCTGTTCGAGGTGATCGGCGCCGACATCGCCAATGCCCGCAAGAATGGCGACCCGGTCGGTATCGCCGATCCGCTGGAAAAGGCGCTGGGCCACCTTCAGGCCTCGACCATGTGGCTGGCGCAGAACGGGATGCAGGACCCGAACCACGCGGGCGCGGGCGCTGTGCCTTACATGCACCTGATGGGGCTGGTGACGCTCGGCTGGATGTGGCTCAAGATGGCCGACGTGTCGGCCCGGCTGGAGAATGAGGCGGGCGAGGATGCCGGCTTCCACCAGACCAAGCTTGCCACCGCGCGTTTCTACGCGCAGCGCGAGCTGCCCAAGGCGAGCGCGTATCGCGGGCAGATCGAGGCCGGCGGCGACACACTGATGGCGCTGGCCGAAGACGCTTTCTAAGCGGCGCCAAAGGTCGCCACGGGCTCGTGATGAGCGCCGTGGCGGCCGAGGTGGCTTTCGAACAGGGTGAAGCTGCGCACCGTCCATGGCGTGGACGACAGCGTGCCGTGGCGGGTCAGCCGGGGTTGGAGATCTGGCGCCGGCCCGCTCCACCGGGCGAGCGTCATGTGCGGCATGAAGGCGCGGGTTTCGGGCGGCAGACCGGCCGACGCTACGGCGCGGTCCACCCGTGGGGCGAGCGCGGCAATTGGGTCGCGCTGGGCGATGCCGGCCCACAACGTGCCCGAGCGGCGATGCTGAAATTGGCCGACACCGCTCAGTGACAGGTCGAACGGTTGGAAGCGGAGGGAGGCGAGGGCGATCGCCACGTCTTCCGCGGCGGCGCCATCCACTTCACCGATGAATCGCAGGGTGAGGTGCAGGGTATCGGCATCGACCCAGCGCAGACGCTCGGGTCCTTCCATCAAGTCGAGCAGTTGGTCGGTGACGAAATCGGGGATCGGAAGCGCGACGAACAGGCGGTGCATGGCGCTTCTAACGCTGTTCGAGCCGCTCTAGTCGCTCTTCGATTCGGGCAAGGCCGGCGATGATGCGCTCCTGCTCTTCGTGGGTGAACTGGTGCTGGTCGTGACTCATGCGCTCGATCAGTCGCACCACGATCAACGGCGCGATGACAAAGATACTGATGTGCATCAGCGCCACCGCGACCAGCTTGCCCCCCAGCGTTTTTGGGCTGATGTCGCCATAGCCGGTCGAGGTGGCGGTGGTTCCGGCCCAGTAGAGGCTATCGAGGAAGGGCTGCCCTTCCAGCATCGCGAAGGCCAGCGCGGCCGTCAGCAACAGCACGAAATAGATTACCGCGACTTCCTTCAGCGTGTCGGTCGCGGAGCGGAGGGTGTGAAGGGCCATCGTGTCAGCCTTCGATGATGTGCGGCACGAAGCGGGCGTCGTCGGCGGTGATGCGGCCGCCTTCGCGGATGCCGAGCCCGGCGGCTTCGCCGCCGACGGTCCAGACGCCGAGGACCGGATAGGCGCCGTCGAACTGCGGCACGTCGTAAAGCTGCTGATAGACCTGCCCAAAGTCGCCGTAGGGCCCGTCGGAGCGCGCGGTTTCCAGGCCATCCTCGACGATACGGACGTTGGCGCCTTCACGGGCGAGGATCGGCTTGACGACGTGGCGCGGACCGACGCTTGTCGCATCCCAGCCGGCGGGCAGGAGATTGGGGTGCTTCGGCTCAAGCTCATACAGCAGCGGCAGGATTGCTTTGTTCGACCACAGCATCTTCCAGATCGGCTCCAACCACAGCGTCGCATCCATCCGCCGCACGATCTCACGGCCATAGTCCTCGGCGACGATCCATTCCCACGGGTACAGCTTGAACAGCGCGGTGATGAGGAAGTCTTCCTCGTCCACCAGCCGCCCTTCGGCGTCGAGGCCGATCCGCTCGATCAGGATGCCGCGAGTCTCGAGCCCGGCCTGCTCGGCCAGATCGCGCATATAGGTGGCGGTGACGGTGTCTTCGTGAAGGTCGTCGGCATGGTGGGTGACCCACACCCTGCCGCCGAGGTCGCGCGCCATGAAGCGCCAGCGGTCGATCAGTTTTTCGTGCAGCGAGGTGAACTGGTCGTGGGCGGGAAAGACCTCTTCTTTCCACTGCCATTGCACCACACCGGCTTCGAGCATCGAGGTCGGGGTGTCACAATTATATTCGAACAATTTGGGCTCGCCGCTGCCGTTCCAGCCGAAGTCGAAGCGGCCGTAATCGAGGGCGGGGCGGTCGCGTTTCCATTCGGCCAGGACGGCGTCGATCGCCCAGTCGGGGATGCCGAAGCGGGTGAGTTTTTCCGGGCGTTTGGCGAGGTGGTCGCCGGCTTTCAGAAACAGCTCGTGACAGCGCTCGGCGGCGGCTTCCAGCGTTTCGATCTGTTTCAGCGTGAAGACGTAGGCGGCGCTTTCGTCCCAATAGGGCTTGCCGTCCTGCGTGTGCCAGACGAGGCCCTGGTCCTCGACGATCCGCTGCCAGCCTTCGCGCGGACGAAGCCTGCGCCGCTCCACTAGCCCCCGCGCCCGAAGCTGCGCGCGCTGCTGCCGAGACCGCCGCGCGAGATGGCGGTGGAGCGCGCCATGTTGGTCGCCGCCGGTGCGCGGACGAAGGATCCGCCGGGGGCCGTGCGGCTGACGTAGCCGGCGTATCGGGGATCACGGATGTTGTCGTAATAATAAGGAATCGGGGCGCCGCGCCCGAGATAGAAGAAGCTACCGCCGCGGCGTTGTTCGCAATAATCGTCGGAAATGCGCTGACCCCAGTCGTCGGCGCAAACCCGGGTGGTGCCTGCCGCGCGCACGTCGAGATTGTCGCGGTTCGAGCAACCGCCGAGCCCGGCCAGCGCCGCGGCCAGCGACACGGTCAGCGTGAGTTTCTTTTCCATCTGCTCAGGGAACCATGCAGGCGGCCTGAAGCACGCCGATGCCCAGCCCCATCCCGCCGACGAAGATCCCGCTCGCCGCGCAGCCGTCCTCGATCCGGGCCGAAATACCACGGAACAGCAGCCGGGCGATGATCACGAAGACGAGCAACTGCACGACCAAAGCCACCGCACCCCACAGCAGCATGTCGGGAATCGAAACGCTGTTTCCGATCACCACCGCGACCGGCAGTGCGAAGCCGAGGAACGTGCCGGTCAACTGAATCGCCGCAGCGCTGTTGCCGGCGCGGATTAGTGCCATCTCGCGATGCGGGGTCAACTGAATGTAAAGCGCAAGGAAAGCCGCAGCAAGTAGCAGCGCGGCCCCGAAATAGGCAAGGAAATGCGGCAAAACCGCCGTGAAATAGCCGAACAACTTCTTCCCCCTTCGAACTAACGGCGAGCCTAGCAGCCGGAGGGCGACACGCAAGCGTCACCGCGCCGATCGTCCGCCCTTCCGAAACCGCCACTTCGGCTACCGAAATTCCTTGAAACCTTCAGAGCCCTCTACGATATATGATCACGTGGACGAGCCCTTTGGCTCGCCGACGATGGAGCTTGAGAATGCAGAACTGGTCTGACCCTCGCACGACGACCGCCTATGATCCGGCGGTGTCGGTCGGCGTTCCGCGCGCCGCACGCGATGCGGGCCTGCGGTCCTACATGTTGAGCGTTTACAATTACATGGCGTCGGGTGTGCTGCTGACCGGCATCGTCGCCCTGTTGTTCGCCTCGAGCGGCCTGGCGCAGCAAGTGTTGTCGACCCCGCTGCGCTGGGTGATCATGCTCGCGCCCTTGGGCTTCGTGATGGCGATGAGCTTCGGCCTCAATCGCATGTCCACCGCGACCCTGCAGATGCTCTATTGGGCATTCACGGTGGTCATGGGCCTGTCGATGAGCTCGATCTTTCTCGTCTACACCGGCACCAGCATCGCCCAGACCTTCTTCGCCGTCTCTGCGGCGTTCGCTGGCCTGAGCCTGTTCGGCTACACCACCAAGAAGGATCTGTCCGGCATGGGCACCTTCCTGATCATGGGTGTGGTCGGCCTGATCGTGGCGATGTTGATCAACCTCTTCCTGCAATCGAGTGTGCTGCAGCTGGCGATCAGCGCCATCGGCGTGCTGATCTTCGCCGGACTGACCGCTTACGACACGCAGAAGATCAAGAGCATGTATGCCTATGTCGCGGGCAGCGACATGATGGGCAAGGTCGTGATCATGGGGGCGCTGAACCTTTATCTCGACTTCATCAACATGTTCACCTTCCTCCTCAGCTTCATGGGCAACCGCGAATAAGCGGAACGCCTGAAAGGCAGTGAACAAGGGGCTCGGCGGGAAACCGCCGGGCCCTTTTTCTTGTGCCGGTCGGCGCGCCCGTGCCATTGGCCCCGGGCGGCCGTCACGGCCGGTGGGGGAGTATCGGCGTGATCGACAGGCGGGCGTTCGTGGCGGGAGGCTTGTGCCTTGGCGTGCCGGTCACCGGATGGGCGAACGGTCAGGCGCGATCGCGCGCCGCCGCCCTCAGCGCCATCGCCTTGCCGTCCGGGTTCAACGGCGTTCTCGCCTACGGCCGCCGCGGACGGATCGAGGCGCTGCGCAACGTCGGCTTGGCGGATCTCGAAAGCAAACGCCCGATCACCGCCGACACAACCTTTCGTTGGGGATCGGTTAGCAAGTGGCTGACAAGCGTCGCGGCGCTCCGACTGGTCGAACAGGGTCGCCTTCGCCTCGACACGCCGATTGCCGAGCAGCTTCCGGAACTCCCCCGAGACACCAGATCCCGGGTCAAGCTGCGCCACCTGTTGTCGAATACCAGCGGCATCCCCGACTTGCTCAGCCGCCGCCTCGGGGCCGAGCCCGAGCTGCGCACCTCGACCGCCACGGCGACGCAAATTCTGGCTCGTTTCGGCGGCGGTGAGCTCGCGTTCACGCCGGGCGAGGGATGGGACTATGCCGCGCTCAACTGGGTGTTGGTCGCAGCCATATTGGAACGGGCCGGCGGCACCGACTTCTCGACTTTGCTCCGTGACCGCGTCTTCCGGCCGCTGGGCATGCGCGGTGCGCAACTCGTGCAGGCTGGCCAACCTGAACTGCCGACCCTCGCCGCCGCCTATGACGCGGGCAATCCGCCCCGCCGCAAGATGTCGCCGGTGCCGCCCTTTCTGGCAGCCAGCGGTAATGTCGCCGGAAGCGCGAGCGACGCGGTTCGCGCGGCACATGGCATTTTTCATGGATCGCTGCTCGGAGCGGAGGCCCGCCGCCAACTGACCCAGATTGTCTGGCCCGCCGAAGACTATGCCTTGGGCGGCCGCGTGCGCACGATCGGCGGCGAACGCTGGGCGTGGGAAGCTGGCAAGGTCGGTGGGTACCGGACCCTCATCGTGCACCGGCTGAAGCAAAGCGAAACGATCGCCCTGTTCGCGACCGGCGACCAAGAGCAATCCTTGCTATCCCAGTGGGCGGAACGCGTCATTCAGGGCTGACCGATTTACCCGTGATCTTGCGCCAGGTTAGCGCTTCGCCGTAAAAGCGAGTCGGTCCATCTGGGGGTGGGCCGAATGAGGCAGGGGAACGCATATGCCTTATCGTCACGCGCACTGGTATATTCTGGGCCTGTTCCCACTGATCGCGCTCGCCTATTGGCCCGGCTACCTGTCGACGCTCCCAACCGCGAGCTGGCAATTTCACCTTCACGGTTTGACCGCCTTCGCGTGGCTGATGCTACTGGCCGCGCAAAGCTGGACCATCCAGCACGGCGAGCGCGAGACGCACCGCCTGGCGGGGCTGGGCAGCCTGGTGCTGTTTCCCCTGTTCATGGCGGGCGGCGCCGCGCTGTTCTTCGGGATGGCGGCCAAGATGAATGCCGGCAGCGAGTTTCACGTTCTCTTCGCGCCGCAGCTTGCCTGGCTCGATACCGCCAGCGTGGCGATGATGGTGGCGTTCTACCACCAAGCGCTCCGCCATCGCCGCAAGGTCAAACTTCATTCGGCCTATATGCTGGCGACGGTGATCCCGTTGCTGCCGCCGATCCTCGGCCGGCTGAGCGGCATCCCGCTGGGCGTGCGGGGGCCGGGGACGCTGCACCTCCTTTATCCAGGCTTCATCGCCGCCCAATTGGTCGCTGCGGCCGTGGCCTTGCTGATCGCGCGCGGACGCGGCGCCGATGGGCGGCCGTGGCTCTGGGCGGCCTTGGTCAGCACGCTGGGCGCGCTGGCCTTCGCCACGATCGGCAGTCTGCCGGCCTGGCGGAACCTCTATGCGTTGCTGGCCAATGTGCCGCAGGCGCCGATCATCGTGGCTGCCGGCGCCTTCGGCGCACTGGTCGCGTGGTCTGGCTGGAACGCCGGCAAGCGCCCCAGCCAGAGCGGCGCGCTGCCCGCCTAGCCGAGGTTCTTCTTGAAGAAACGCAGGGTCCGCTGCCAGCTCAGTTCGGCGGCGGCCTTGTCGTAGCGTTCGGCCGAGGTGTCGTTGTGGAAGGCGTGATTGACGCCGTCGTAGAGCTGGAAGGTCACCGGCTTGTTCGCAGCCCGCAGCGCCTCGACCCACGGGAAACCGGTCTGATTGACGCGGGTGTCGAGCCCGGCCAGTTGGATCAGCAGCGGGGCCTGGACCTTGGCGGCCTGACTGGGGTCGGGTGCGGTGCCGTAATAGACCACGCCTGCGTCGAGATCGGCCCCGGCATCGACCGCCAGCCGGTTCACATAAGCTCCGCCCCAGCAGAAGCCGACCGCGCCGACCTTGCCGCCGCGGCTCGACTTGGCGAGTTCGCGGGCCATCGCGACACCCGCCGCGCTGGCCTGGGCGAGGTCGAGCTTGCCGATCATCTCTCGCGCCTGATCCTCGTTGGCGGGCGTGCCGCCGAGCGGGGTGAGGAAGTCGGGCGCGACCGCGCGATAGCCGGCAAGCGCGGCACGGCGGGCGACGTCCTTGATATGGGCGTTGAGGCCGCGATTCTCGTGGATCACGATCACCGTCGGCTTGAGGCTGCGGCTGCGCGGCTCGGCGACATAAGCCTTGGTGCCGGCGATGGTTTGATCGCGGATGGTCAGGCGCTTGTCGTTCTCGGGCACGATCGCGGCGGCGGCGGGGGAGGCGGCGATGCTTCCGATCAGCGCTTCGGCAGCGGCGGCGCTGCCTGCCAGCACGACCATCCGCGACATGAATTCGCGCCGCGGCATGCCCTCGTGGGTGTAGCGGTCGTATAGCGCGATTGCGCGGGCCTTGAGGTCGTCGGTCATGCTTTTCTCTCCATTTCGTCCTACGGGCGCGGCCCGGGATCCCGCTTCTCACTCAGAAGAGAACGCAGAAGCGGGACCCCGGATCAAGTCCGGGATGACGAAAGGCGGGGTCAGCCCGCGGCCTTCATCGCTTCGGCCGCGTCGGCGTCCTTCTGCTTGGCGCGGCAATACGCTTCACGTGCCCCTCTCGCCCTGCGGCAGGAGGGGCGTGGATCGATCAGCCGCGTTCGCCTGCTTGGCGGGCGGCAGGGGCGGGAACCGCTCCATCGCGCTCCGACGCGGAGGCATCACGCGCGCCGCGGAATTCGCTGTCTTCGCTCCAGTTTGGCCAAGCGGTCGAATTGGCCAGCGCACGGCCGACGTTGTGGAGGATCTGCGCGTCCTGGACGAGGCCGGTGAAGTCCCAGTTGGGATCGAATTCGTCGGCCGGCTGGTGATAGCGCTTGGCGGTGTAGTCGTCGGCCAGCGCCTTGGCCCGCGCCTTGCCGCCGTTGACCAGATCGCGCCCGCCGTTCCAGCTGATCGCCGGCACCCCGCGCTTGGCGAAGGGGAAGTGGTCCGAACGGAAGAAGGAGCCGGCTTCGGGCCGCTCGTCGGGCGAATAAGTGCGGTTCTGCTTGGCGGCTTCGGCGGTCAGGAGGTCGAGCAGGCCGAGCTTGGCCGAGCCCGAGATCGAGAAGTCGCGCGCCGGACCGTACAGCGCGCCGCCATCGGTGTTGAGCACGCCGGCGGTCTTGCCGAGGGCATAAAGGGGGTTCGACACGTAATATTCGGTGCCGAGCAGGCCCTTCTCCTCGGCGGTCACGAACAGGAAGACGAGGCTGCGCTGCGTGCGCGGTTCCTTGGCGAACCAGCGGGCCTGTTCGAGCACGTGGGCGGTGCCGGTCGCATTGTCGGCCGCACCATTATAGATCCGGTCGCCGCGCGCGTCGGGCTGGCCGACGCCGAGGTGATCCCAGTGCGCGGAATAGATCACCGTCTCGTCAGGACGCGTGGTGCCGGGCAGCAGGCCGACGACATTATAGCTGGTGATGGTCTCGGCCGCGGCATTGCCGGTGGCGCTGAGGCGGACGGGCAGTTCGACCGGCTTGAAGTCGCGGCGGCGAGCGGCGGCCTTGGCCTGCGCCAGGGTCATGCCCGACGCGGCGAAGATCTTTTCCGCCGTCGCAGCGGTGATCCAGCTTTCCATCGCGGGATGCGCGCCGCCCGGGTTCTGGCGGACGACGTCGAACATGGTGTTGGTGTTGGAGTTCTTGACGGTGGCCCAGCCGTAGGAAGCAGGCGCATCCTCGTGGACGATCAGCACGCCCGCGGCACCGAGCTTGGCGGCCTGCTCGTACTTGTAGGTCCAGCGGCCGTAATAGGTCATCGCCTTGCCGCCGAAGTCGGGGCCGCCGTCGGCCAGCGGGCCGTCGAAGTCGGGGTCGTTGATGAACACGACGAGGATCTTGCCCCGCACGTCCATGCCCTTGAAATCGTCCCACTGCCGCTCGGGCGCCTGGACGCCGTAGCCGGCGAACACCAGCGGAGCGTTCTGGAGCTGTAGCTGGCTCGCGCCGTTGAGCGGGGCACGGACGGCGATGTCGGTGCCTTGCGCAAGCCGCCCGGCAGCGGCGCCGCCTTGCAGCGTAACGACCGGATCGGCGCTCCAGTTCGACTGCAGCAGCGGGACGCGCTGGGTGTATTGGCGCTGGCCGTTCACCACGTCGCCGCCCGGCTGCACGCCCGCGGCCTTCAATTGCTGGGTGAGGTAGGCGACGGTCTTGGTCTCGCCCGCGGTGGCCGGGCCGCGCCCTTCATAAGCGTCGGAGCTGAGCGTCCTGATGTCCTGCGACAGGCGCGGAACCGAAAAGCTCTGCGCGGCAAGCGGCGCGGCGGCGAGGAAGGTGGCGGCGAGCAGGAAAGCGGAACGGATCACAAGCGAACTCCGGATCGGGAATCGGGGGTGCGGGCTTCATGCGCCGCTCGGCGGAGCGAGGAAAGAGGGAGCGGCAATCTCGCAATCGCAGCAAATTCGTATTCGCACTTGCAACATTTCGTGAAAAAGCGCGTATATGGCTCCGACTCGAGGCCGCCGCCTGAATGACGACGACCCCTGTTCTAGGGTTCAACAGGCGCAGGAACGTCTTCGCTCATGACTGAAAGCACTGCCGCCGGCTCGACCGGCCCAACCGTCGACGCCCACGCGCCGCGCGGCTCCACCCCCTTGCTGACGCTGGGCGCGATCGGCGTGGTGTTCGGCGATATCGGTACGTCGCCGCTCTATGCGCTCAAGGAAAGCTTCATCGGGCACCATCCGATGCCGGTGTCGGAAGAACGCGTGCTCGGTGTCCTCAGCATCGTCTTCTGGACGTTCATGCTGGTGGTGACGCTGAAGTACGTCTTCATCATGATGCGCGCCGACAACAAGGGCGAGGGCGGTAGCCTGGCGCTATTGGCGCTGCTGTCGCGCCATGGCGAGAAGAAGCGCTGGACCGCTGGCCTGACCATCCTCGGCGTGTTCGCGACGGCCTTGTTCTTCGGCGATGCGATGATCACGCCGGCGATCTCCGTTCTGTCGGCGGTCGAGGGCGTTCAGACCATCAACGCCGATTTCCTGCCGTTCGCCATGCCGACCGCCCTGGCGATCATCGTTCTGCTGTTCGCCGTCCAGCGGCACGGGACGACCAAAGTCGGCGCCGTCTTCGGCCCGATCATGTTGCTTTACTTCGCTGTGCTGACGGCCCTCGGCCTGCTGTCGGTGATTGAGCGGCCGGACGTGCTGCGCGCGCTGTCGCCGCTATGGGGCCTCCGCTTCATCGTCGACGATCCGTGGTTCGCCTTTCTCGCCTTGGGCTCGATCGTGCTCGCGGTGACCGGGGCGGAAGCGCTTTATGCCGACCTTGGCCATTATGGTGCCAAGCCGATCCGGCTGGCCTGGCTGCTGGTCGCCTTTCCGGCGCTGATGACCAATTACCTCGGCCAGGGCGCGCTGTTGCTGCGCAGCCCGGAAGCGGTCGAGAATCCGTTTTACCTGCTGGCCGGCGAGGAATGGCGGCTGCCGCTGATCCTTCTGGCGGTCGCGGCGACCGTGATCGCCAGCCAGGCGGTGATCACCGGCGCGTTCAGCGTGGTGCGGCAGGCGGTCCAGCTCGGTCTCGTGCCCCGTCTCACCATTCGCCACACCAGCACCACCGCCGAAGGCCAGATCTTCGTGCCGGCGATCAACTGGCTGCTGTGCCTGTCGGTGATCGCACTGGTCGTGGTGTTCAAGAACAGCTCCAACCTCGCCAGCGCCTACGGCATCGCGGTGACGGGCACGATGGCGATTACCACCCTGATGCTGGCGGTGCTGCTGACCCAGCATTGGCAATGGCCGCGGTGGGTGAGCTGGCCACTGATCGCGGTGCTGGGCGTGGTCGACCTGACATACTTTGCGTCGAACCTGACCAAGCTGTTCGACGGCGGCTGGTTCCCGGTGATCGTGGCGCTGATCGCCTTCACGCTGCTGACGACCTGGGCCAAGGGGCGCCAGCTGGTCCGCGCGCAGCAGGAGGAAGCCGCGATGCCGGTCGAAGTGTTCGTCAAATCGGTCGGCAAGGGCGTGCATCGCATCCGCGGCACCGCGGTCTACCTGACCAGTGCCGCCGCCGGCATTCCGCCCGCGCTGCTGCACAACCTCAAGCACAACCAGGTGCTCCACGAGACGGTGCTGCTGACCACGGTCAAGGTGATGGACGTACCCTTCGTCGACGAGGCGAACAGGGTCAGCGTCGAGGAACTGGGCGCGGGCCTGAAGCGCGTGATCGTGCGCTACGGTTTCTCCGAAGACCCTGATATTCCCGCGGCGCTCGACGGGGCGGCGGACCGGGTCGGGAGCTGCAAGGCCATGACCACCAGCTATTTCCTGTCGCGGCAGACCATCCTCTCGTCGGCGCGACCGGGCATGGCGCGGTGGCGCGAGCGGTTGTTTGGCTGGATGATGCGCAATTCGGCGACCGCGATGGACTTCTTCAAGCTGCCGCCCAACCGCGTCGTCGAACTCGGCAGCCAGGTCGCGATCTGAGGCGGCGGGGCCGGGGAGGACCGGCCCCACTCGCTGCTTATTTGGTCCGGTAGCGGTCGAACCAGGCGGTGATCGCCGACACGCGCGCCGCCGCTTGGCTCGGCCGGCCGTCGAGGCTGTGCGGGGCGCCCGGCACCTTGATCAGCAGCGAGGGTACGCCTTGGACCCGAAGCGCGCCATACCATTGCTCGGCCTCGGCGTTGGGGGTGCGCAGATCATCGCCGCCGACGATCACCAGAGTTGGCGTCTTGACCTTGCCCGCGAGACTGAGCGGCGAGCGCTGCCAGTATTTTTCGGGCTGTTCCCACGGTTCCGCGCCGAGCCAGTAGCGTCCGAAGAAGCCGATCCCGTCGGCGACCAGCGCTTGGCTGGTCCAGTTGATCACCGGCTTCTGCACCGCTGCCGCCTTGAACCGGTTGGTGTGGCCGGTCATCCAGGCGGTCAGCAGACCGCCGCCCGACCCGCCGGTAATGAAGAGGTTGTTGGGATCGGCCAGCCCCGCCGCCACCGCCGCATCGACGGAGGCCATGAGATCGGTTTCGTTGGGTGTCGGATAACTTTTCTCGATCCCGTCGGCGAAGGCTTCGCCATAGCCGGTCGACCCGCGCACGTTGGGGAACAGCACGGCATAACCGGCCGAGGCGAACAGCTGGTAGTCGGTCGAGAAATAGGGGCCGTAGCTGGTGTAGGGGCCGCCGTGGATCTCGAGAATGGTCGGGACCTTTTGCCCTTCCTGATAGCCTGCGGGAAGCAGGATCCAGCCGGGGATTGGCGTGCCGTCGGGCGCGGTGGCGTCGAGGGTGCGGACCTCGCCCAGCCGCTTGCCCGACAGCCACAGGTCGTTGAGCGCGGTCAGCCGCCGCGCGGTGCCGCCGCGAGCCATCGACACATCGGCCGGACGGCTGGCCGAGCCGCTGGTGAACGCCACCGTGCCGTCACGCGCTACGCTGAATTCGCCGCCGGTATAGGGACGACCCACCGCCGGTGCCGCGAGATCGAGGGGCAGGGGGGTGACCGCGCCTGCGGTGCTGATCCGGGCCATGCGGTAGTGGCCTTTCTCCTCATAGCCGACGAACAACTGATTGCCGGCCCATTCGACCTGATTGATCGAGCGGTCGAAACCGGCGGCGATCCGGCGCGAACCCGAGCCGTCGGCGTTCATCAGGTAGAGCTTTGTCTGGTTGTAGGCCTGCCCATCGTCGTCGGCGCCGAGATAGGCGATGGTGCGACCGTCGGGGGATACCACCGGTGAGCCGTCCGGGCCCTTGCGGCGGGTCAGTTCGCGAACGGCGCCGGTCGCCACGTCGACGGCCAGGATTTCGCTTTCCTGCGGCTCGGCTTCCCATTCGGGCGCGTGATTGCCGCTGACAAGTACGCTGTTGCCGCTCCACGCCAGCGGTCCGTTCAAGGGGAAACCCCCAGCGGTCAGCCGCCGCGGGGCGCCGCCATCGGCATCGACCACGAACAATTGGTCGAAGCCCGGCTTGACGTTGCCCGACCCGTCGTTGCGATATTGCAGGCGGTCGACGGCCTGCAGCGGCTCTGCCCAGGTCGCACCTTCGGGTTTGGGCGGGGCCTTGCCGATGCTCGGTCCCTCGCCGGGCACACGCATCAGATAGGCAAGGCGGCGGCCGTCGGGCGACCAGGCGATGTCCGAGGGGCCGTCGGGAAGGCCGGTGATCCGGGCGGTCTGCCCACCGTCCATCCACCGCACGTGAAGCTGCGCGCCCGGTCCTTCCGCCGTCGAAACATAAGCCAGGCGGCGGCCGTCGGGCGACCAGCGCGGGCTGCGGTGCGCGCCGCTGCCAGCGATCAGCGGCTCCTGCCGGCCGGTGGCGGTGTCGATCAGCCAGATGGTCGGACGATAGCGGTCGGTCATCACGTCCGCGCTCATCCGGACATAAGCGATGCGCTTGCCGTCGGGGCTGATCTGCGGATCGGACGCATAGGTGAGGTTGAACAGGTCGCCGCCGGTGAAGACGGGGGAGGGGGCGGGGGTGACCGCAGCGATCGGCTGCTGGGCAGCGGCCGCGCTCCCCAGCAGCGCAAGGGTCAGCGCGAAGGCAGTTCTGGTCGTCATGGTAGTCCCCCGATTAGTTGCGGTGGCACTCAATCATCTTTCGCGCGCGCGCGCCAGCGGATCGCGATTGACTTGATGATCGAGCTTGGCGTATTACATCACCAATACACTTACAGGGGAACCACCATGAACAAGATCGTCGCACTCACGCCGTTGCTCCTGCTGGCCGCCTGCAAGGCCGAGGTAAGGGAGCCGGCGGCGGGTGACGAGACGGTGCAGATGCGGGCCGACGCCGATGGCCGCGTCGCGTTCAACCTGCCCTTCGCTAAGGGCGAAATCAAGCTTCCGACGGGCATCATGTCGAATGCCAATTTCGATATCGACGGGGTGAAGATGATGCCCGGTGCCACGCTGACCGGCTTCAATCTCGATGCCGGCGACGGTAAGCCCGGCAAGGTCAATTTCACCTTCACCGCCCCGGCCTCGCCGGCGGAAGTGCAGACCTATTTCATCGACCAGTTCAAGGCGCAGGGAATCGAAGCGGCGCTGGCGGCCGATGCGCTTCAGGGGAAGACCAAGGACGGCGCCACCTTCGTGATGCGCTTCGCCCCGCAGGGCAGCGGCACCAGCGGGACGATCCTGCTCGACGAACGCAGCTAGGGCGCCCGCAAAGAGCGACTGGTGTTCTGCAAAGAAAAGAGGCCGGGGGCATGACGCTCCCGGCCTCTTTTCTTAGCGCTCCCCGCCGCCTTATTCGGCGGTGGGCGTTTCGGGCGTTTCGCCCGGCTCGGACTGGTCGCCAGTCTCCGGCTGGGACGGCTGGTCGACAGGACGGGCCGAGCGTGCCCTGACCGGCTTGGGCTTGCCCTTACCCTTGGCGGTCTTGGCCGGAGCCGCGGGCGTGATCTCGAACACCGGCGCATTGTCCTTCAAGCGGACCTTGACCTCGCCGCCGTGGACCAGCTTGCCGAACAGCAATTCCTCGGCCAGCGGCTGCTTGATCTTCTCCTGCACCAGACGGCCCATCGGACGCGCGCCGTAGAGCTTGTCATAGCCCTTGGCGGTGAGCCACTCGCGTGCCTCGTCGTCCAATTCGATGTGAACGCCGCGATCGGCCAGCTGAAGCTCGAGCTGCAGGATGAACTTGTCCACCACGCGGGCAACGACCGCGGGGGGCAGGTAGCCGAACGGCACCACCGCATCGAGGCGGTTACGGAATTCGGGCGTGAACATCTTGCGGATCGCGTCTTCCTGCACGTCCTCGCGGCTCATCGCCCCGAAGCCGATGCTCTCCCGCGCCATGTCCGACGCACCGGCATTGGTGGTCATGATCAGGATCGTGTTGCGGAAATCGACGGTCTTGCCGTGGTGATCGGTCAGCTTTCCGTTGTCCATCACCTGCAACAGGATGTTGAACAGGTCGGGGTGCGCCTTCTCGATCTCGTCGAGCAGGAGGACGCTGTGCGGCTGCTGGTCGACCGCGTCGGTCAACAGGCCGCCCTGGTCGTAGCCGACATAGCCCGGAGGCGCGCCGATCAGCCGGCTGACGGAGTGACGCTCCATATATTCCGACATGTCGAAGCGCTGCAGCGGGATCCCGAGGATCGAAGCGAGCTGACGCGCCACCTCGGTCTTGCCGACGCCGGTCGGACCCGAGAACAGGTAGTTGCCGATCGGCTTGTCAGGGTCGCGCAGGCCGGCGCGGCTGAGCTTGATGGCCGAAGCCAGGCGCTCGACCGCGAGGTCCTGCCCAAAGACGACGCGCTTCAGGTCCGCTTCGAGGTTCTGGAGCGTCTTCTTGTCGTCGGTGGACACGCTCTTCGGAGGGATTCGAGCCATGGTCGCGACGACCTGCTCGACCTCCTTGGGCGTGATCACCTTCTTGCGCTTGCCCGGCGGCACCAGCATCTGCATCGCGCCGACTTCGTCGATCACGTCGATCGCCTTGTCGGGCAGCTTGCGGTCGTGGATGTAGCGCGCCGACAGCTCCACCGCCGACTTGATCGCGTCGGGGGTATAGCGGACCTTGTGATGCTCCTCGAAGCTCGACCGCAGACCCGAGATGATCTTGATCGTGTCCTCGACCGTCGGTTCGTTAACGTCGATCTTCTGGAAGCGCCGGAGCAGCGCCCGGTCCTTTTCGAAGTGGTTGCGGAATTCCTTGTAGGTGGTCGACCCGATGCAGCGGATCGAGCCACCCGACAAAGCGGGCTTGAGGAGGTTGGACGCGTCCATCGCCCCGCCGCTGGTCGCGCCGGCGCCGATCACGGTGTGGATCTCGTCGATGAACAGGATCGCGTGCGGCAGCTTCTCGAGTTCGGTGACGACCGACTTCAAGCGCTCCTCGAAATCGCCGCGATAACGGGTGCCGGCCAGCAGCGCGCCCATGTCGAGCGAGTAGATCACCGCGGGCTTCAGCACCTCGGGCACATCACCTTCGATAATCTTACGTGCGAGGCCTTCGGCGATGGCGGTCTTGCCG
The DNA here is from genome assembly GCF_036884275.1 of Sphingomonas kaistensis. Lineage (NCBI taxonomy): Bacteria > Pseudomonadati > Pseudomonadota > Alphaproteobacteria > Sphingomonadales > Sphingomonadaceae > Sphingomonas > Sphingomonas kaistensis. Next base: position 2,300,101 of record NZ_CP145607.1, on the reverse strand, counting down.
ACGCCCGGATCGCCCACATAGAGCGGATTGTTCTTGGACCGGCGGCAGAGGATCTGCACCGTCCGGTCGACCTCGGCCATGCGCCCGATCAGCGGATCGACCTTGCCGTTCTTGGCCTTTTCGTTGAGGTCGACGGTGAACTGCTTGAGCGCGCTTTCCTTCTTGTCGGCGCCGGGCTTGTCGGACTTGGTTTCGGGCTGCTCGGCGCCGGCAGCGGGCTGCTGGCCTTCCGCATTCTCGCCCTTGCCGACGCCGTGACTGATATAGGTCACCGCATCCAGGCGGCTCATGTCCTGCTGCTGCAGGAAATAGACCGCATAGCTTTCCCGCTCGGAGAACAAGGCGACCAGTACGTTGGCGCCGGTCACTTCGTCGCGGCCCGAGCTCTGGACGTGCAGGATCGCGCGCTGAACCACGCGCTGGAACCCGCTGGTCGGGGTCGGGTCGGTGCCGCTGTCGGCAACCAGCGCGCCGAGTTCGCCGTCGAGATACTGTTTGACGGTGGCCTTCAATTCATCGCGGTTCACACCGCAGGCGGTCATCACCTTGGACGCATGGCCGTCGTCGATCAGCGCCATCAAGAGATGCTCGAGCGTCGCATATTCATGGCGACGGCGGCTCGCTTCCCCAAGCGCATTGTGGAGGGTCTGTTCGAGCTCGCGGGCGAAACTGGGCATTAGGGGAACTCCTTGGCCGGGCGGAGACAATCTCCCGGCATTCTTAAGATCTTATCTTGTGAGGCGGCGCGGCCGCTGCAAGGGCGGCCAAAAACGTCAGGGGGTGCGGCCTATCGCTTGAACAGCGCATCGGCCGCGGATCGGTGCTTAGCGACCGCCTCGCTGTGCGCGCGCACCCGCGCGATTTCGGCTTCGAGCGCCGCGATCCGCTCGTCCAGCTCATGCTGGCTCAACGGATCGAGATCCTGGCGGGCAAGGCTCGCCAGCGGATCCTCGGGGCGTGACGAGAAGAGATCATCGTCCATGAGCATCAAGGTCGGGGCGGGGGTCCTACAAGTCAACACGCATCTGGAGGCAATCCACAAGATTTCGCTTTGCCGCGTCCGTTCAGCGACTATGGCTAAGCGAAACTTCTGCAGCGTGGGACATCATGGACATTCCTGACGTCATGACGGCGATCGAGATCAGCACGCCCGGCGGGCCAGAAGTGCTGGTTCCGGTCACGCGCCCAGTGCCCCGGCCTGCCGCAGGCGAGTTGCTGGTCCGGGTCGCGGCGGCGGGGGTCAATCGCCCTGATGTCCTGCAGCGCCGCGGCTTCTATCCGCCGCCACAGGGCGCCAGCGACATTCCGGGACTCGAAATCGCCGGCGAAGTGGTCGCGGCGGGCGAAGGGGCGACCCATCATATCGGCAGCAGGGTTACCGCGCTGATCGCTGGGGGCGGTTACGCCGAATATGCTGTGGCGCCGGCCGCCTTGGCACTACCGGTGCCGGACGGCCTGTCGATGGCCGAAGCGGCGGCGCTGCCCGAAACCCTGTTCACCGTGTGGGTCAATCTGTTCGAACGCGGCTTCGCTGCCGAAGGGGATTGGGTGCTAGTCCATGGCGGGACCAGCGGCATCGGCACCACCGCCATCACGCTTTGCCGCCTGCTGGGCGTCAAGGCGATCGTGACCTGCGGCAGCGACGACAAATGCGCGGCGGCGCTGCGTCTCGGCGCGGCGGCGGCGATCAACTACAAGACGCAGGATTTCGTCGCGGAGGTGAAGCGGCTGACCGGCGGCGGTGGCGTCAATGTCGTCCTCGACATGGTCGGCGGCGATTACCTGCCGCGCAACCTGTCCTGCCTCGCCGACGACGGCCGTCACGTCTCGATCGCCACCCAGCGCGGGGTCTCGGCCGAGCTCAACATCCTCGACGTCATGCGCCGCCGGCTGACCCTCACCGGCTCGACGCTGCGCCCGCGTGCCGTCGCCTTCAAGGCGCTGGTCGCCGAGGAACTCCGCCGCGAAGTTTGGCCTTTCGTCGAAAGCGGACAGATGCGGCCGGCAATGGACCGCACCTTCCCGCTGGCGCAGGCTGCCGCCGCGCATGCCCAGATGGAAGCGGGCGACCATGTGGGCAAGATCGTGCTCGTCGTCGATCAACCCTGAGGCGCGTGTCTCGGCGGTCGCCACGACTTGGTGAACAGATTGGTAAGAGTGTTCCGTTAGGACGGTGGACATGAGCTTCATGTCCCCGATCACGTCCGCCGCCCCGGCCAAACGCGATCTTCGCCCAGTCCATTATCTGCTCGTCCTCGCGGTCTTTGCGCTGCTCGCAGCTCTGCGCCTGCCGCTGACGTGGGTCGAAGGCCGCTTCCAGGACGAGGAAGCCACCGTGTTCCTAGCCTTTGCCTGGCATTTTCCGGGGGAAGCGCTGTTTCGCTCGTTCGGCGGCTATCTCAACCTTGCCGCCAACGGGACGACGCTGGTCCTGGCCGAGCTGATCAAGGGCGGCGTCCTTTCGCTCGAAAAAGCGCCCTATTTTACCATGCTCGCCGGGCTGGCGGGTCAACTCGTGCCGGCCGTCCTCATTCTCAAGAGCCGGTCGCCGTGGCTTGCCGACTACCGCCATCGGGCCGTGGCGCTCCTGATCCTCCTCGTGATGCCGACCACCGAGGAAGTCTTTCTCAACGTCATGCACATCCAGTTCCACCTGGCGCTGGCGGTGGGGTTGATCGCGACGCTTCACGCCGGGGACGGGCGGAGGCGAGCGTGGTTCGAAGGGACGATCCTGTTCCTGGCCCCGCTGTGCGGTCCGGCGGCGATCGTGTTTTTACCCCTGTTCGCGCTTCGGGCGCTCGTCGATCGCGATGCCCGTCGCTGGCGGCAGTTCGCCATTCTTGGCGCGGGCGCGGCCATCCAGCTGCTGTTCTTCTATCATTCGACACCGCTTCGCGGCGCCCCGTTCGATCCGGTCAATCTTGCCGCAGCCCTGTTCATTCGCCTGCCCGTGCTGGCGCTGAGCGGGCTGAACGGTGCCGATCATGTCGGGCTGGCAGCGGCGACCGGATTGGTGAACGGCGGCCCCTGGCTCCATCTCATCGCGGCCCTGTCGGCAGTCGTCTTCAGCGTTCTCTTCGCCGCGACGCTCAAGGTCCGCGACGATGCCTTCTGGCTGTTCGCCGGCGCTTTGGGCGTCGGTGCGGTCAGTCTCGGGTTCGGCATCCTCACCGGAACGCCTTATTCCGTCTTCTTCTCGATCGCGGGGCCGCGTTACAATTACATCCCGCTGGTGATGCTGGGGCTGTGCTTTCTGTGCCTCGCGACCAGGACCAACCCGGTCGAACGCCGCGCTCCGCGCATGTTGGTCGTACTGATGCTGTTCGTTGGTGCCGTATCATGGTTTCGGCCCATCCCCACCTATGCCGAGGGCCCGAGCTGGAAAGCCGAAGTCGCTGCCTGGCGCGCCGATCCCACCTATCAGCCGCGCACCTGGCCGTTCTATCGCGCCGATTTTTCCGATCGCCATATTCGCTGCGACACCGCCTTGGCGCCGGACCAACAATATCCGCGTTATTGCGAACAAGGCTGGCTCCGCTCTTTCGACAGCTGGAAGCACAAGAAAACCACGCCCTCTAATTGATTGGCGACCTTGCCCGCAGGGGCGGATCGGTCTATCAACGCTGCAACGCGGCCGCTCCTTCAACGGGGCGGCCCTTTTTGTGTCCGGAGACGAACAATGGCCCAAGCCCCGCAGGCAACTCAGGCAACCCCGCTCATGCCGCACGCGACCGCCGCCTGGCTGGTCGACAATTCGAGCCTGACATTTGAGCAGATCGCGTCGTTCTGCGGCCTTCACATCCTCGAAGTGCAGGCGATCGCCGACGATACCGCGGCGACCAAGCTGACCGGGCGCGATCCGCTTCGCTCGGGCGAGCTCACCCACGAGGAGATCGAGCGCGGTCAGGCCGACCCGAACTACAGCCTCAAGATGTTCAAGGCGCCCGAGCAGGTCACCCGCACCAAGGGCCCGCGCTACACCCCGGTGTCGAAGCGCCAGGACAAGCCCGACGGAATCGCCTGGATCATCAAGAACCATCCGGAAGTGTCGGACGGCGCGATCGGAAAGCTGATCGGCACCACCCGCACCACCATCGCCGCAATTCGCGACCGCAGCCACTGGAACATCGCCAACATCCAGCCCAAGGATCCGGTCACCCTGGGCCTGACCTCGCAGCGCGAACTCGATGCGGCGGTTGCCAAGGCGCAGAAGGCTGCCGGCATCGAGCAGGTCGACGACGGCCGCCTCGATACGGATCGCGCCAGCCTGATCGAGCAGCTCCGTGCCGAGCGCGAGCAGCATGTTCGCGACGCAGAGGCCGCCGCGATCGACGCCCAGCGTGACGAGCATGGCCTTGCCCCGGGCGAGATCGTGCCCGGCATCGCCGACCCGTTCCGCAAGGCCTGATCGGTGGCAAGGGGGCCTTGCGCCCCTCGCCATGACGGCTAATCGGTAGGCATGGCTTCAGCCCCCGAAAACATGTCCTTCGAGGCCGCTCTCCAGCGGCTCGAGGAAATCGTCCGCCTGCTGGAACGCGGCGAAGCGCCACTCGATCAGTCGATCGACCTTTATCAGGAAGGCGACCGCCTGAAGCGCCTCTGCGAGGAGCGGCTGAAGTCCGCTCAGGCGCGGATCGACGCCATCGCGCTCGGCCCCGACGGCCAGCCCGCGGGCACCCGCCCGTTCGAGGCACAATGATGGCGAGCGTGGCCGACGTCACCGACCTGCTCGGTGAAGCCAAGCGCATCGCCGCCGGCGTCGACCGCCTGTTCGAACAAGCGCTGGCCGACCGTTGCGATGGCCGCGACCAATTGTGCCAGGCGATGCGCCATGCCGGGATCGGCGGCGGCAAGCGGCTCCGTCCGCTGCTGACCGTCGCCGCCTCCCGCCTGTTCGGCATCGACGAGAAACGCGCGCTGCGTGCCGGCGCGGCGATCGAGGCGATCCACGTCTACAGCCTGATCCACGACGATCTCCCCTGCATGGACGACGACGACCTGCGCCGGGGCAAGCCGACCGTCCACAAGCTGTTTGACGAAGCCACCGCCGTGCTGGCAGGTGATTGCTTTCACGCGCTGGCGTTCGAATTGCTGGCCGACGAGCGCACGCACGAAGATCCGTTCGTCCGCGCGGACCTGGTTCTCGAACTCGCCAAGGCCTCGGGCATCGATGGCATGGGCGGCGGACAGGCGATGGACCTGGCCGCTGAAGGCCAGATCCTCGACCTCCAGGCAATCACCCGCCTTCAGCAACTCAAGACCGGCGCCCTGATCGAATATTCGGTCGAAGCCGCGGTCATCATGGGCCGCGTCGCCGAGGAAGGACGCGCGCGTTATCGCGGCTATGCCCGCAACATCGGCCTCGCGTTCCAGATCGCCGACGACCTGCTCGATCACGAAGGTGACGAACAGGCCGCTGGCAAGAAGCTGCAAAAGGATGCCGAGGCCGGCAAGGCGACCTTCGTCTCGCTGCTTGGTGCGGACCGTGCCCGCCAGCAGGCGGAAATGCTGGTCGAACAGGCCATCGAGCATCTGCATGGCCATGGCGAGGAAGCCGATCTCCTCCGCGCGATCGCCCGTTATGCGGTGGAGCGCGACCGGTGAGCCGCACTGCCGTCTATCCCGGAACCTTCGACCCGATCACGCTCGGTCACCTCGACATCATCCAGCGAGGCGCGCGGATGTGCGACAAACTGGTCATCGGAGTCACCACCAATCCGTCCAAGCAGCCGATGTTCACGGTCGAGGAGCGGATGGCGATGGTCGAGCGCGAGGTCGCCGATTTCCCCAACGTCTCGGTCACCCAGTTCGACAGCCTGCTGATGGATTTCGCCGAAAGCCAGGGCGCCGCGATGATCCTGCGGGGTCTGCGCGCGGTGTCAGATTTCGAATACGAATATCAGATGGCCGGCATGAACCAGCAATTGAACGACCGGATCGAGACCGTCTTCCTGATGGCCGACGTCTCGCTTCAGCCGATTGCGTCAAGGCTGGTGAAAGAAATCGCGCGTTATGGCGGCGATATCAACAAGTTCGTTACGCCCGCCGTGGCCGCCGACGTGGCCGCCCGGATTGGGCACAAGGGGAAGAAATGAAGCTCAAGTTCGCCCTGCCGTTGCTCGCCCTCCTGTCCGCGCCGGCGCTGGCCCAGGCCCCCGCCGCCGCGCCCGCCCCGCTGCCGATCAATGCGCCCGCCAATATCGTCGCCGATCTCTCGAACCGCTGGTCACTCGAGCTGTCGAGCGGCGGCACCGTGGTGGTGCAGCTGCGCCCCGACGCCGCCCCGCTGGCGGTCGAGCGGATCAAGACGCTGACCCGCCAGGGCTTCTACAATGGCCTGACCTTTCACCGCGTGATCCCCGGCTTCATGGCGCAGGGCGGTGATCCCAAGGGCAATGGCAGCGGCGGCAGTGAGCTTCCCGACGTCAAGGCCGAGTTCAATGTCTTGCCGCATTTGCGCGGCACCGTCGCCGCCGCTCGTGCCGACAGCCCGGACAGCGCGAACAGCCAATTCTACATCATGTTCGTGCCGCGCATCTCGCTCGACAACAAGTACACGGTGTTCGGACGAGTGGTCTCGGGCATGAACTTCGTCGACGGTATCGCGCCCGGCGAGCCGCCCGCCGAGCCCACCCGCATCGTCCGCGCGACGCTCGGCGGCTGATCCTTTCCCGGCGACGCCGAGGCCAGTAGGGGCGGGTCCATGAAAGTGGACCTGTTCGACTTTGACCTTCCCGACGAGAATATCGCGCTGCGCCCGGCCCGGCCGCGCGACAGCGCGCGGCTGCTGCTGGTCGACGGCGACACGATGCAGGACCGAACCGTCCTCGACCTGCCTTCGCTGCTGCGTCCCGAGGACGTGCTCGTCTTCAACGATACCAAGGTCATCCCCGCACAGCTCGAAGGTCGACGCGGGGAAGCGAGCATTGGCGCCACCCTGCACAAACGCCACGACCTGCGCGCCTGGTGGGCATTCGTGCGCAACGCCAAGCGGGTGCGGGTCGGGGATACCGTCACCTTCGGCGGCGGGGTTGAGGCGGTGTGCGAGGAAAAGGGTGCCGACGGCGCGCTGCTGCTCCGCTTCGCCGGGGAGGAGCCGGTCGAGGTGCTGCTGCATCGCGCAGGCACTATGCCGCTGCCGCCCTATATCGCGTCAAAGCGTCCGATCGATGCCGCCGACGCCGAAGATTATCAGACGATGTTCGCGGCCGCGGAGGGCGCCGTTGCGGCTCCTACTGCCTCGCTGCACTTCACACCGCGACTGATCGCCGCTCTCGATGCCGCCGGAATCACGCGCGAAACGCTGACGCTGCATGTCGGCGCCGGCACCTTCCTGCCGGTCAAGGCCGACGACACCGCCGAACACAAGATGCACGCCGAATGGGGCCGCATCGACGCCGCCACCGCCGACCGGCTGAATGCGGCTCGCGAACGGGGCGGGCGGATCATCGCGGTCGGGACCACGGTACTGCGCCTCCTCGAAAGCGCGGCGGACGAGGATGGCCGCATCCAGCCGTTCGAAGGCGACACTGCCATCTTCATCACGCCCGGTTATCGCTGGAAAGCGGTTGGCGGCCTGATGACCAACTTCCACCTGCCGCGCTCGACCCTGTTCATGCTAGTCTCGGCGCTGATGGGGCTCGACACCATGCAACGCGCTTATGCCCATGCGATCGCGAGCGGATACCGCTTTTACAGCTATGGCGATTCGAGCCTGCTGCTGCCGAAGCGCTAGGCGGACAGGGCCGCTTCGACGATCTCTGCTGCGCGTTTGGCGCCGCCGGCTTGATCGAGCGCCTTAGCCACCGCTTGGCAGCGCGTTTTCATCGCCTTGTCGGCCATCATTCGCCTGATCTGCTCGGCGATCAGGCCGCTCCGTCGCGGGCTCGCCAGCTTCTCGCCGAGCCGATGATGCCGCACCCGCGCGAGATTGCCGGGCTGGTCGAAGCCGACCGGGCGGATCAGCAGCGGTACACCGCACGCCAAAGCATCTAGCACCGTGTTGCTGCCGCCATGCGTGATGACCAGCGCCGCGTGCTCCATTACCGCGCGATAGGGAAGAAAAGCCGCGGCGTGATGCACGTCGAGCTTGTCGGCGTCCGCGTCGCTTAGCCGCCCGCCGTGCGCGATCACCAGTGAGGCTCCGGCCTCACGGCTTGCCTTGGCCAGTACTCGCCACAGATTGAGATCGCCGCCAAGCAGCGTGCCCATGGTGGTGAACACCAAGGGCTTGTCGGGCAGCGCAAAGGGCAGCGGCGCGTCGGCGAGTTCTTCGGGCCGTCGCAGCGGTCCGACCGGGACAAAGGGCAAAGGCTCGGGCCGAGGAAGGTCGAGCGCTGGCACCATTTGCGCGATCTGCACCGGGCCAAGGCAATCGGTCAGGCTTGCCAGCGGCCCGATTCCGAACCGCTGACCCCAAGCGGCGATCACCTGGTTCTGGCGGCGGCTCAAGGCTGCGGCGATTTTGCTGGTCCGGCGGTGCTTGCCCTCGGCTTCGGGCTCGTAGGGCCAATCGAGAAAGGGGAGGGGGACGCCCGGCGCCGGGTCGATCGGCACCGCGCAGGCGAGGCCGACGAACGGCAGGTCGAGCGCCTTGGCAAGCAGAAACCCGGCCGGCTCCATCTGATCGCCGACGACCGCATCCACCCCCAGCGCCTCGAGCCGCGTCCGCCCGCCGTCGCACAATTGGTCGGTCAGCGCCGCGCTGTCGGCGATGGTGCGCAGCGTGGCGACCAGCCCGCCGGGCTTCTCGGCAGCGACCAGCACACGCGCCACATCGGGATCGCCGTCTCGCGCGGCCACGTGATGAACCGGAATGTCGCCCACCGCTGCCTCGGCACCGGCGTTGAGCAGGAAGAACGGCTCGTGCCCGCGCGTCCGCAAGGCTTCGCCCAGCCCGCGAAAGCTCGCCAGATGCGCCGCGAAGGGCGGGCAGATGAAGGCGATGCGGGCCAAAAGGAAAGGCTAGAGGCTGAGTTCGCGGCGCTTGGCGGGAAGCGCCCACCACGGTGTTCCGGGGCTCAGGTGATGCTCACGATGATAGCCGAAATGGAAGCAGGTCAGCAGCGAGGCCACCACGCCATAATCGTTGCTGCGCGCCTTATGCTCATCGGCAAACGGCGCGTCCTCGTGCCGATGCGGCAGGTAGGTGCCGAAATAAAAGAGCTGCAACGACGACAGGATCGCCGGCACCGCCCAAAACAGCAGAAGATTGCCAATCGGCGCGCCGAGCAGCAGCACGTAGGTCCACACGATCGCGCTTAGCACCAGAAACTCGCGCAGGCCGAAATAGCGGACCATGAACTGGTGGTACCAAGGCCAGAAGCGGGTCGGATGATCGACCGCGAAATCGGGGTCGCCTTCGGAGCCGACATGCTTGTGATGGTCGAAATGCTTCGGGCGCAGCCGGTCCATCCAGAACCCTGCATAGAGCAGCAGGGTCAGCCGTCCGAACAACAGGTTCACGCCGGGGCGCCCGGGCGCGAGGCTGCCGTGCATCGCGTCATGTGCGACGATGAACAACCCGACGCTCAGCCAGCTCAGCACCGCCACCAGCGGTACCGCCAGCGCCCAGCGCCAGCCTTCAAGCGGCAGGAAGAACACCGACCACACGTGCAGCGCGACGAACGCCGCGATGATGCCGACCGCGAGGGTCAGTCCGATCCGCGTTTGCCGCCGTTTCTGCGCCTCGCTCAGCATGACGTGCATATAGGCGCGTGGGCGGCGGCGCGCCACGGGCCTAAAGGCTGGTGACACCCGCCCCGTTCGTTGCCATCATGACGCCAGCGTCATCAGGGGAGACAGCGGCCATGATTTCCGACTTCCGAGCCTTTATCGCCAAGGGCAATGTCCTCGGCCTTGCCGTCGCCGTGATCATCGGCGCGGCGTTCGGGACCATCGTCACCAGCCTCACCGACGACATCATCATGCCGGTGGTCGGCTCAATCATCGGCGGGATCGATTTTTCGAGCTATTTCGTGCGCCTCGGCGAGATACCGGCGGGCTATGCCGGGTCGCTGACCAACTATGAGGAACTCAAGAAAGCGGGCGTGCCGCTGCTCGGCTACGGCCAGTTCATCACCGTGGTGGTGAATTTCCTGATCCTTGCCTTCATCATCTTTCTCCTGGTCCGCGCCGCGGCCAAGGTGATGAAGGAAGAAGAAGCCGCCGGCCCGACCGAGGAAGTGCTGCTCCTTCGCGAGATTCGCGACAGCCTGCGTCAGCCGCCGCTGAAATAGCCCCACAGCAGCCGCGCGGTCATCGCCACGCTGGCGGTGATCAGCAACGGGCGGATCAGCTTCGCGCCGAAGCGCATGGCCGTATGGCTGCCGAGCCAGCCGCCGGCCATCGCGCCTATCGCCATGCTTGCGCCGAGCAGCCACAGCACCTTGCCGCTCACCGCGAACAGCAGCACGGCGGCGACATTGCTGGTCCAGTTGAAATATTTGCACAAAGCCGTCGCGCGGGTCAGGCCGTAGCCGCGTAAGGCCACCAGGCTCGAGGTAAAGAAGCTGCCCGTGCCCGGCCCGAAAAAGCCGTCGTAAAAACCGATCGCCCCGCCCACCGGGGCATAGCCCGCGGCGCTGATCCGCTGATGCGCATCCTCGTCGCTCATCCGCGGACTGACCAGGATGTAGACGGCATTGGCCAGCAGCAGCAGCGGGATCACCAGCGCCAGCGTGCGCGCTTCCACATATTGCACCAGCAGCGCGCCGCTCGCCGCGCCGGCAAAGACGATCAGCGCGGTCGGCAGGTTGGCCCGCCAGTCGATCAATCCCTTGGAACCGTAATTGCGCATCGCGACGAAGGTGCCGAACATCGATTGCAGCTTGTTGGTCCCGAGCGCGAACAGCGGCGGTACCCCGCTGACCAGCAGCGCCGGCATCATGATCAGCCCCCCACCGCCGGCGATCGCGTCGATGAAGCCTGCGCAGAAGGCAACGCCGGTGAGAAGGGGGTAAAGCCAGGGTTCGATCACGCGTTCGCCCGTAGCCGCTCGATCCGAGCGAAGTCGAGGACCCACCCCTCGACTTCGCTCGGGGCAAACGGATAGGGGCTCACCCCATGTCTCCCCGCTTCCAGTTCACCATCCACGCCACCGACGGCCGCGCGCGGCTTGGCACCATCGCCATGCAACGAGGCGAGATCCGTACGCCCGCCTTCATGCCGGTCGGCACCGCCGCGACGGTCAAGGCGGTGAAGCCCGAGGGTGTCCGTGCGGCCGGGGCCGACATCATTCTTGGCAACACCTACCACCTGATGCTGCGCCCCGGCGCCGAGCGGGTGGCGCGCCTCGGCGGGCTGCACCGGTTCATGGGCTGGGAACGGCCGATCCTGACCGACAGCGGAGGCTACCAGGTGATGAGCCTGTCCGACCTCAACAAGGTGACCGAGGAAGGCGTCACTTTCAAAAGCCATCTGGACGGGTCGCGCCACCTGCTCAGTCCCGAACGCTCGATCGAGGTCCAGCGGCTCTTGGGCTCCTCGATCGTGATGCAGTTCGACGAACTGGTCCGCCCCGACGTCCCGGAGAAGAAACAGCGCGAGGCGATGGATCGCTCGATCCGCTGGGCCCGCCGCAGCCGCGAGGAATTCGACCGTGGCGGGGCTCACGCCGAGACCAATGCCATCTTTGGCATCCAGCAAGGCGTACTGGACGAGAAACTGCGGCGGGAGAGTGCCGACGCGCTGATCGACATCGGCTTCGACGGTTATGCGGTCGGCGGGCTGGCGGTGGGCGAGGGGCAGGAAGCGATGCTCCGCTGCCTCGACTTCGCGCCGGGCCAGCTACCGGCCGACAAGCCCCGCTACCTGATGGGCGTCGGCAAGCCCGACGACATCGTCGAAGCGGTCACCCGCGGCATCGATATGTTCGACTGCGTGCTCCCGACCCGCTCGGGCCGCACCGGCCAAGCGTTCACCGCCGACGGTCCCCTGAACATCCGCAACGCCTGCCATGCCGAGGATACCGCGCCGCTCGAAGAAGGCTGCCCATGCCCGGCCTGCTCGACCTACAGCCGCGCCTATCTCCACCACCTCGTCCGCTCAGGCGAGATCCTCGGCGCGATGCTGATGACCGAGCATAATCTGTGGTTCTATCAGCGGATGATGCAGGGCCTGCGCGATGCGATCGGCGAGGGACGGTTGGCGGCCCATGCGCGCGGCTTCCTCGACCGTTATCGCGGGAAGGGCCTTGAGCAGGCTTGACCCGCCCTTTACCAACTGGCGTCGAACATCGGCTGGGGTTTGGATAGATGGGAAAGAAAGCTTGATTCGGCTTCGGTGCCTTCCTGCTCGTGGCGGGATTCGTCTGGGTGGTGTTCGACAATCTCGCTCTAGGCCTGATCTTCGGCTTGATCGCCGGCGGGAGAGCCGCGGCCCGGGCGCAGGGAAATCAGGTACAGTGACGATCGTCGTCGGAGGCCGCAGTGGACTGGCTTAGCGCGCAATTGATCGCGCTCCAGCTTGCGGTCGCAACTCCGACACCATCGGTCCCCCGCGCCGCCGTTCCCGTTCAGGCCGATGCAGCCTTTGCCGAGCTGAGCCGAATGGTCGGCCTGTGGCGGCCGGCGGACAGGCCCGACAGTCCGCTTCGGATTCGCTTCGCCCTGACCGCCGGTGGCACGGTGCTGGTCGAAGAATGGACCGCACGCGGCAAACCGCATTCGCTGACCTTGTACCACCGCGACGGGGCCCGGCTGCTTGCGACCCATTATTGCCCGCAAGGCAATCAGCCGCGTCTGGTGCTGACTGGCCGCGACGCAGGCGGGCTTCGTTTCGGCTTTCTGGATGCGACCGGCCTCGATCCGGCAACTGAGACACACCAGCACGATCTGTGGATCGACCGCTCGAACCCGGTTCATCCGGTTCGTAGCGAGATCTATGTCGGCAAGGACGGTCCTGGCCAGATAGAGCGACTGCGGCTTGTCGCTACGAAATAGAGGGTAAGCTTACACCGCCGCCAGCTCGTCCACCCTGTCGAGGATCGCAAGGTCGCGCAGCAGGTGGTCGACGCCGCGGGTCATCTCGGGGAGGAAACTCACCTGATGCCGCGCGCCGCGATAGGCTTCGGCCATCAGGATCGCGTCGATGAGGATGCCGACGACCTGGCTTTCGGCATCGTCGAGCTCGCCGAGGCGCTGCAGGCGGGCCAGTACCTTGTGGCGGGCGGCCTCGGGATCGGCGAGCGCCTCCGAGCGGGCGATGTTCCAGGCCATAAGTGTCTCCTTTGTCTGAAGGAGATAGACGGCGGCGCGGGGAGGGGAAGCTCGGCTCGGCGCAAGCAGATTGGGGCGGAGCGTTAACGGCCGCGCTAACGCTTAAAGAAGGTCGAGCACCTTGTCCTTCGGGCGGCACAGCGCCGTGCCCTTGGGAGTGACGACGATCGGCCGGTTGAGCAGGATCGGGTCGGCCTCGATGGCGTCGAGCAGCGCGTCTTCGGTTAGGCCCTCGTCCGCAAGGCCGCGCTCGGCATAAGGCGCGACGTTTTCGCGCAGCAACGCCCGCACTGGCACGCCCGCCGCCGCCGCCAGCCGCCGAACCTCGTCGCGGCTTGGCGGAGTCTTGAGATACTCGATGACGCGCGGCGCGATCCCATGCTCCTCGAGCAGCGCGAGAACGCCGCGCGACGTCCCGCAGGCCGGATTATGGTAGACAGTGACGTCCATCGCTCAGCTGCCCAGCGACACCGACAGGAAGCTCGGCATCGGGCCGTTCCAATCGTCCTCGCCCGCAGGCTCGGCGACGCGCGGGGCGGGGGCGGGCTTGCGCGGGGCCGGCGCGGGCGTCGGCTCCTCGCGGCGCTTCGGCTCGCTGGCACGCGGCGCGGGGGCCGGCGCTTCCTCGCGCGCGGGCTGGCTGGTGCGCGCCGCGGGCTGCGGCTTAGGCTCGGCCTTGGCGCTCTCCGCCTTGCCCGATCGCCGCGCCGGGCGCTTGGCCTTGGGCTTCTCGTCCTGCTCCAGCGCCAGCTTCTCGCCGGCTCCCGCCGCGATGTCCTGACCAAGCCGCGGGATCTTGCTGCCTTGCAGCTTCTCGATCTGCGACACGGCTTCGCCATCCTCGCGCGTCGCAAGGGTATAAGCCTTGCCCTTGGCGCCGGCGCGACCGGTGCGGCCGATCCGGTGGACATAATCGTCGGGCTGCCACGGCACGTCGAAGTTGAAGACGTGGCTGACGCCCTTGATGTCGAGCCCGCGGGCGGCGACGTCGGACGCGACCAGGATATTGATCTCGCCCGCCTTGAACCGGTCGAGCTCGGCGATGCGGGCGGCCTGCTCCATGTCGCCGTGGATCTGCCCCACCGCGAAGTTCGAGCGCTTGAGGCTGGTGGTCAGCTCGCGCACCGTGGTCTTGCGATTGCAAAAGATAATGGCGTTGGTGACGTCCTCGGCGCGCAGCAGGTCGCGCAGGACCTCGCGCTTCTTGTCGGACCGGGTTTCGACCAGCTTGGCCTCGATATTGAGGTTCGAGGAGGCCGGGCGCGCGACCTCGATCCGGCGCGGTTCGTTGAGAAACTTGGCGGCCAGCTTCTGGATCACCGGCGGCATGGTCGCCGAGAACAGCAGGGTCTGACGCTGCTTTGGCAGCTTGGTGCAGATTTCCTCGATGTCGGGAATGAAGCCCATGTCGAGCATCCGGTCGGCTTCGTCGATCACCAGAAGGTCACAGCCGGTCAGCAGAATCTTGCCGCGGCTGAACAGGTCCATCAGGCGGCCGGGTGTTGCGATCAGCACATCGACGCCCTTTTCCAGCGCCTTGATCTGGTCGCCCATCTGCACGCCGCCGATCAGCAGTGCCATCGAAAGCTTGTGATACTTGCCGTATTTTTCGAAATTCTCAGCGACCTGGGCAGCGAGTTCGCGGGTCGGTTCGAGGATCAGGCTGCGCGGCATGCGGGCGCGGCTGCGGCCTTCGCCCAGGATGTCGATCATCGGCAACACAAAGGCGGCGGTCTTGCCCGTGCCCGTCTGGGCGATGCCGATCAGGTCCTTGCCCATGAGAACGGGGGGAATGGCGCCGGCCTGGATCGGCGTCGGCTCGGTATAGCCGCTATCGCCGATGGCGCGCAGCAGGTCGTCGGAAAGGCCGAGATCGGCAAAAGGCATCAAGTTATCCGGATAAGAGAAAAGGCCGGCGCTGCATCGGGCAGGCCGGGCGCTTTGCGCCGTGCCTCAAAAGGCCGTTTTTGTCAAGAAAAGCGGGGTCAAAGCGCCTTTGGAACCATCCGCTTGAACTTCTCGATCCGGCAGGATCCGCCGATCCGGCTGCGGATCTCGTCGCGCTTGGCGCAGACCCGATCGTCTTCGGGTTGGATGTAAAAATTGCCGTAGAAATCGAGCGTCGGGCAATCGTCGTCCATCCTCGCCCGAATACGGGTCCGGTCGGACAGCAGGAAATCGACCGAGCGCGCATCGCCCAGCGCGGCGGCGACGATGCGATCGGACCCGATACATTTCGGTCCCTTTTTCTCTGCCCATTCGATGCGCCGGACCGCTCGCGGCCGGATCACCGGCACCCGCAGGATCAATTCCTCGCGCACCACCAGACGCGTCACCGTCACCGGCTGCAACTGCGCCACTCCCACCAGGGAGGCCAGCCAGGACAGAAGCGGAAGCGAAACCAGCATGAAGGATCGAAAAACCTGCCAAGGGGGCGCCGGGCAGCGCCATGGGGTAGTGGCCCTTGCACATGTCCGCCCCGCCTTGAACCCGGGGTGAACTCGGCGTGGCTTTTGTGCACGGGATGGAGCCACACTTGCAAGGCTCCCAAAGCCCGCATAGAGGCGCGGCCCACTACGTCTTCATCAGGGGCGGGCTGGCGGGCCATCCCCAATCCATTCTTCAGGAGAGATCAATGGCTTCCGCTGCGCCTAACATGGGCCTTCCGCTCCTTTACAATCAGCTGGAGCCGATCAGCAGCCAGCAGCACGGCACCAAGAAGGTGCGTGGCCTGCCGGCGCTTCCCGCCGTCGCCAATGTTCATGCAGTTCCGCTGACGGTGGACGAGTTTGGGCTGGCGCAGCGCCATTATCCGATCATCTTCTCGGCCGGCGACGATCCTGTGCCGCTGGCGCTGATGGGCCTCAACGAAGGCGTCAACACCTTTATCAACGCCGAAGGCCAGATGATCGATCGCCATGCCTACGTCCCGGCGTATATGCGTCGCTATCCCTTCCTGCTGGCCCGCCTCGACCCGCAGGGCGACGAATTGTCGCTGTGCGTCGATCCAACCGCCAATGCGGTTGGCGACTTCGAGGATGGCCAGCCGCTGTTCGACGGCGATCAGCCGAGCGATGCGACCAAGGCGATCCTTCAGTTCTGCGAGCAGTTCGAGGAAGCCGGCCAGCGCACCGGCATGTTCATGGCCGAGATCAAGAAGGCCGGTCTCCTGATGGACGGCGAAGTCGCCATTCAGCCGGAAGGCGCCGAGCAGCCGTTCATCTATCGCGGCTTCCAGATGATCGACGAAGAAAAGCTGCGCGACCTGCGCGGTGACGAGCTTCGCAAGATGAACCAGAGCGGCCTGCTTCCGCTGATGTTCGCGCATCTGTTCAGCCTATCGCAGACCCGCGAGATCTTCGCTCGTCAGGTGGAGCAGGGCAAGGGCCCGATCAACCAGGGCAATCCGGCGCCGCAACCCGTCGAGGCGTGATCGGGGCGCGGCAGGGCGAGGGCAGGCACTGCTTGCCCTTCCTGCCGCCGCCACCACATCGGGCTGGCACCGGACGACTAATCGTCGGCCGGCTGCGTTCCCCTCGACCTCAATAGCCCTCGGCGGTTTCGCCGGGGGCTTTTTTTATTCGGCGGCGAGGGGAAGCGCGCCGCGGTCCAGAAGCGCCTTGCCGACCGTGTCGGCGATGGCCTGGATCAGCCGCGCCGACCGGTCGAAGCCAAGTCCCGGCGCCCGTCCCGCGCTGTCGAGATAGCAGCGTCTATCGAGTTCGAGCTGGATCGCATGGACCCCGCGGACCGGCGCCGAATGAGCGGCGATGATGTGTCCGCCCGCATAAGGCTCGTTGCACGCGGCGGAGAAACCCTGTTCCTCGGCGGTGCTGCGGCAAAGATTGGTGACAAAGGCGGCCGCGGTGCTGCCGTGGCGATCGCCGATCACCACCTCCGCTTGCCCCGACCGCCACGGCATCGAATGGCAGTCGAGCAGCAGCACCTCGCCGTGGCGGCGCTGCAGCGCGGCAAGCGCTTCGGCGACGAGCCGGTGATAAGGGCGCCACGCGGTGTCGAGCCGCGCTTTGAGTTCGGCCGGCCCGATTCGGCGCCGCCACAGCTCCCCGCCGGCGGCGAGCCTGCCGGGGATCAAGCCAAGCCCGGCGCGCACCCGCCAGCCGTCGTGGCCCGTGCCCGGCGGCAGGCTGATTACCGCCGGGTCGAGCTCGTCCTCCGCCCGGTTGCAGTCGATCGCGGCGCGCGGCGCATCGGCGATCACGCAAGCAAGCCCGAGCGTCTGCGCCCGCCACACTAGCCGATCGACCAGCGGGTCCTCGAGCGGGCGAAGGCTGTCGCGTCCGCGCCGGCTGAGACGCACCAGCCAGTCGGGATAATCGCGCCCGGCGTGCGGCACCGACAAAAGGACGGGCAGCCGCCCGTTGCCCGGGATCAGCCGGGGCGGAGCGAGGGCACCAAGGTCGGCGGAACGAAGGGGCAAGCGGCAGGGGCTCCGTTGGGGACGTCGGCGCGTCTTGGCACCTTGCGCCCTTTTTCTTCAAACCTCGACCCTCCAAGTGCCGTTCCGCCTAGAAAATCTTAAAGCTTCGGGGCATAAGAGATCGTTCTGATGATCAAGATTCTCCTCGCCGAAGACGACACCAGCATGCGCGAATATCTTGCGCGGGCGCTGGAGCGCGTCGGTTACAGCGTGAAGGCGGTCGGCTGCGGCACCGAGGCGATGCCGCTGCTGGAGGCCGAATCGTTCGATCTCCTGCTGACCGATATCGTCATGCCCGAAATGGACGGGATCGAACTGGCGCAGAAGGCGGGGGTGATTGATCCCTCGATCCGAGTCATGTTCATCACCGGCTTTGCCGCCGTGGCCTTGCAGAGTGGCCGTACGGCCCCTGAAGCCAAGATGCTGAGCAAGCCGTTCCACCTCAAGGATCTGGTCGCCGAAGTGGACCGGATGTTCCAGACCGAAGATCAGCACGGCCGCCTCTAGGCCGGCCTGGGACACCCGTTGCGGCACCCGGAACCGGACCGCCTCCGTTCCGTTCAGGATGGCGAAAATCCATCTCTTGTACGGAAACATGCATGCGTAAGACCTTTCTTCTTCTGAGTGCTGCCGCCGTCGTATCGGCGCCGGTGATGTTGTCCGCGCAAACCGCCAATCGCGGTCTTGCGAGCCGTTACGTGCAGGAAGCGCAGCAGCAGCATCCCGCCGTGGTCCAGGAGTTCGGCGGTGCCGAAACCGGCGCGCGCGCCGCTTACGTCGACGGCGTCGGCCGGCGGGTCGCCACCTACTCGGGTGTCAATCCGGCCTCCTTCCGCTTCACCACGCTCAATTCCGCGGTCGAGAATGCCTTCGCGGTGCCGGGCGGTTACATCTACATCACCCGCCAGCTGATGGGGCTGATGAACGACGAGGCCGAACTGGCCTTCGTGCTCGGTCACGAGACGGGCCACGTCGCCGCCAATCACGCCCAGGCCCGCCAGTCGGCGGCGCAGCGCAATGCGATCGGCGGCGTTCTCGGCGCGATCCTCGGCTCGGTGATCGGCGGCGGGATCGGCAGCGCGATCGGTCAGCTGGCGCAGCAGGGTTCGACCCTCAACACCCTGCGCTTCAGCCGGGGTCAGGAATATGACGCCGACCGGCTCGGCATCAGCTATCTCGCCCGCGCCGGCTACGATCCGGCCGCCTCGGCCTCGATGCTCTCGGCGCTTGGCCGAGCCACCGCGCTCGGAGCCCGCGTACAGGGCAAGGAAAACCGCTCCACGCCCGAATGGGCGACGACCCACCCGAACAGCGAAAATCGCGTCGCGCAGGCGTCGCAGCTGGCGCGGCAGACGGGCCGCGCGGGGACCGGCCTGCGTAACCGCGACCAATTCCTGGCGCAGCTCGACGGCGTGTTCGTCGACGACGATCCCGCGCAGGGCGTGATCGACGGGCGGACCTTTGTTCACCCGGATCTCCGCCTCGCCTTCACCGTGCCGACCGGATATCTGATGCAGAACGGGACCGACGCCGTGTCAATCCAGGGATCGGGCGGGCAGGCGCAGTTCAAGACCGGGCGTTTCTCGGGAAATCTCCAGGCATATATTCAGCAGCGCCTGCAGGAGCTGACTGGCGGCCGGACCCAGATCCAGCTGATCGAGAACAACCGCACTCAGGTGAACGGAATCCCGGTCGAATATGTGGTCGGCCGTGCGCAGACCTCGAACGGGATCGTCGACGTCAGCGTGTTCGCTTATGCCTTCAACCAGAACACGGCCTACGATTTCACCATGCTGACCCGTGGTGGCCAGGGCGTCGGTCAGTTCGCCCCGATGGTGAATTCGCTGCGGCGGATTTCGGCGCAGGAAGCGGCGTCGATCCGGCCGCGGGTGATCGACATCTACACCGTGCGCGGCGGCGAGACGGTGCAAAGCCTGGCCGCGCGAATGGCCTATCCCAACTTCCAGGCCGAGCGCTTCCTGTCACTGAACGGCCTTGCGGGCAATGCGCGGCTGGTGCCGGGTCAGAAGGTCAAGCTGGTGGTCTACGGCCAGCGCCGCTGACCGCTGCTGAAAGCACCAAAGGGTCGGCGTCTCTTAGGTAAGGCGCCGACCCGTTGAGTCACTTGATCGGTGAAGCTCAGGTCACCTTGTTGCTTGCCTTCACCACCCGCTCGTCGATCTTGCCCCACATGCCGTTGCTGCCGCCGCCAAGCGTCGACAGACCGGTAATGCAGGCGACCGCGAGTAGGGCCGCAATCAATCCATATTCGATCGCCGTTGCGCCGCTCTGGTCAGCGCGCAACCTGCGCAACATCGTTCGGATAGCGTCCAAGCCACCCTCCTCTGGTCCACGTCCACGCCGATGGTGCTAACCCCGCGCAGTTAACGAACCTTGCGCAGCATGTTCTTGCTTTCCGGTTAAGGACGCTTGCTCGCCGGTCTGGCCCAGGCGGCGAAATGAAGAAGGTCGATGCGCTCGGCCGTGACGGCGCCGTCGCCAGCCTCGGAGAAGCACAGGCGCGCGGCGTCCAGTCCGGCCTTGCCGAGGCCGCGGCGGGGGCGCGCCAGCAGCACGTTGGTCGCCGCATGATCGCGCAGGTCGGCGATCAACCGCTCGAGGCTGCGATAGCGCACGGTCAGCCGGTCGATGTCGACCACCGCGTCCTTCAGTCCCGCGTCGCCAAGCAGGGTTGCAAGCGCGCCCGGCTCGATCCGCGGATGGCTGCGCGCGGCAAACGCCCCGCCGCCTTCACGGTCCGCGCTGTGCAGGGCCAGACGCAGGGCAGGGAGGCTTTGGCCACCCGGGATCGCTCCGGCCAGCAAGCCCCCGGCCGCCAGGCGCGAAGCGATAACGCGCAGCAGGAGTGGCAATTCGTCCCGGCTGTCGAGTTCGCCCATGACGAGGATCAGGTCGAGGCTCGCTTCCTCCTCGGAGGCAAGGGCATCGATCGAACCCGCAAAGCGCACCTCGTCGCCAAGCCCGGCGAGCGCGTCATGCAGCGCGGCCGGCACGCCGGTGACGAACACCCGCTCGAAGCGGCGGCTGACCGGGCGGAGCCGCTCAAGCCATTCATCGACGATCCGCTCCGCCAGAAAAGGGCGCGGCTCGCGGCGGATCGCGCGTTTCCGGCGTGCCGCGCGCGCCGTGTCGTCGAACAAAGTTTCGGCCATGCCCCCTTGTGGGAAGGCCGGGGCTGACGGACAAGGGGACATGGACGGGGCAGCGGCCTTGCGCGGGATTCGGATGGCGGGCGGCTGGCTGCTCGACTTCGCCCTGCCGCCACGCTGTCCGGGCTGCGGCGAGATCACCACGGCGGTGGATTTGTTTTGCGGCGAATGCTGGGGCTCTCTCGACTTTCTTAATGAGGGTTGCGAGCGGTGTGGGCTTGGCCTGAAGCCGGGAGAAGCGGGCCGCTGCCAATCCTGCGAGCAGACTGATGGGCCGCTCTGCCGGATACGCGCCGCGGTAGGCTATGGCGAGGTGTCCCGCTCGATCGCCATGCGCCTGAAATACGGCCGCAAGATCGCGCTCGCGAAGACCATGGGGGGCATGATGCAGCGGCCGCTCCACGCGCTCGATCCGGACGCGATCCTGGTGCCCGTGCCTCTGCATCGCTGGCGCCTGTGGGGAAGGGGGTTCAACCAGTCGGTGCTGATCGCCCGCGCGCTTGGGCGGCCGATGGACTGCGATCTTCTCCGCCGCATCCGCTCGACGCCGCGCCTCAAGGGCCTGAGCCCGGCCGAGCGCCGCCGGACGGTGGACCGGGCGATTGCCTTGCGTCCGGACGCGGACGTCAAGGGCCGCTCCTTCATCCTGGTCGACGACGTCATCACCACCGGCGCCACGGCCGAGGCCTGCGCGCGAACGCTTCGCCGCGCCGGAGCGGCCCACGTGGACCTGATCGCCTTCGCGCGCGTCCTACGCTGACTGGCACTTCAGGTGCCGCGCTCTATCTAGGACCCAAAGCAACCTTTTCGGAGATCAGAACGCCGTGGCGAACGTGGAAATGTATTTCAAATCGACCTGCCCCTACTGCATCCGCGCCGAAGCGCTGCTGCGCTCCAAGGGCGTCGAGGCCGACATCTACAATCTCGATGCCGGCGGACCGAAGCGGGACGAGATGATCCAGCGATCGGGCCGGATGACCGTGCCGCAGATCTTCATCGACGGGCGCCATGTCGGCGGCTGCGACGATCTGTTCGCGCTGGAGCGGGACGGACAGCTCGACACGCTTCTCGCCGCATGACCCGTATCGCGCTGCTTCAGGCGCAGACCGGGATCGACCCGCGGCGCAACGGTGCGGCGCTGGTCGACGCCGTAGCCAAGGCCCGCGAAGGCGGCGCGGCGATGCTGTTCACGCCCGAAATGAGCGGGCTGCTCGACCGCGAGCGCGAGCGGGCAGCCGCCAATCTCTTCGCGCAGGCGGACGATCCGGTGCTCGGCATGGTGCAAGAGGCTGCCGCTCGTGAGGGCCTATGGGTGCATCTCGGCAGCCTTGCGATTCGGCGCGAGGACGGCTTGCTCGCCAACCGCGCGTTCGTGATCGATCCCGCCGGCACCATCCGCGCGACCTACGACAAGCTGCATCTGTTCGACGTCGATCTGCCGACCGGCGAAAGCTGGCGCGAATCGGCGAGCTATGCGGCGGGTGAGGGGACGGTGGTGGTCGAGGGAACGCCGGTCGGCCGCCTCGGCCTCGCCATTTGCTACGACATCCGCTTCCCGGCTTTGTTCGCGGCGCTGGCCGAAGCCGGCGCCGACTCCATCGCGGTGCCGGCGGCCTTCACGGTTCCAACCGGACAGGCGCATTGGGAAATCCTGCTTCGCGCCCGGGCGATCGAAGCGGGCCTGTTCGTGGTCGCGGCGGCACAGGCCGGGCAGCACGAAGATGGTCGCACGACCTATGGGCACAGCCTGGTCGCCGACCCGTGGGGCGAGCTTCTGCTGCACATGGATGGCGCGCGGGGCCTCGGGTTTGCCGACCTCGAGAAGGCGCGCATCGCCGAGGTGCGCGGGCGCGTGCCGGCCCTGTCGCATCGCCGTGCCATCCCGCCGGTCGCGCTGCGCTGAACCCTTCGCGTTGATTCCGCCCGCCGCCATCCTCTAAGGGAGAGGCGAAGGCCCCGTAGCTCAGCAGGATAGAGCGCCGGATTCCTAATCCGTAGGCCACTGGTTCGAATCCAGTCGGGGTCACCATCTAAGCCCAAGGGAGGCGAATTTGATTGGCCGGCTGTTTCTCGACCACCCTCGAACCCTTGGCATGGGGTGGGCCGGGCATGGCGCCGGCGCCGTCGTGATCGGGATGCGGATGATCGGCGGCGGGGTTGCGTGTCTTGTCCACGCCGCGGTCCCCGCGCTGTTTACCGAAACCGCCGGGCGGACGATCATGAGCCTCCATGCCTACATGACCCGCCGCAAGGCCGCCGCCCCCGATCCGCAGGCCTGGCCCGATTATGAAATCTGACGCGGCGCCGGTTCGTCCGGTTGCCATTGTCGGCGGTGGGTTCTCGGGAACCATGACTGCCGTTCAGTTGGCGGCGCGGGGCGTGCCCGTGGCGCTGATCGACGGGTCGGGCAGGCTTGGCCGCGGGGTGGCTTATTCGACGCGGGAGGCGGTGCATCTGCTGAATGTCGCGACCGCCAAGATGAGCGCGTGGCCCGACCGACCGAACCATTTTGCCGACTGGTGCGAGGACGACGGCCTGAGCTTCGCCCAGCGCCGCGACTTCGGTCGCTACCTTGGCGAACAATTGGCCGCCGCCGAGGGCGTGGACCGGCTCGAAGCGATGGTTGTCGCGGCGGAGCGGGCAGGGGACGGGTGGACCATCACTCTGTCCGACGGGCAGCGCATCGACGCCTCCGCGCTGGTCCTCGCGCAAGGTAACCAGCCGCCGACACCGTTTCCGGGCTCGGCCGATCTTCCCGGCGACCTATTCATCAACAATCCGTGGAGCGCGGCCGCCCATGGCGCGATCGAGCGGGTCGCGGCCGAAGGGTCGGACGTGCTGATCCTCGGCACCGGCCTGACCATGGTCGATACTGTGCTGTCGCTGGCCGCCGCCGGGCATAAGGGGCGGATCACGGCGCTGTCGCGGCGCGGCCTCATTCCCCGTCCGCACGTCCACCCGCCGGGCCCGCCCGCACCCGTCTCGCTGGACGAGGTGCCGCAGGGCAATCTCCTCGCTCTCTGGCGATGGCTGCGGCGCCGTGCGGTCGAGGTCGGTTTCCGCGCCGCGGTGGATTCGCTGCGGCCTCATACCCACGCCATCTGGCAGCAGCTTTCTTCAGATGAGCAACGCCGCTTCCTGCGCCACGCCCGGCCATGGTGGGACGTTCACCGCCACCGCATCGCGCCGCAGGTCGCCGAACAACTCAAGGACATGATCGCTGCCGGCCGGCTCGAAATCATCGCCGGCCGCACCCGCCGCATGGAAGCCGCAGACGGCAAGCTCCGGGTCGAGATCGCCCGGCGAGACGGCCGGCAGGTTACCCGCGAGGTCGGCGCGGCCTTCAACTGCACCGGCCCGCTCGGCGATCTTCGCCGCACGTCGGACCCGTTGCTCGCCCAATTGCTCGACGCGGGGAACGTCAGGACCGACGCCTTCGCCATGGGCCTTGCCGTCGACGGCCACAGCCGCGCCGGAGACAAGGTCTGGGCGCTCGGGCCGCTGACCAAAGGTCGCTATTGGGAAATCGTCGCGGTGCCCGATATCCGCCATCAGGCCGAAGCCGTCGCCGCCCACATCCAGAAGGAACTCGCCGCCCATGTCTGACACCCCCGACGACGGCGATCTCGTCGCCCCGCCGCCCAAGCTCCCCGTGCCCGACGACGTCGCCGACGCGGTCCGCACCCTGATCCGCTGGGCCGGCGACGATCCCGAACGCGAAGGCCTGCTCGACACCCCCGCCCGCGTCGCCCGCGCGTGGAAGGAATATGCCCGCGGCTACAACGAGGATCCGGCCGCGCACCTTTACCGCACCTTCGAGGAGGTCGGCGGCTATGACGAGATCGTGCTGCTGAAGGACATTCCGTTTCAATCGCATTGCGAACATCACATGGCGCCGATCATCGGCAAGGCGCACATTGCTTACCTGCCCAACACCCGCGTGGTCGGCATCTCCAAGCTCGCACGCGTGCTGCACGGCTTCGCCCGGCGCCTACAGGTGCAGGAGCGCCTGACCGCCGAAGTCGCCGACTGCATCTGCGAGCATCTTCAGCCCAAGGGCGTCGCGGTGGTAATCGAGGCGACCCATGCCTGCATGACCGCGCGCGGGGTCAACACGCCGGGTGTGATCATGACCACCAGCCGGATGATGGGCACTTTCCGCTCCGACGAGCGCAGCCGCAAGGAGGTGCTGGCGCTGATGGGGAAGGGCTAGGCGACGAGATCAGGCCGGCAGGCCGCGTGCGCGCCGGCTGAGCCAGCGGATCGGCAAACCCGCCAGCGCCAGCGCGCCGCCCCACAGCGTCGCCTCCAGGCCTGAGCCGACGAACATGGCGATGGCATAGAGAACGGCGATCACCGCAATCGCCGGCTTTTCCAGCCGGAGCTTGAGCGCCGCCGCCGCGCAGATGAAATAGAGCACCAGCGCCGACACCGCCGAGACCAGCGCGACAAAGGTAAAGACCGCGACGAAACTGTCGCTTACGCTCGCCACCACCAGCAAAATCGCGATGCTTGCCGCGACCAGCAGCGACCCGGTCGCCACGCCCGCTTTGTTGGTCCGTGCGAAAAAGGGCGGCAGGTCGCCGGCATTGGCCATGGCGCGCGAAATCTCCACCGCCAGCAGGATGATCGCATTGCCCGCGCCAAGCGCGCTCACCGCCGCGACGATGGCGACGAAATTGCCCGCTATGTCGCCGAAGGCAGGGGCGATGGCATCGGCGAACGGTGCCTGGGAGGTTGCCGCGCTCGCGCTCGGCAGGAGCCAAAGGACCGCCACGGTGGCAACGAGATAGAGCAGCGCAACCAGCACCGTGCCGCGAATGGTCGCTCCGGGCACCACGTCGCCGGCATCCTCGGTGACATTGGCGGTGACGGCGGCCGCTTCGAACCCGGTGAAGGCAAAAAGCATCAGGGCGCAGGCCGAGATCGTCGCACCAAGGCTGAGCGGAACGGGTGCGAAGGGTTCGAGCGGCGGCCCGCTGACGACCCTCAACAGGACGAGCAGCGCGACCAGCAGCAACGGCACGATCTTGATCAGCGTCGCGGTCACCTGCACCGCACCGGTCGAGCGTGCCCCGCGCAGATTGACCAGCACCATGCCGATGATCGCCCCGCACGCGGCAAAGGCGAGCGGCCAGCCCGAAGCGATGGCGGGAAACACATGGCCGAGCGCACCCATCGCCGCAATCGCCACCGCCGCCACCGCCGTCCATTGCGAAACGACATAGCTCCATAAGGTCACAAAAGCAGCGCGGTCTCCGAAGGCCGCGGCGATATAGGCATAGGGACCGCCGGGCAGCCGCCGCGCCAGCCGGGCCAACGACAAGGCGAGGCAACAGGTCCCGACGATCGCGATGGCGAAGGCGAACAAGATATTGGCGCCGAAAGGCGCGACCGTCGCGGGCAGGATGTAGATGCCCGACCCGATCACCGTGCCGACGACCATCGCCAGGCTCATAACCGGGCCGAGCCGGCGCGACGGCGGGGGAGGGGCTGGCGGCGGGGGAAGTTGCGCGGCGATCTGGGTCATCCTTCGCCCCGTCGCACCGCCAAGCAAGCTTGGCAATCGGCGGCGTCCGGACTAACCCGCGCCCCGCAAATCGAAGGGTCATTCATGCGCGCATTTCTTTTTCCCGGACAGGGCAGCCAGTCAGTCGGCATGGGCGCAGAGCTCGCCGCCGCCAGCACCGCCGCCCGCGACACCTTCGCCGAAGTTGACGACGCGCTCGGCCAGCATCTTTTCACGCTGATGCGCGACGGCCCGGAGGCTGACCTCACCCTCACCGAAAATGCGCAGCCGGCAATCATGGCGCACAGCATCGCGGTGCTGCGCACGCTCGGGATCGATCTGGCGGCCAAGGCGGACTTCGTCGCCGGCCACAGCCTTGGCGAGTATAGCGCACTATGTGCGGCGGGCAGCTTCGATCTCGCCACCACTGCCCGGCTGCTGAAGAAACGCGGGCAGGCGATGCAGGCAGCGGTGCCCGTCGGCGTCGGCGCCATGGCGGCGCTGCTCGGTGCCGATCTCGACAAGGCGCAGGCGATCGCCAACGCCGCCGCGCAGGGCGAGGTCTGTACCGTCGCCAACGACAACGATCCGAGCCAGGTCGTCATCTCCGGCCACCGCAGCGCGATCGAGCGGGCGATCGCCATCGCCAAGGATCACGGCGCCAAGCGCGCGGTACTGCTGCCGGTGTCGGCGCCGTTCCATTGCCCGCTGATGCAGCCCGCTGCCGATGTCATGGCCGACGCGCTTGGCGACACCGACATCAACGCGCCGGCCGTCCCGCTCTACGCCAACGTCATCGCCGCCCCGGTCACCGACCCCGCCCGCATCCGTGAGCTTTTGATCGAGCAGGTGACCGGCATGGTCCGCTGGCGCGAAAGCATCGCCGAGATGCGCGCGGCGGGGGTCGAAGAATTCGTCGAGATCGGCGGCAAGGTGCTGGGCGCAATGGTCAAGCGCATCGCGCCCGACGCGAAGATTACCAGCGTGGTGACGATGGAAGACGTCGAGGCGCTGGCCAAGGAGATTGCATGATGTTTTCGCTCGAAGGAATGACCGCGCTCGTGACGGGCGCTTCCGGAGGCCTCGGCAGTGCCATCGCCAAGGCGCTAGCCGCGCAGGGTGCTCGGCTGGCGGTGAGCGGGTCCAATGCCGAGAAGCTCGAAGCCTTCCGTGCCGGCCTCGGCGGCGAGCATGTCGCGCTGCCGTGCAATCTTTCGGACGGCGCCGCCGTCGACCAGCTCGTCCCCAAGGCCGTCGAAGCACTCGGCGGCAAGCTCGACATCCTCGTCAACAATGCGGGCGTCACCCGCGACAATTTGCTGATGCGAATGAAGGACGAAGAGTTCGAAAGCGTCATCGCGATCAACCTCGAAGCCGCTTTCCGCCTGATGCGCGCCGCCGCCAAGCCGATGATGAAGGCCCGATTCGGCCGGATCGTCAGTGTCACCTCGGTGGTCGGCCAGACCGGCAATCCGGGCCAAGCCAACTACGTCGCCTCCAAAGCTGGTCTCGTCGGCATGAGCAAGGCGGTCGCGCAGGAACTCGCCACCCGCAACATCACCGTCAATTGCGTGGCGCCCGGCTTCATGACTTCGGCCATGACCGATGCGCTGAACGATGCGCAGCGCGCCGCCATCCTGGCGAAGATCCCGTCGGGGGCGATGGGCAGCGGCGAGGATGTCGCCGCCGCAGTCTGCTATCTCGCCAGCCGCGAGGCTGGCTACGTCACCGGCCAGACGCTGCACGTCAATGGCGGCATGGCGATGATCTAACGCCAGCCGTCGACCGGCATGGCGATGGTGTAAGCCCGGCGCCCGATTGGTTCCCGGGCTTCGTCACTGTTCGCACGGCCGTATTGCATTCGTGCAACACCGACGTCTTGTCGCTGTTTTTGCCCTACCTATATCGCCGCCAGAACAATGACACGGACGCGCCTTTGAAAGGGCGTCCGGGGGCGAGTGAAAGGGTAGAAGAATATGGCAAAAGTGATCGGGATCGATCTCGGCACGACCAACAGCTGCGTTGCGGTGATGGAGGGCGGCAAGCCCAAGGTCATCGAAAATGCCGAAGGCGCGCGCACCACTCCGTCGGTGGTCGCCTTCACCAAGGATGGCGAGCGCCTCATCGGCCAGCCGGCCAAGCGCCAGGCCGTCACCAATCCTGACAACACGATTTTCGCGGTGAAGCGCCTGATCGGCCGCCGCTTCGATGATCCGGTGACCAAGAAGGACACCGAACTGGTCCCCTACAAGATCGTCAAGGGTCAGAATGGCGATGCCTGGGTCAATGCCGGCAGCCAGGATTACAGCCCGTCGCAGATCAGCGCCTTTATCCTGCAGAAGATGAAGGAATCGGCCGAAGCGTATCTTGGCGAAACCGTCACTCAGGCGGTGATCACCGTGCCCGCTTACTTCAATGACGCGCAGCGCCAGGCGACCAAGGACGCCGGCCAGATCGCGGGCCTTGAAGTGCTGCGCATCATCAACGAACCGACCGCCGCGGCGCTCGCCTACGGGCTTGAGAAGAACGACGGCAAGACCATCGCGGTGTACGATCTTGGCGGCGGCACGTTCGACGTGTCGGTGCTCGAGATCGGCGACGGCGTGTTTGAAGTGAAGTCGACCAACGGCGACACCTTCCTCGGCGGCGAAGACTTCGACGCTAAGATCGTCGAGCACCTGGCGGCCAAGTTCCAGGCCAAGGAAGGCATCGACCTCCGCAAGGATCGTCTCGCCCTCCAGCGCCTCAAGGAAGCTGCGGAAAAGGCCAAGATCGAGCTGTCGTCCGCCCAGACGACCGAGATCAACCAGCCCTTCATCACCGCCCGCATGGAAGGTGGCCAGACCACCCCGTTGCATCTGGTGGAAACGATCACCCGTTCCGACCTCGAGAAGCTGGTCGCCGACCTCATCAACCGCACGCTCGAGCCCTGCAAGAAGGCGCTCAAGGATGCCGGTCTCGACGCGTCGGCGATTGACGAAGTCGTGCTGGTCGGCGGCATGACCCGCATGCCGCGCGTGCGTGAAGTCGTGAAGGAGTTCTTCGGCAAGGAGCCGCACACCGGCGTCAACCCGGACGAGGTCGTAGCCATCGGCGCCGCGATCCAGGCCGGCGTCCTCCAGGGCGACGTCAAGGACGTGCTGCTGCTCGACGTCACTCCGCTCAGCCTCGGCATCGAGACGCTGGGCGGCGTCTTCACCCGGATGATCGATCGCAACACGACGATCCCGACCAAGAAGAGCCAGGTCTTCTCGACCGCCGACGACAACCAGAACGCCGTCACCATCCGGGTATTCCAGGGTGAGCGCGAAATGGCCGCGGACAACAAGATCCTCGGCCAGTTCGATCTCGTCGGGATCCCCCCGGCGCCGCGCGGCGTGCCGCAGATCGAGGTCACCTTCGACATCGACGCCAACGGCATCGTCAACGTGTCGGCCAAGGACAAGGGCACCGGCAAGGAGCAGCAGATCCGCATCCAGGCCTCGGGTGGCCTGTCGGACGCCGACATCGACAACATGGTCAAGCAGGCCGAGCAGTTCGCCGAGGACGACAAGAAGCGGCGCGCCGCGGCCGAGGCGAAGAACAACGCCGAAAGCCTGGTCCACTCGACCGAGAAGCAGCTTGCCGAGCATGGCGACAAGGTGACCCCGGAGGTCAAGACCGAGATCGAAACCGCGATTGCCGAGACTAAGACGGCGATCGAGGGCGGCGATCCCGACACCATGACGACCAAGACCAACGCGCTGACCCAGTCGGCGATGAAGCTTGGCCAGGCGATCTACGAAAGCCAGCAGGGCGCTGGGGCCAACCAGACCCAGGCCGACACGGCCGAGAACGCCCAGGCGTCCGATGAGGAAGTGGTCGACGCGGAATATTCCGAAGTCGACGAAGACAAGAAGGCGTGATGTTTACGTCGTCCCTGCCAAGTTCGCTTCGGCAGGGACGACGGCTTGAGGTTGCGTCATGACCGTCCACATCGATTATTATGAACTGCTCGGCGTCCAGCGCGGCGCCGACGAAAAGGCCATCAAGGCCGCGTTCCGCAAGGCGGCGATGGAATGCCATCCCGACCGCCACGGCGGCTGTCCCGAGCGCACGGCCAAGTTCAAGCAATTGAACGAAGCCTATGACTGTCTGAAGGACCCGCAGAAGCGTGCCGCCTACGACCGCTTTGGCCATGCCGCCTTCCAGAACGGCGGGGCAGGGGCTGGCGGTTTCGGCAGTGGCGGCCCCGACTTTTCCGACATCTTTTCGTCGATCTTCGGCGAGTTCATGGACCCGCGCGGCGGCGGCGGGCGGCACAATGCCGCGCGCGGCGCCGACCTCCGCTACGATCTCGAACTGACGCTGGAAGAAAGCTTCGCCGGCAAGTCGGCGACCATCGATATCGAGACTATGACCCCGTGCGAGCCGTGCGAAGGCGACGGTGCGCGCGGCGCGGCCGTGCCCGACCGCTGCAACACCTGCGGCGGAGCGGGCAAGGTCCGCGCGCAGCAGGGCTTCTTCGTGGTCGAGCGAAGCTGCCCGACCTGCCACGGCCATGGTGTCACCATCGCTGACCCGTGCCCCGAATGTCAGGGCGAAGGCCGCACGCTCAAGCGCCGCACACTGAGCATCCAGATCCCCGCCGGGGTCGACGAAGGCACCCGCATACGCGTTGCTGGTGAAGGCGAAGCGGGCGTGCGCGGGGCGCCGGGCGGCGACCTCTACCTTTTCGTGCACTTGAAGCGGCACCCGATCTACGCTCGCGAAGGAACGACGCTCGTGGCGGATTGCCCGGTCAGCTTCACCACCGCGGCGCTGGGCGGGACGATCTCGGTTCCCGGGATCGACGGCGAGGAGATCGAGGTGAAGATTCCCGCCGGCATCCAGTCGGGCGAAACGCTGCGGATGCGCGGGCGGGGCATGAGTGTCCTGAACGGTCGTGGCCGCGGCGACATGGTCACCCGCGTGCTGGTCGAAACCCCGACCCGGCTGACCGCCAAGCAAAAGGAAATCCTTGCCCAGTTCCGGGAAACCGAGACCGGCGAGGAATGCCCCAACTCGAAGAGCTTCTTCGCGCGGATCAAGGACGCGCTGGGCTAAGCACTGCTGGACCGCGGCGAAGGCTCGGCTACAAAGGGCGCAACAGGGGAGACCTCGATGCGCCGCTTTGCCATTCTACTTGCCGCCACCTTCGCCACGCCCGCCGCGGCGCAGCAGGATTATTCCAAGGTCGAGATCAAGGTCGAACGCCTCGCGCCCGGCGTCGCAGTGCTGTTCGGGGCGGGCGGCAATATCGGCCTCAGCTTCGGCGAGGACGGCAATGTCATCATCGACGACCAGTTCGCGCCGCTGGTCCCCAAGATCGAAGCGGCGGTGAAGTCGGTCGATTCCGATCCGGTCCGCTTCGTCATCAACACCCACTGGCACGGCGATCACACCGGCGGCAACGAAGCGTTCGGAGGAGCCGGCGCGGTGATAGTCGCGCACGACAACGTCCGCCGCCGGATGAGCGTCGACACCTTTTCCAAGCAGATGGATCAGACGCTGAAGGCGACCCCCAAGGCGGGCTTGCCGGTCGTCACTTTCGCACAAGGGGTGACCTTCCACCTCAACGGCGACGACATCCAGGTCACCCACGTCGACAACGCGCACACCGACGGCGATTCGCTGGTCTATTGGTCTAGGGCCAACGTCATCCACATGGGCGACACCTTCTTCTTCAAAGCGACCTATCCCTTCATCGATCGCGAAAGCGGCGGCTCGATCGACGGCATGATCGCGGCGGCCAAGACCGGACTCGGGATCGTCAAGCCCGGCGGCAAGGTCATCCCCGGCCACGGCCCCGTCGCCACCCGCGAGGATTTGCAGGCCTATCACGCCATGCTGGTCGACATCCGCGCCAAGGTCGCCGCAGGCATCCGCGCCGGCCGCACCAGGGCCCAGGTCATCGCCTCGAACCCCACCGCCCCCTACGACGGCAAAGTTGCCACCGACGGCTTCATCAAACCCGACCGCTTCGTCGAGACGATGTATGACGAACTGAAGGCTAAGCTGAGGCGGTGATGATCGGGTAAGGGCGAGGATGCTACCTTATGTCTGCTTTCGACCCATTGCGGACATTAGGCCAACCGACATAATCTCTCCGCATGAAGCGAGGAGACGGTTTGGCTCGGGCAGTCGCGCCTATGTCGTCACAAGAGCTTGAGGCGCTCCCTACGGGTGCTTTACTCGCTCGTATGAAGCGGCTGCGCTGGTGCGAGGAAAGCCGAGCGACCAGTGACTTGTCCGATGATGAGGTAGCGTCAGTCAAGCACCTCATCTTGTTTAAGGATGATGCTGCTTGGCGTTCGGCACATGCCGACCTCAAGGCGGTTCTCTCTCAGCGTGAGCATGTCGAGAACAAGCCCTAAGCCGCAACCTGACAACGTCCGCTTTCCACCCAAAGCGGACATTCGCGGCTCTTGAATCAGTCACCCTTTGGCGGTCGAAAGCGGACATTCCTAATCTGATGAGCATTGATACCCTTCGATCGGCAGAAAAGGGGATCTGAAATGGGGCTTACCGATCTGGCGACGGCCATCGCCGCGCAAATGGCGGGTGCTCCGCTCGATTGCTCGCGAAGTGGACCGGCGTTCATGCGCTCTTATGCAGACGAACTTCTTAAAGGAGATCGAAAAGCCATTGCCGCGCGGTACAGCGCAGGAGGGGCCTACACGCTCGGCTTGCAAGCCAAGACCCGAGACAGCTTCGAGGCGATCGGACGGCGTTATGCCGGGCCGGAATGGCAGAAACCGGACAGGTTTGCGTGGACCGATCTCAGCTACGAGTAGCTTGGACCGTAAACTTGCCTGGTAGCCGGCGGCTTCCATTGGACCAGCGGCGAACGTACGGCAGCCTTGGCCTATACAGCGGTGCTCAAGCGCGAGAGCGGCGCTCTTCGTATCATCCTCGAGCATGAGAATATGCTTGCGCCGCCTCGCTCGTCGCAATGACGACCCAACGAGGCGACAATTCAAGGCGTGCAGGGCAGGCATTGCGGACGATGCTCACAAATGTAGAAAATAGAGGTGCTACGTCGCGCATTCATCATCTTGGCGGTTGCCTCAGCTACCCTAGGGTGCTCGTCTCGGAAGTCCGACAACATCAAGGTCGCCTGCGATGTCGCGGCGGCTCACGCCTCGAACTTTCAGAAACAGGCCGCGCGACCGATCGCCATTGTATCCCAGCCCTCCTACCTCAAGCCGCCTATCGGCGAAGTTGAGGCATTTCTGCGCGACACGCTGACAGCGGGTGGTCGCGCCGCTGTGGAGAAGCCTGAGGCAAGCCCCGTCGCGCGCTGTCCTACGTTGAGGAAGGTGCTGTCCGACAGGGGCGTGATAATGATCACAGCCGGATTGCTGCGCTTACCGGGAGCGAAATTTGGCCGATCGAAGTCCTGCGCATGTCGGTGCCGGTCGTGTCAGCAGATGGCCGCACTGCGACGCTAAATGTCAGCGAATATATGGGGCCGCTGTCCGGTGGCGTGTCCCTAGTCACCTACAGGCAAGATCGGAGTGGCGAGTGGATAATCGCCCGCAGGCAAGGACTTATGCGTAGTTAAGGCGATGTTCGTGCGCGGTCGCAAGTGACCATCGTCGCACCAACGTCTTCCCTTCAAGCGTCCTTCTTCATTCCCGCCGGCGCCGCCGCATAAGGCATTACCAGCGTGCCGTCGGGCGCGGCGGTGAAGGTCGTCTGGGTGGGATAGGCGAATTCGATGCCTTCCTCGGCGAAACGGCGGAGGAGGGCGATGAGGATGGCGGCGCGCTTGGCGAACAGGACGTCGGCGTCGAGGCCGGTGTGGCGGAACAGCAGTTCGTGGTCGAGGCTGGAGGCGCCCAAGGCGACCAGCACGCAGCGGTGGAGAGAACAGCCTTGCTGCGCTTCCACTACCTCGCGGGCGATGTCGGGCACGCGCTCGAGCTTTTCGGTCGGGGTCTGGTAGACGAGGCCGAAGCGGAGCGTTTCCTGGCGGCCGTCTCCTTCGGCAAGATTACGGATCTCGCGCTCGAGCAACTTGGTGTTGGCCATGATCACCCGCTCGCCGGTCAGGCTGGTCAGGCGGGTGGTCTTGAGGCCGATCTTCTCGACGTTGCCGGTGGTGGTGTCGAAGCGAATGGTGTCGCCGCGGCGGAACGGTTTGTCGAACAGGATGGCAAGCGCCGCGAACAGGTCGGAGAAGATGCCTTGCGCGGCGAGGCCGATGGCGATGCCGCCGATGCCGAGGCCGGCGACTAGCGCGGTCACGTTGACGCCAAGATTGTCGAGAATGACGATGATGGCGATGGCGAAGACCGCGACGCTGACCAGCACGCGGATGACGCCCATCGCATTGCCCAGCGTGGTCTCGCCGGGCCGCTCGCCGACGCGGGCGCCGATCACGCCGAGAATCAGTTCGCGTGCCCAGACCGCGGCCTGAACCGCGAAGGCGATGATGAAGGCATTGTGGAACAGGCGGTCGATGCCGCCCGGCGGCTCGGCATAGGTGAGGACGATTTCCAGCGCCGCTGCGGCCATGAACAGGACGCCGGTCTTGGAAAGGACGCGGCCGACGACCCCTTTCCAGGTGGTTGAGGCGGGATCGGCGGCGACGATGCGGTGGCCGACCGAGCGAGCGATCAGCATCAGGCCGACGAGACCGACCGCGATGGCGAGGCCGATCGCGAGGGCTTCGCGATTGACGGTGAGCCAGTCGACGAGTTGAGCGAGCTTGAGATTCATCGGGGGCGGGATGGCGGAGGGGTGGGGCAGGGGTCAAGCCGCGGCGGAC
Organism: Sphingomonas kaistensis; assembly: GCF_036884275.1. Taxonomy (NCBI): domain Bacteria; kingdom Pseudomonadati; phylum Pseudomonadota; class Alphaproteobacteria; order Sphingomonadales; family Sphingomonadaceae; genus Sphingomonas; species Sphingomonas kaistensis. Next base: position 2,264,970 of record NZ_CP145607.1, on the reverse strand, counting down.
GAGGCGGGCCGTCGGCGGGGTGCGTGACGCCGGGGAAAAGTTCAGGCGGCTGCTTGCGCCACCTGATCGACCTTTTTCATCGAGACGTTGGCAGCAGCCACGGCCTTGTCGACCGTCTTCTCGCTCGCCTTGGCGGTGCGTTCGCGCTTGCCCTTCATCAACCAGTCGATCAGCCCGACTTCCTCGCTGGCGAGATATTTGCGGGCGCGGGGACGTTCGATGGAGCCTAGCGGACGCTTGGGATCTTCGCGGGCGGCGTCGATCAGCTTGGGGTGAACATAGGATTTGCGGCTGATCGCGGGCGTGTTGCCGAGCGCTTCGGCGACCGGTTCGAGCACGGTCTTGAGGCTGATCTTGCGGACTTCCTCTTCCTGCGCCGAGAGCATCTGGTCGAACGCGATCACGCTTGCGCCCCAGGTGCGGAAGTTCTTGGCGGTGAAATCGCCGCCGGTCGCTTCGCGGATGTAATCGTTGACGTCGGACGAGGAGACCGCGCACGCCTCGCCGTCCTCGGTGACATATTGGAACAGGTTCTGACCGGGTAGCTCGGTGATCTTGGACACCACGCGCTTGAGCTTCGGGTCGGTGATCGCGAGTTCGCGGGGGATGCCGTGCTTGCCCTTGAATTTGACAAGCAGCTTGGCGCCCGATTTCTTGACGTGGCGGCTGCGCAGGGTGGTGGCGCCGAAGCTCTTGTTTTCCTTGGCATAGGTTTCGTTGCCGATGCGGATATGCTCGGTGTCGAGCAGGCGGACCACGGCGGCGAGGACGGCGTCGCGGCTAGTGGCCTTGAGGCCGAGATCCTTTTCGACCTTCCGGCGAAGCTTGGGGAGGGCGGCGCCAAATTCGATTGTGCCGTTATACTTTTTCTTGTCCTGCCGCCCGCGAAAGGCTTCGTGATAGCGATATTGCTTGCGGCCCTTGGCGTCGCGTCCGGTAGCCTGGATGTGGCCGTTGGGATAAGGACAGAACCAGGCGTCGGTGTAGGCGGGGGGCAGCGCAATGGCGTTCAGCCGGTCGATCTCGTCCCGGTCGGTGATGCGTTTGCCGTCCGGATCGTGATAGGCCCATTTGCCCTTCACTTGCGAGCGGGTGATGCCGGGCTGATCATCGCAGCAGTGGCGGAGGCGGGTTGAGCTCGTTTGTTCCATCGTGGCCGATAAAGCGCCGCAGCCGTAACGAAGGTTCCTGATGCAGACTAAAGTCCTGATCATGGCGTCCGGCGGGTTCGAGCAGGACGAGTTGTTCGTGCCTCTGGAGCGCTTGCGGGCGGTCGGGTGCGACGTGAAGGTGGCGGCGCCCTCGCTCGAGCCGATCCGGGCGACTGTACTCGACGATCCGGGCGAGTGGATCACGCCCGACTTGACCATCGAAGCGGCTGTGGCGGCGGAGTGGGATGCGCTGTTGCTGCCGGGCGGGTTGATCAATCCCGATCACCTGCGGACAAATGCGGCGGCGGTGGCTTTGGTGCGGGCATTCGTGGATGCGGGCAAGGCCGTGGGGGCGATCTGTCATGGGCCGTGGTTGCTGATTGAAGCCGATGCGGTGCGGGACAAACGGGTCACGGGATGGCATTCGATCCGGACCGATCTCAGGAATGCCGGCGGTGTGGTCGAGGAGGGGCCGGTGGTCAGCGACGGGGCGCTGGTGACGGCGGTGGGGCCACAGGACAGCGCCGCCTTTGCTGACGCGCTACTCGAGGCGGCGCGGCTAAGGAAAGCCTAACCATTTGGCGTTAGCCCGGTCGGCATGGACAGGGGCGGGGACGAAGTTATCGGCTGGAGCATCGACGGGCTGGCGGCCGCGCTGCTCGGCATGGCGGGCGGGGCCTGCCTGCTGCTGCTGGGGATGCCGCGCCAGGCGGTGGCGGCGGCGGCGATGTTGTGTTTGGCCGCGCTGGCGGGGCTGCGGCTGGTGCGGCCCGAGGCGCGGCGGTTCCGGGTGCGAGCGTTCGAGCTGCCGCCGGTTGAATTTGCCGCTGCGGATGAACCGGACGTGCTCGAGCTTACTGAGGTAGACGACGACGAGCCGCTGGAACTGATCGATGCGCTTCCGCAAGCGCCCGAGGACAGCCGGGTGGTGCAATTGTTCGCGCCGCGACCGCTGCCGACGCCGGGCGAGCTGGCGCGGCGGATCGATGATCACCTCGAGCAAGGCGGGGACGAGCGCGGCGGCAAGGTCCTCGAACTCGAGGTCGATGCCGCCGCCGCCCTGCGCCAGGCGCTTGGCGATTTACGCCGGAGCCTTGCTTAATCGTCGAGCGTGAGCGCGGCGATTTCGACCACCGCCATGCCGTCGTCGCGAAGGGTCGGCTTGCCCACCACTTCGATGTCGGCGACGAACCCGCGCGGAAGGTTGAATTCGGCCTCCGACAGCCCGGCCAGCCAGAGCGCCGCGAAGCGCAACGGGTCGGGCCCGCCTACGGTAAAGGAAGCAGTGTGCCGTTCGCCGTCGAGCGTCAGCGAATTCCACTCGACCGTCTTCCACTCGCTAAGAAAAATCCTGTTGCAGTCCTCTCCTGCGCGCTGCAAAAGTAGGCGCAGGAGGACATTGGCGTAAGCCGTCATGCGCGGCCGGATCATTTTCCATTCTCCAGATAGGCTTTTACCTTTTCAATGGTTTGTGGGCGCGGCTCCCGTCCCCGGCGCAAATCGAACACGAATCTGGGATCTCCCATTACCTCCCGACCAAAGCGTGCTGCACTGAAATTCCCCGCGTTTAAAAAGCGTTCAACGTCTCGAAGTAAATACACTGGCTGTCCCCCGACAGACCGACTCGGCGACCACCGGTGTTCCAATTTGCTTCCTACATGTCTAGGCTCAATCCTATGGTCGATAGGAATTTAACTATGGATGCGCGCCAAGCCCTCGAGCAACTGTGCCGTGAGCGCGGGCAGGATTATGCGAGCCTGTCGCGGCTGATTGGGCGCAACAGCGCCTACATCCAGCAATTCATTCGCCGGGGAACTCCGCGTCGCCTGCCCGAACAGGAGCGACGGGTGCTGGCCCGGCACTTCGGGGTTCCCGAGCATCTCCTCGGCGCCGACGCCGCGCCGGTTATTGCCTCCGGGCTGATCCCGGTGCCCTTGCTCGATCTCACGGTGTCGGCGGGGCCGGGGACGGCGGGGGGCACCGAACTGCCGCTGGCGCAGATTGGCTTCGATCCGGCCTGGCTCAACCGGCTGACCGCCGCGGGGTCGGAAGATCTCAACCTGGTTCAGGTCGAAGGCGATTCGATGGCGCCCACCCTGCTTCCGGGCGACGACATCCTGGTCGATCGAAGCGACGGCGGGTCGCGGGTGCGCGATGGCATTTATGTGCTGCGGATCGACGACAGCCTGCTGGTCAAGCGGCTGACCGTGCATCCGGTATCGCGCCGGGTGACGGTGCAGTCGGACAATCCCGCTTACGCCGACTGGCCCGATCTCACGCTGACCGACATCAATCTCATCGGCCGGGTGATCTGGACCGGGCGGCGGGTCGCCTAGCGGGTTCGCGCCCGCAGGAAGAGCAGGGCCGCGACCACCGCCGCCGCGCCGACGCCGATCATCGCGCCAAGGCTCGGCTCGTCCTTGGCAATTCCGACCGCCGAACCGACGATGAAACCGACAAAAAGAAGCAAGCCACCCGCAAACAGGGCATTGGATCCATCACGCTGCATGGGCGGGCCTTTAAGCGAGCGCGACCGCCGCGCCAAGCTGGCCGGGGAAAATCGACAAGGTGAATGCCGCGTCAATCCTGTTTGGTCGCCGTCCGTTGGGGCCTTTGGGCTAAAGACGCTGCCCATGGTAACCTTTATCGCTTCGCGCCGCGCTCTCGACGATGCTTGCCAGCTGATCGACCATTTCGGCGCCGACGCGGGCATGGAAGCGGCGGTCCGGGCCGAAGGCGCGCGCGACAAGGGCAATGTCCTGCGCTTCTGCCACTGGCGGCAGATCGAGCGGATGATCGTGACCCTGGCCAGCGACGAACCGGTCGGGACAATTCACTGAGCCATCCTTTTCGTTGACGAGGCGCAACGCTTCGGCTTCCTTCCCGGTCCATGAGCAACTGGACCTATCGCAAGACCGTCGTCGCGCATGACGACATGCCCGAGCATCACCGGCTGGCGCGCACCCTGTCGTGGCCGCATCTGGTGGCGCTGGGCGTCGGCGCGATCGTCGGCACCGGCATCCTGACCCTGATCGGGGTCGGCGCGGGCAAGGCGGGTCCGGCGGTGATCCTGAGCTTTGCCATCGCCGGCCTGATCTGCGCCTGCGCCGCGCTGGCTTATGCCGAGGTGGCGACCATGATCCCGGCGTCGGGGTCGGCCTATACCTACAGCTATGTCGTGTTCGGCGAGTTCATCGCCTGGATCATCGGGTGGAGCCTGATCCTCGAATATAGCCTGGTGGTGAGCGCAGTGGCGGTCGGCTGGTCGGGTTATGTCACCGGCTTTCTCGCCAGCCTCGGCTGGGGGCTACCGGTCACGTGGACCGCGGGGCCGCATGCCGGGGGCATCCTTAATATCCCGGCGGTGGTGATCATCGGGCTGGTCGCGGCGATGCTGATGGCGGGGACGCGCGAGAGCGCGACGCTGAATGCGGTGCTGGTGCTGGTGAAGATAGCGGCGCTGGCGCTGTTCATCTTCGTCGCACTGCCGCATTTCCAGGCGAGCAATTTCGAGCCCTTCATGCCTTATGGTTTCCCGCGCTCGGGCCCGAGCGGGAGCGAGGTCGGAGTGATGGCCGCTGCGGCGATCATCTTTTTCGCATTCTACGGGTTCGACGCGATCGCGACCGCGGCCGAGGAAGCCAAGAATCCGGGGCGCGATCTGTCGATCGGGATCGTCGGGTCGATGGTGGTGTGCGTCGCGATCTACATGGCGGTCGCCGCCGCCGCGATCGGGGCGCTTGCGTTCACCCGCTTCGCCGACAGCCCCGAACCGCTGGCGCTGATCCTGCGCGAGATCGGGTCGGGTTGGGCCGCGAAATTGCTCGGTGCGAGCGCGGTGATCGCACTTCCGACGGTGATCCTGGCGTTCTTCTACGGTCAGAGCCGGATCTTCTTCACCATGGCCCGCGATGGCCTCTTGCCGCAGGGGCTGGCGACAGTGTCGAGCCGGGGCAGCCCGGTGCGGATCACGCTGTTCACTGCTGCGGTGGTGGCGGTGATTGCCGGTCTGTTCCCGCTCGACGAGATTGCGGCGCTGGCCAATGCGGGCACGCTGGCGGCGTTCGTCGCGGTGTGCGCGGCGATGCTGGTGCTGCGCCGGCGCGACCCTGGTGCCGAGCGCAAATTCCGGGCGCCTGCGGCGATGCTGATCGGGCCGGCCGGCATCGCTGGCTGCCTGTATCTGTTCTGGAGCCTGCCGGCGAAGACCCAGTTGTATTTCCTGTTGTGGAACCTGATCGGCCTCGCGGTCTACGCGCTGTGGGCGCAGCGGCAGGTGGCACGGAGCCGCACGGCGGGCGTTTAGAACGAGGTCAGGGCTCGTCCCGCTGAAGGCGACCCCGGGCCGTTGGCATGGGGATAAAAAAGGGGCTCCGGCGCGGTCCGCCGGAGCCCCTACGGGAATCAGCTCGAATAATACATGTCGAATTCGACCGGGCTGGGAGTCGTTTCCCAGCGCATCACTTCGTCCCACTTGAGATCGATGTAGGCGTCGATCTGGTCCGACGAAAAGACGTCGCCCTTGAGGAGGAAGTCCTTGTCGGCCGCGAGGCTGGTGAGGGCTTCGCGCAAGGACCCGCAGACGGTCGGCACGCTGACCAGTTCGGCCGGCGGCAGGTCGTACAGATTCTTGTCCATCGCCTCACCCGGGTGAATGCGATTCTGGACGCCGTCGAGGCCGGCCATCAGGATCGCGGCGTAGGCGAGGTAGGGATTGGCCATCGCATCGGGGAAGCGGAATTCGACGCGCTTCGATTTCTCGCCGGTGCCATAGGGAATGCGGCACGAGGCCGAACGGTTGCGGCTGGAATAAGCCAGCAAGACTGGCGCTTCGAAGCCCGGGACCAAGCGCTTGTAGCTGTTAGTGGTCGGGTTGGTGAAGGCGTTCAGCGCGCGGGCGTGCTTGATGACGCCGCCGATGAAGTAAAGCGCGGTGTCGCTGAGGCCCGCATAGCCATTGCCCGCGAACAGCGGCTTGCCGCCGCTCCACAGCGAGAAGTGGGTGTGCATGCCCGAGCCATTATCCTTGGCGATCGGCTTGGGCATGAAGGTCGCGGTCTTGCCGTAGGCGTGGGCGACCTGATGCACGACATATTTGTAGACCTGCATCCGGTCGGCGGTTTCGACCAGGGTGCCGAAGGTCAGGCCGAGCTCGTGCTGGGCGGCGGCGACTTCGTGGTGATGCTTGTCGCAGGGCAGGCCCATTTCGAGCATGGTCGAAACCATCTCGCCGCGGATGTCGACGGCGCTGTCAACCGGGGCGACGGGGAAATAGCCGCCCTTGGCGCGCGGACGGTGCGCCATGTTGCCGCCTTCATAGGTGCGGCCGGTGTTGGTAGGAAGCTCGATATCGTCGAGGTGGTAGTAGCTGCCGTTATAGTCGTCGCCGAACCGGACGTCGTCGAACATGAAGAATTCGGCTTCGGGCCCGACGTAGACGGTGTCGGCGAGGTTGGTCGCCTTGAGATAGGCTTCGGCACGGACGGCGCAGGAGCGGGGATCACGGGCGTAGAGCTCACCGGTCGCGGGCTCGACCACGTTGCAGCAGAGGATCATCATCGGAGTCGCGCTGAACGGATCGATGTAGGTGGCGCCAAGATCCGGCATCAGGATCATGTCGCTTTCATTGATCGCTTTCCAGCCTTCGATCGACGAGCCGTCGAACATGAAGCCGTCTTCCAGCATGTCCTCGTCGATGGCGCCGGCGGCCATGGTGAGGTGCTGCCACTTGCCCTTGGGATCGGTGAAGCGAAGATCGACCCATTCGATCTCCTCATCCTCGAGGCGTTTCAGGATGGAGGAAGCGGTTACCTTGTCGGCCATGAAAGAATCGTCCTTGCACTGAGCTTGAGAGAGCGCGGACAGCGATTCCAGCCGGGCGCGCGAAGGCCAAGAGCGAGGTGAAATCTTCGCAGGAACGCAAGCTCAGCCGAGGAGTAGGCCGGGACCAGTTGCGGCCAGGACGACCCCCGGCAAGAGGCCGGCAAGGGTTGCGAGCGCGAAAGTGGTGCGGCCCATCGAGGTGATGGCAGCGCTCGCGGTAATCAGCGGACCGGGCGCTCCGGCCACGCGAAGGGTGACGACGGCGTAGGGGCCGAAACGGGTCAATCTGGCTTCAAGCGGCTGTAGCCGATGACCGAAGCGTCGCCGCAATCGCTCGGTGCCGAAGCGGCGGGTCAGCGCGAACAGGAACAGGCTGCCGGTCATGGCGCCGGTTGCGACCGCCAGTACTGCGAGCCACGGGCCGAGCAGCAGGCCGCCGGTCAGGCTCATCGGGATCAGCACGCCGGGGATCGAACAGGCGGTCAGGGTGGTGACGACCAGAAACAGAAGCAGCGCAGCACCGATCGTGCCGCCGATCGACGGGAGCAGGGGAGCAAGCTCGAGATGAAGCGCGGCAAGGTCCATGTGTATCTGCCAATGTACTAGCAGGGACAGCCGTTCCGGGCGAGGGCGGTCTTAGTCCTTTGCCGACTCGCCGTTGCCTCGGCGCAACGCGGCGTTATGAGCCGGGGGATGGCGAACGAGGGTGACATGGCGATCGAGGCGCTCGAGCATCAGCTGATGCGGGCGTGGCTCGAGGGGGACCGCAAGCAGATGAAGAAGCTGCTGTCGAGCCGCTTCCGGCTGGTGGTCGGGGGCAGGGCGCCGGTCCTGCTCGATCGCAAAAGCCTGATCGAGGCGGCGGGGACCGGCTGGCGGATGAACGGCTATCGCTTCGGCAACAGCGTGTATTCGCGCAAAATCGTCCAGTCGGCGCTGTTCGCGGTGGAGGTCGAACTCAAGCTCGAGATCGACGGGGCGGACCTGTCGGGCAGTTGGTGGATGGCGGATTATTGGCGGCGGTCGGGCTTGAGGCAAAGCTGGCAGCTGACCGACCGGCAGATGGCGCGGCTGGACGAGGGGACCAGGTTTCCCGACGCGGTCCGCGCGCTTCAGCTCTGGCGTTAAAAGGACCGCCGCTGGGCCGCGACCAGCATCCGCAGCAGCATGGCGACCGGGCGCGGGACGCCGACCTTGCCTTCGAGCCATAAGGACACCGCGGAGCGGCTGACCCCGATCGCATTGGCAAGGTCATTCTGCGTTCGGTAGCCGAGCGCGCGCATGTGGCTGCGCAGCTCGTCGGGCGCCATGGAAGCGAGGCGGGGGTCGTTGGTGCTCACGGGGCTGCGCAGCGGATCAGATCGCGTCCGGGCCTTCGTCGCCGGTGCGGATGCGGATGGCCTGTTCGATCGGCGAGACGAAGATCTTGCCGTCGCCGATGCGGCCGGTGCGGGCCGCGCTGGCGATGGCTTCGACGGTGTTGGCGACCAGGCTGTCCTCGACCACCACCTCGATCTTCACCTTGGGCAGGAAGTCGATCACATATTCCGCGCCGCGATACAGCTCGGTGTGGCCTTTTTGGCGGCCGAAGCCCTTGACCTCGGTCACGGTCATTCCGCTGACCCCGACGTCGTGCAGCGCGTCTTTCACGTCGTCCAGCTTGAAAGGCTTGATGATCGCTTCGACCTTTTTCACGTTCATTCTCTCCCGGGTGCAGCAGGCTACCTTAGACAGCGTCTTGGCTTTGCCGCAATTCCCCGGCAACGGCGCTGATCATGCGTCAGGCGATCATCCTGTCGGCGGGGCAGGGATCCCGCCTCGGCCACCTTACCACCGACCAGCCCAAGTGCCTGATCGAATTCGGCGGACGAAGCCTGCTCGACCGGCAGCTTGATGTCGCCGCGGCGTGCGGGGTGAGCCAGGTGGTCGTGGTCACCGGCTTTCGCGATCATGCGATCGAGGATGCGCTGGAGCGGCGCCGGGCGGCGGGGGAGGGGCCGGCGGTGCGCACCGTCTTCAACCCCTTCTACAAGGTCGCGGACAATACCGGCTCGCTGTTCATGGCGCGCGAGGCGCTTCGGGGCGATACCCTGGTTTGGAATGGCGACACCATGGTCAGCCCGGAGCTGATGAAGAAGGTCGTGGCCAACAGCGGACGAAGCGGCATCTGTGTCACCATCGACCGCAAGGCCGAGGGCTATGATGCCGACGACATGAAAGTGGTCGAAGAAGGCGGCCGCCTCCGGGCGATCGGCAAGCGATTGAGCGACGAGGACGGGGTGAATGCCGAATCGATCGGCCTGCTCGCCTTCCGCGGCGATGGTGCCGAGCGGTTCCGGGCGGCGATCGAGGAAGCGATGCGAAGCCCCGAGGGCACCCAGATCTGGTATCTGCGCGTCATTCATCACCTTGCCCAGTTAGGCGAGGTGTGGACGCTCGACATCGCGGGCGAACAATGGGGCGAGGTCGATTTTCCCGAGGACGTCGAGCGCGCCGAGGCGATGGTCGGCGGCTGGTGAGATCCGCCGTTCAGTAAGGCGGCTGGTGAAGACCCTTGGGGCTGGTCGTGAAAATCTCGCAGCCGTCTTCGGTGATGCCGATCGAATGCTCGAACTGCGCCGACAAGGAGCGGTCGCGAGTAACCGCGGTCCAGCCGTCGTCCAGCATCTTGCAGTCGGCGCGGCCGATGTTGATCATTGGCTCGACCGTGAAGAACATGCCGGGCTTCAATTCCGGCCCGGTGCCGACGCGGCCGGCGTGGACCACCTCGGGGCTGTCGTGGAACAGCCGCCCGAGACCGTGGCCGCAGAAATCGCGGACCACCGAATAGCGGTTCTTCTCGGCATGGCGCTGAATCGCGGCGCTGATGTCGCCGAGGCGATTGCCGGGCCGCGCCTGCTCAAGCCCGATCATCAGGCATTCGTAGGTGATGTCTACCAGCCGCCGCGCTTTCACGCCGACGTCGCCGACCAGATACATGCGGCTGCTGTCGCCGTGCCATCCATCGAGGATCGGCGTCACGTCGATATTGACGATGTCGCCGTCCTTGAGCGGTTTGTCGCTGGGGATGCCGTGGCAGACGACATGGTTGATTGAGATACAGCTGCTGTGAGTATAGCCGCGATAACCGAGCGTCGCGGGCGTCGCGCCGGCGTCGCGCATCAGGCGATAGACGGTGGCGTCGAGTTCGGCGGTTGTGACGCCTGGGGCGACGAGCGGGGCCATTGCGTCGAGAATCTCGGCCGCAAGGCGTCCGGCGGCGCGCATGCCGGCGAACCCGGCTTCGTCATGGAGCTTGATCACACCGCTGCGGGCTTCGCTGCGGTCTTCGGCGGCTACGGTGATGTATTGGGTCATCAAAGGCCATATAGCGCCGGCCTCTTCAAAAGGTTAGCCCCACGCCGATGACAGACAACCGCACCTGGACCGCCGCTCTTCTCGTGATCGGAGACGAGATCTTGTCCGGCCGGACCCAGGACAAGAATGTCGCGCAGCTGGCGACTTGGCTCAACGTGCAGGGCATCCGACTGGCCGAGGTGCGGGTGGTGCCCGACGTCGTGGAAAAAATCGCCGCCGCCGCCAACGCGTTGCGGGCGGAGAATGATTATCTGTTCACCACCGGCGGGATCGGCCCGACGCATGACGACATCACCGTCGATGGCATGGCCGCGGCGCTGGGCGTGGACGTGGTGGTGCATCCCGATGCGCGCGCGATCCTCGAACGCTATTACGAGACGCGCGGGGGCCTGACCGAGGCGCGGCTGCGGATGGCGCGGGTGCCGGACGGGGCGGAGCTGATCGTCAACAAGGTGTCGGGCGCGCCGGGCATCCGCCACGGCAATATCTTCATTCTCGCGGGCGTGCCGCACATCGCCGCCGGAATGCTCGACGCACTGACCGGCACGCTCGAAGGCGGGCGGCCGGTAGTCAGCGTGACGCTGGGCGGGATGGTGCCCGAAAGCGAGGTTGCCGACCTGTTGAGGGAGACCGAACGGGCGCATGAGGGGATCGCCATCGGCTCCTATCCCTTCTTCCGCGAAGGCCGGGTCGGCGCCAATTTCGTGGTCCGCTCCGAAAGCTGGGAGGATGCGCAGGCGGTCGCCGACCTCCTTCAGGCAAGCATGGAAAGCGCGGGCTATTCGGTGGTGATGGGCGGGGTATGAGCAAATTCGTCTCCCCGGCGAAGGCCGGGGTCTCAGTCGGATGAAGCTTTCTTGCCTCCTGAGGTCCCGGCCTCCGCCGGGACGACGTTTCGGTACCAATGGGCATAAGGGGTGTTCTTTGCAAGGTGGCGGTTCCAGTCGGGATCGCCATCGTCCCACCACACCGGTCCGCGCTCGCCCAAGGCTCGCTTGGCCGCATCCACCCGTGCGCGGTCACGCTTGCGGCGGGCGTCCATCAGTTCGATCACCAGCTCCTGCCGCCGGGCAGGATCGAGCGCCGGATTGCTGGTTCGCCATAGGCGGCCGCGTACCACGAAGTAGCGGCCGTCCGGGGTGACGGGATAGTCCGGTGTCAGGCGTCGACCATCGCTTTGGGCGGCACGACCTGGCTATGGTGGACCACGGTCCAATCCTCATGCCCGCGGCGCATGATGGTCGAGCTCGCGTAGCAGCGATAGGTTTCCTCGCCGCGCTTCGCCTCCACCTGATAGCCGATCACGATCAGTCCTTCGTGGGGGCGATTCACCTTGGTGTCGGAGAAATTCACTTCCTCCCACCGCGGGGTGTTCTTGACCGCTTCCTTGGCTTGGTCGCGGGTGAAAATGAAAGGCTCGGCCGGCAGGCTCATCACGACATTTTCATCGACCAGGGTCTCGTAAACCTCGTCGCCACCGTGCCACAGCTTTTCTTCCATCGCCCAGATCCGCTCGTCTTCCATGCTCATTCTCCTCTTCGGCCATCGAACGGGCGGGAACGGGAGAGGTTCAACATCGTTGATTTAATAAGCAACCTTACTATATGGCGCGTATGGAACAACTGGCCTGGGATATCGGTGAGACCTCGCACGCGCTTCGCCGCGCTTTCGATCGGCGGGCGGCGGAGCTTGGCATTACCCGCGCGCAATGGCGCGTGCTGGCGCGGCTCGACCTGCAGCCGGGGCAGCGGCAGGTCGATCTGGCCGAGCGGATGGACATCGAGCCCATCACCTTGTGCCGGATCGTCGACAAGCTCGAAGAAGCCAACCTCGTCGAGCGTCGCCGCGATCCCGGCGACCGGCGCGCGTGGCAGCTCTACCTGAGCGATAGCGCAGCACCGCTCGTCACCAAACTCCACGCGTTGGCCGACAGTTTTTCGGCCGAGATTTTCGGGTCGCTTGATCCCGAAGACGTCGAGCGGACCCGGGCACTGCTCGCAACCATCAGGAATAACATCACCGGCCTGGCGCCGGTCACGAAGGCATCGGCATGAACCAGGAAACAAAGATCACCGGCACGCCGCTCGAAGCCGAGCAGGCCGTCGCTGCAGCCGAGATCGGTGAAGAAACGCCGGGCAAGGCGCCTAACAAGCGCAAGCGGTTGCTGCTGTTCATGATCGTGCCCCTGCTGCTGCTCCTCGGCGGCGGCTGGATGTGGTGGTCGGGGCAGGGCAAGGTCGAAACCGACAATGCCCAGGTGAAGCAAGACATCACCTCGGTCGGTGCGCAGATCAGCGGGCCGATTTCCGAAGTGCTGGTCAAGGAAGGTCAGCAGGTCCTCGCGGGCCAGGTGCTGTTCCGGATCGACCCCGAGCCCTATCGCGTCGCGTTGCTGTCGGCCGAAGCGCAGCTGGCGCAGGCGCGATTGGCCAAGAGCCAGGTGGTGACCGCCGCTGCCGGGACCGGCGCCGATATCGCGGGCGCGCAGGCGCAGCTTATCATCAACGAACGCGCGCTCGCCCGTCAGGCCGAGCTACTGCGCCAGGGCTTCACCACCCGCGTGCGGTATGACGAGGCGCTGGCCGACGTCACCGCTGCGCGCACCGCGCTGGCCGATGCCCGCTCGCGCGCCGCCAATGCCGGGGCCGCGATCGCGCCGGGCGGGGAGCAGCCGGGTGAAGCGGCCGCGCGCGCCGCCATCGCCAAGGCCCGGCTCGACCTGTCGCGCACCGAAGTGCGCGCGCCGACGTCGGGTATCGTGTCCAACACCGACCGGCTGCTGCCGGGCCAGCAGGCGGTGCCGGGGATTGGCCTCCTGTCGCTGGTCGGATCGCAGGACAGCTGGGTCGAAGCCAATTTCAAGGAAAAGGACTTGGCCCGCATGGCGCCCGGCCAGCGCGCGCGGATCGAGATCGACGCTTATCCGGGCCTCGAGATCGTCGGCCGCGTCGCCAGCATCGGTGCTGGTACCGGCAGCGAGTTTGCCATTCTTCCGGCGCAGAACGCCAACGGCAACTGGGTCAAGGTGACGCAGCGCGTGCCGGTCCGCATCCGCTTCGACGGCAAGCCCGCCAAGCCGATGATCGCCGGCCTCAGCGCCACGGTGACGGTGGATGTCGAGTAGGATCCCGCGCGCGGGAGCGGCGCAATGACCGCCGCTTCCCAGCCGCTCGACCGCACCCAGCATTTCCTCGTCACCATTGCGGTGATGCTGGCGGTGCTAATGCAGGTGCTCGACACCACCATCGCCAACGTCGCCCTGCCGCACATGCAGGCGAGCCTCGGCGCGACGCAGGAGAGCGTGAACTGGGTGCTGACGAGCTATATCGTCGCCAGCGCCATCGCGATCCCCATTGCCGGCTGGCTGTCCGAGCGGATCGGGCGGCGGCGGCTGATGATCATGGCGGTGATCGGCTTCACCGCCGCCTCGATGCTCTGCGCCATCGCCACCTCGTTGCCCGAGATGGTCGCCTTTCGCATCGTTCAGGGCATCACCGGCGCGTTCCTCGTGCCGCTGGCGCAGGCGACGATGTTCGACATCAACCCGCCCGAGAAGCACGCGCAGGCGATGGCGCTGTTCGGCGGGGGGATCATGATCGGGCCGATCATGGGTCCTGTACTGGGCGGCTGGCTGACCGACAGCTTCGACTGGCGCTGGGTGTTCATCGTCAATCTGCCGGTCGGCGTGCTCGCCGCGGTCATGCTGTGGCGGACGATGCCCGAGAGCGAGACCAGCCGACGACCGTTCGACCTGCTCGGCTTTGCCTTGCTCGCGCTCGCGCTCGGGTCGTTACAGATGTTTCTCGATCGCGGCGAAAGCCAGGACTGGTTCGAAAGCTGGGAGATCCTCATCGAGCTTGGCCTTGCGATCGGCTTCATGTGGATGTTCGCGGTGCACACGATCACCGCCAAGGCCCCGATCTTCGAGCGCAGCATGTTCGCCGACCGCAATTTCGCGACCGGCCTTCTGTTCATGGCGGTGACCGGCGTCCTGCTGCTGGCCGGCCTGGCGCTGCTGCCGCCGCTGCTGCAGCACGTCTATGGCTATAGCGTGCTGCAGTCGGGCATCCTGACCGCGCCGCGCGGGGTGGGGACGTTGATCTCGATGCTGGTCGCGGGACGCCTCGTCGGCAAAGTCGACAGCCGGCTGCTGGTGGTGGCGGGGATCAGCCTGATGGCGACGAGCCTGTGGATGATGACCGGCTTCGCGCTCGACCAGCCGGCCGGTCCGGTGATCTGGTCGGGCGTGATTCAGGGCCTCGGCATCGGCCTCATTTTCGTCGTCATGCAGAGCCTCGCCTTCGCGACGCTCAAGCCGATGCTGCGCACGTCTGCCGCCTCGCTACTCAACCTCGCCCGCAACATAGGCGGGTCGATCGGGATCGCGGTGGTGGGTTCGCAGCTGGTGCGGATGACTCAGGTCGCTCACGCCGATATCGCCAGCAACGTCACGGCTTCGACCATCCCGACGCTCGATCCCGGCCTGCTCGAACGGATTGGGCAGCAAGGTGACATCGCGCTGGCGGTGATCAATGCGGAAGTCACGCGGCAGGCGGTGTTCATCGCCTATCTCGACGATTTCTGGCTGATGATGTGGGTCACGCTGGCGGCGCTTCCGCTGGTGTTGCTGCTGCGCAAGGCCAGCGCGCCGCAAGGTCGGCCGGCGGCGCATGCCATGGCCGACTAATTGGGCTAGGGCGGCGGCATGAGCGATATCACCACGCATCACTGGGCCGCGTCCGACGGCGTCGATCTCGTCTGGCACGAGACCGGCACCGGCCGTCCCCTGATTCTGGTCCACGGTCTGTTTTCCGATGCGCAGATGAACTGGATCAAGTTCGGTCATGCCGCGCGGCTGGCGGAGGCCGGCTTCCGAGTGATCATGCCCGATCTGCGGGCGCATGGGAGCAGCGCCAAGCCCCATGATCCGGCGAACTATCCCAAGGGCGTGCTCGGCAGCGATTTGAGCGAGTTGATCGCGCACCTCGGACTTGACGACTATGATCTTGGGGGCTTTTCGCTCGGCTCGCGGACGGTGGTGCAGGGCGTCGGGCAGGGGCTGACGCCTCGCCGTGCGATCCTGTCGGGCATGGGCCTCGAAGGGCTGATGGGCTGGGAGAAGCGCCACGCCTTCTTCATCGAAGCGTTCGAGAAATTCGATGCGACGGTGCGCGGCGATCCCCACTGGTTCGCGATCCAGTTCATGAAAAGCCAGAAGGTCGACCGCGTAGCGACCCGCCTGCTGCTCGAAAGCAATGCGGGTGTCGACGAGGCGATGCTGGCGCGCTTCACCATGCCGACGTTGGTGCTGTGCGGGGCCGACGACCACGACAATGGCTCGGCCCCGGCGCTGGCCGATGCGCTGTCCAATGCCTCCTATGTCGAGATTCCCGGCACTCACACGACCTCGGTCACGCAGAAGTCGCTGGGCGAGGCAATCGCCACGTTCTTGACGGAGGAGTGAGGCAGGCGCAGGGATTTGGCGGTTTCGTTCCTAGTTGAAGGCGTCAGATCCATGAAATTGGCCGCTTCGGTTTCCGTTCTCGCCCTTGCCCTCGGCGCCTGCGCCGCGACCCCCGCCGAGCCGGTCCAGACCGCGTCGGCCGCGCCGATGGCGCCGGATGCCGCTCCGACGACCGCCCGCACTCCCGAAGGCGCGCGCCAGTTCATCGCCTCGGTCGAGAAGGATCTGTTCGACTATTCCACCATCGCCTCGCGCGCGCAGTGGGTGAACGCCACCTACATCACCGAGGATACCGATGCGCTGGCCGCGTACTTCGGCACCATCGGCACCGAAAAGGGCGTCGCCTACGCCAAGGAAGCGGCGGAGTTCTCGAAGGTGCAGGGGCTCGATCCCGAGACGCAACGTAAGCTCAACATCCTGCGCGGCGCGCTGGTGCTGGCGGCGCCCTCGACCCCGGGTGCGGCGGCCGAGCTCAACACCATCTCGACCCGCCTGTCCTCGACCTACGGCAAGGGCCGCGCGACGCTCGACGGCAAGACCATCACCGGCGACGTCGCCGAGGAAGCGATGGGCGAACTGCGCAATCCGGCCAAGACCGCCGAAGTATGGACCAGCTGGCACACCAATGTCGGCCGCCCGATGCGGCAGGACTATACCCGCATGGTCGAGATCGCGAACCAGGGCGCCAAGGAGCTCGGCTATGCCGACAGCGGCGCGATGTGGCGGTCGCAATATGACATGAGTCCGCAGGAATTCTCGGCCATGTACGACCGGCTGTGGAGCGAGCTGACCCCGCTTTACAACCAGCTTCACTGCTACACCCGCGACCGGCTGAACGCGAAATATGGCGACCGGGTGCAGCCCAAGACCGGCCCGATCCGCGCCGACCTCCTTGGCAACATGTGGGCCCAGGAATGGGGCAACATCTATGATGTGGTGGCGCCCAAGGGGGCAGGCGATGTCGGTTATGACGTGACCGAACTGCTCAAAGCCAAGAAGAAGACCCCGACCGACATGGTCAAGATCGGCGAGGGCTTCTACACCTCGCTCGGCCTCGCGCCACTGCCCGAGACGTTCTGGCAGCGCAGCCAGATCGTCCGTCCTGAAGGCCGCGAAGTGATCTGCCACGCCAGCGCCTGGGACCTCGACAACAAGGACGATCTGCGCATCAAGATGTGCACCAAGGTCAACGGCGACGACTTCGTCACCATCCACCACGAACTTGGCCACAATTATTATCAGCGCGCCTACAACAAGCAGCCGTATCTCTATTTGAACGGCGCGAACGACGGCTTCCACGAAGCGATCGGCGATTTCATTGCGCTGTCGGTCACGCCCGAATATCTGGTGCAGATCGGCCTACTTGACCGCGCGAAGGTGCCGGACGCCAGCAAGGACACCGGCCTGCTGCTGCGCCAGGCGATGGACAAGGTGGCGTTCCTGCCATTCGGACTGATGGTCGACAAGTGGCGGTGGGGCGTGTTCGACGGGTCGATCAGCCCGCAGCAATATGAGGCCGGCTGGAACCAGCTGCGCCTGCAATATCAAGGCATCACCCCGCCCACGCAGCGCAGCGAAGCGGACTTCGATCCGGGCGCCAAATATCACATCCCGGCGAGCACGCCTTATGCGCGCTATTTCCTCGCCCGCATCCTCCAGTTCCAGTTCTACAAGGCGGCGTGCGACATGGCCGGCTGGAAGGGGCCGCTGCATCGCTGCTCGTTCTACGGCAACAAGCAGGTCGGGCAGCGTCTGAACGCGATGCTGGAAATGGGCGCGAGCAAGCCGTGGCCCGATGCGCTGGAGGCCTTCACCGGTACCCGCGAGATGAGCGGCAAGCCGATGCTGGAATATTTCGCGCCGCTGCAGAAGTGGCTGGAAGAACAGAACAAGGGCAAGACCTGCGGCTGGCAAGCCTGAGGCGAACCCTGATCGTCGTTTCGGCGAAGGCCGGGACCTCAGTCGGCGATGAGCGCTCTATCGCCTGAGGTCGCGGCCTGCGCCGGGACGACGTTCTTGTTTCAGCTCATTCCCGCAGCCTTGATCCGCCGGTGCGCTTCGGCGGTGCCGATGTCGCGACTCTCTTCCTTGGCCCACAGGAACAACGCGCCCGCGGCGACCGAACCCAGCACGGCGGCGGTGGCGAGCGGGTGCATCTGAGCTTCGAGGAACAGCGAAGTCTTGCGCTTGAAGGGTTCCTGATTGCCCTCGATCCGGCCGTCGCGGCGCGGCTCGAACAAATTGTCAGCGGTGCCGGGCGCGGGCGCGACGTCGGTGGTCTGCATCGCTTCGCCGCCGACCAGTTCCATGCCCTTGTCGGCAAGGCGGGGCAGGGACGGCGCCAGGGTGGTCAGCGCCAATCCACCGCCGCCGACGATCAGCGAGCGGCGCGGCTTTTGCGCGGCAAAGCAGATCGCCTTGGCGACCAGTTCGGCATCGTAGAGCGGTTGGGGCAGGCGGGCGGGCTTCTCCAGCTTGTTGCGCGCGTGCTCGGGATACATGGTGTCGATCGCGGCGGGCTTGATCAAAGTGACGCTGATCGGTGCGCCTTCGGCTTCCAGTTCCATGCGCAGCGCGTCGGTGAATTGCATCACCGCCGCCTTCATCGCGCAATAGGGGCCTTGCAGGGGAATGGCGCGGTTGGAGAGGACCGAGCCGATGTTGATGAGCGCGCCACCTTCGGCCTTGAGATGCCTGGCCGCGATGAGGCTGGCTTCGACCAGACCGAAATAGCCGACGTCGAACACACGGCGATGCTCTTCCTGGCTGACGTCCTCGAGGCGCGCATACATGGCGGCTGCGGCGTCGTTGACCCAGGTATCGACCCGCCCGAAGGTGTCGAGCGCGTGGGCCAACAGGCGCTCTGCGGCGCCTTCCTCGGCGATGTCGAGGTCGAGCGCACTGGCCTGCCCGCCCTTGTTGCGGATCGCCACCACGGCTTCGTCGAGCGCTTCGGCGTTGCGGGCGGCAAGCACCACCCTGGCGCCGGCGGCAGCGGCGCGCCGTGCGGTGGCAAGGCCAATCCCGCTCGATGCTCCAACGATCACCATGACCTGATCCGAAAGAGGCTTGAGCGACACGGCCATGGGTAGATTCTCCAGATATGACAAAGGGTGCCGAGCGATGCCCGACACCCCCCATCAATCCTTCAGGACCCGTTAGGCTCCGTAAGCGATGGCGCCGACCTTGGTATCGGTCTTGGCATTCTGGTCGAGAGCGGAGTCGGCGGTCTTGTCGGGCGAGGCCGACGTGGCCCGCATTGCCTCAGCCTTGCTGGACGAAGCGCCTGTGCCGCCGGTCGCGGCGGCATTGGTGCTGGTGTCGGAGGCGGAAAGGTTCGCGGCCTGTGCCGCCGATGGACTGGTGGCCGCCGCGCCGTCGCTGCTCTGAGATTCCTGTCCCCATTTCATCAGCGGCTTGTCGCTTTTGCCGCGGGTGAGGAAGAAAGCGGCGGCACCCGCCGCCACGGTGGCAAGTGCGGCGGCGGTGTAGGGCCGTTCCTTGACCGTGTTCACCACCACGTCGCGGCGGCGCTCGCGCTTGCTCGCGGTGCGGCGGGGCGCGTGAGAAGTACTGTGGGAGTTGTCGTTCTTGGCCATGCCCTGATCCTTTCGTGACGCAAAGGTGTCGGGCAGCAAACGAGCGGGCACGCGGCTTGTTGCGATGACCATCGGATGGGGAGTGCCGGGCGAGGGGCAGACGGCTCGCCCGGCGCTCCGAATGATTAGAGTTGCTCGAGCAGGGTCTCGGCGCTCGACGCGCGATATTCGCCGGGTGCTTCGACGTTGAGCTGCTCGACCACGCCGTCGTTGACGATCATCGAGTAACGCTGCGAGCGCACCGCCCCCATGCCAAAGTTCGATCCGTCCATGGTGAGGCCGAGCGCTTCGGCCAGCTGACCGTTGCCGTCGGCGATCATGGTGATGTCCTGGCTACCCTGATCCTTGTTCCAGGCGGCCATGACGAACGCGTCGTTGACGCTGGTGCAGGCGATTTCGTCGACGCCCTTGGCGCGCAAATCGCCCGCCTTTTCGACGTAGGACGGGAGGTGCTTGGCCGAGCAGGTCGGGGTATAGGCACCCGGCACCGCGAAGAGGGCGACGCGGCGGCCGCCGAAATAATCGCCGGTAGTGGTCGGCTTGGGCCCTTCGCTGGTGGCGATGGTAAGGGGCATGTCGGGAATACGCTCGCCGGTCTGGATGGTCACGGGATGGGGGCTCCTTGGTTGGTCTGACAGGGCGCTCTATCGGGCGAACGTTTCGTCAACAAGGCTTGTGCAGCGGCAGGCAAGTGGCATGCTTAAGGGATGCCCGACACGCCGTTTCTCGCCGGAAAGCTGTTGCTCGCGATGCCTGGCATGGCCGATCCCCGCTTCGAACGCAGCGTCACCGCCCTTTGTGTCCATGACGAAAATGGCGCGGTGGGCATCGGCATCAGTCACAAGCGCGCCGGGATCCGGCTGCGTGGACTGCTGAAGCAGCTCGAGCTCGATCCGGGCGAAGCGCCGGATTCGGCGATCCATCATGGCGGCCCGGTCGAGCCCGGTCGCGGCTTCGTGCTTCATTCGGAAGACTGGGGCGGGGAGGATACGCTTCAGGTCGTCGGTCCGGGCGGCAAGCTGTGGGCGATGACCGGCACGATAGATGTGCTCCGCGCCATTGCCGAAGGGCGGGGGCCGGCGCGCTGGCTGGTCGCGCTCGGCTATGCCGGCTGGGGGCCGGGCCAGCTCGAAGACGAGATGACCCGCCACGGCTGGTTCGCAGCGGCGGGCAATCCCGAGATCCTGTTCGACACGCCCACCGACGAACGCTGGGCGGCGGCCTTCAAACAGGAAGGCATTGACCCGCGCCTCCTTGCCAGCGAAACGGGCGCCGCCTGACTGTGTCCGCTAGGCAACATTCTTAATAAGTTCCACGATCGCCAACAAATGTTGCATCTTCTCGCGACCCGCGAGTGTTTGCAGTTGGGTTCCGAGTTTGGGGAAACACCGTCTCATGAATAAGTTCGAGTTTTTGAACGCTACGGCGCTGCGCAGCGTCGCCGTCGCCACTTTGTTTGCGGCCAGCGCCACGCCGGCCTTTGCGCAGGACGCGACCGATACGGCCGTGCAGAATTCGGCCCCCGCTGCCGAAGCCACGACCGAGCAGGAGCTTGAGTCCAACACGCAGGCCACCGGCGACGAGATCGTCGTCACCGGGTCGCGTATCCGCCGCCCCAATCTCGAAAGCACCGTTCCGATCACCTCGATCAATGGTGAGGAATTCTTCCAGACCGGCCGCACCTCGGTCGGTGACACGCTGAACGAACTGCCCGCACTGCGCAGCACCTTCAGCCAGTCGAACTCGACCCGCTTTCTCGGCACCGCCGGCCTCAGCCTGCTCGATCTGCGCGGCCTCGGTTCGCAGCGCACCCTCGTGTTGGTCAACGGCCGCCGCCACGTCGCGGGCGACATTCTGAACAATGCCGTCTCGCCCGACGTCAACACCATCCCGACCGACCTGATCGAGCGCGTCGACACCGTCACCGGCGGCAACTCGGCCGTCTACGGTTCGGACGCCATCGCGGGCGTCGTCAACTTCATCCTCAAGGATAATTTCGACGGCCTTCAGATCCGCGGCCAGGGCGGCGTGTCGATGTATGGCGACGCCGGCTCCTAGTACGTCAGCGCGCTCGGCGGCAGGAACTTCGCGGACGGTCGCGGCAACGTCGCGCTGAACCTCGAATATTCGCGTCAGAACGACTTCTACGCGTCGGGCCGCCCGAACCTGCGCAATGCCAACGGCTTCGTGACGGTCGACACCGACCCGGCCTCGTCGGTCAATGGCAGCGACGGCGTCACCGATACCCGTTTCGTCAACGACATCCGCAGCGGCATTTACAGCAACGGCGGCACCTTCCTGTCGTACCTCGGCGGCGACAGCTACACCCCGTATCTGTTCACCCCGTCGGGCCAGCTGATCCTGCAGACCGGCACCCCGGTCGGCCTGCCGCCGCTGCCGAGCTACATCGGCGGCAACGGCAGCAGCTTCCGGGAAGGCAAGCAGCTTGCCCTGTCGCCGGCGCTCGATCGCTACAGCGCCAACCTGGTCGCCAAGTTCGAGATCAGCCCGGCGCTGGTACCGTTCATCGAGGCCAAGTACGTTCGTACGGACTCGATCGGCAGCCAGAGCGGTCCATTCTTCTTCTCGGGCGGCACCACTGGCAGCCCGCGTGAATTCTTCTACACCACCAACCCGTATCTCAGCGCCCAGGCGCGCGGCGTGATTAACGACTATTACGGCTATGCGCCGAACGAGGAAGGCACCTTCACCTTCATTCGTAACGTGGTCGAGCTCAGCAACCGCGACGAAAAGGCCAAGCGCGAAACCTATCGTGCGGTGGGCGGCATCAAGGGTCGGTTCAACGACGACTGGAACTACGAACTCAGCGCCAATTATGGTGAGTTCAAGGAAAAGACCCGCATCCTCGGCAACGTGAACCTGCAGCGTTTCCTGTTGGCGATCGATGCGGTCGATGCCGGTGTCGCCGCCGGTGGCGCGGCCAACGGCAACATCGTCTGCCGTGCGCAGGTCGATCCGTCGGCGCGTATCGCGTTCGAAGCGGCAGGCAACGCGGCCTATGCGGCCTCGCAGCTGGCGGCCGACGTCGCGGCCTGCGTTCCGATCAACCTGTTCGGCGAAGGCAATATCACGCCCAACGCCCGCAATTATCTGCTCCAGGATTCGCTCGCGAGCGGGAAGATCACCCAGTTCGTCGCCAGCGGCTTCGTTGCCGGTGATTCGAGCCAGCTGTTCGAGCTTCCGGGTGGTCCGGTGGGCTTCGCGGTCGGTGCCGAATATCGCCGCGAAACCACCAACTACGTGCAGGACGAGGCGACTGCTGCCGGGCTGACGTTCTACAACGCAATCCCGCCGTTCGATCCGCCCTCGTTTGAGGTGAAGGAAGCTTACGCCGAAATCCGTGCGCCGCTGATCCGGGAATCGTTCATTCACGAACTGTCGCTCAGCGCCGCCGGCCGTGTCGCCGACTACAAGGGAGCGACCGGAACGGTCTATTCGTACAACGCGGGCATCGATTTCGCCCCCGTTCGCGACCTTCGCCTGCGTGGCAACTATTCGCGCGCCGTGCGTGCGCCGAACCTGACCGAGCTGTTCACGGTGCCGGGCCAGAACTTCGCCACCGTCGGCGATCCCTGCTCGGCGCGTAACATCGGCACCGGCTCGGCCACCCGCGCCGCCAACTGCCGCGCCGACGGCGTGCCGGCCGGCTACGACTTCGTGTATCGCCAGTCGCTGGGCTTCCTGTCCGGCGGTAACGAAAACCTGAAGGCCGAAAAATCCGACTCCTACACCGTCGGCGGCGTGTTCCAGCCGCGCTTCATTCCGGGCTTCTCGCTGTCGGTCGATTATTACGACATCACCGTGAACGACGTGATCAGCTCGCCGTCGGCGCAGGGCATCATCAATGCCTGCTACGACGCGGCCGACCTCAACAACCAGTTCTGTGACCTGTTCGCACGCGCTGGTGCGGGTGGCGGTCCGCGCGGGGAAATTCCGGGGCAGATCCTCGAGAACAACCTGACGGTGGTCCCTCTCAACTACGCCAAGCTGAAGGTCCGCGGCATCGACTTCGAAGCCGCCTACACCAAGCGCTTCGGGTTCGGCACCTTCAACACCCGGGCGATCTACACCCGCGTGCTGCAGAACGACTCGTTCCTGTCGCCGACCGACCCGGGCCGTGCCGATCAGGCACTGTTCGAGCTGGGCGATCCGCGCGATGCGTTCAACGTCAACAGCTCGCTGAAGCTCGGCGCGGTGACCATCGGTCACAAGCTGCGCTACATCGGCAAGATGACGCCGGGTGCGTACGAGAACAATTTCAGCAAGCAGGGCCGCCCGCCGCAGAATGCGGATGCGTTCCCGATCGTCTTCTATCCGGAGCGTTGGTACAACGACGTTCGCCTCGACTTCGAAGCGACCCGCAAGTTCAACTTCTATGTCGGCGTCGACAATGTCGCCAACGAGAAGCCGCCGTTCGGCCTGACCGGTGCGGGTGGCGGCAGCGCCATCTACAACAACACCGGCCGCTTCTTCTATGCCGGTGCGATCGCCAAGTTCTGATCGTATCTCGTTGATCCAAGAGCGGGGAGTCGGAGGCGTCAGCTTTCGGCTCCCTTCTCGTTTCAGGCACGCCGATGACCCAATCCGACAGTCCCGAACGCATTCTCGATCAGGCGAGCAGACGGCCCGAATTTGTCCGTGCGGCGCAGGCATTCATGGCTGGACGGCTGCCCGAAGCCGAAGCCGGGGCACGAGCTATTCTGGCCAGCGACCCCGACGATCCCGCGGCGATGCTCCTGCTCGCGGAGATCGCCACCGTCGCCGGTCTGCCGGGGGAAGCGGTGTCGCTGCTGACCAAGGCATCGACCCTTCTGCCGGGGCATCGCGAGACGCTGACCAAGCTTGCGGAATTGCTGGTTCGGCAATGCGCGTTCGAACAAGCACTCGACCTGCTGGACAAGCTGGTCGCGCAGCAGCCAGACGATATGCGTGCCGCGACCATCCGCCTCAGCCTGCTGACGCAGATCGGTCGCTACGAGGATGCGGAACAGAGTTTCCAGGCGCTGATGGCGAGCCATCCGGCAGATCCGCGCCTGCCGCTCGGCTATGCGCACCTGCTACGCACCTTGGGCCGGGCCGAGGAAAGCGCCGCGCTTTATCGTTCAACCCTTGAGCGCTCGCCGGCGCTCGGCGAAGCCTGGTGGGGGCTTGCCGATCTTAAGTCGGGAGCGCTCAGCGCAGACGACATCGCGACACTCGAAAGGCTGCTTGGCAGCGGCCGTCTCGACATCAATCAGGCACTCCACCTCAGCTTCGCGCTCGGCAAGGCACAGGAGGATGCGGGCGATTACGAAGCGTCGTTCCAGGCCTACGATCAGGCCAATCGGCTCACCCGCCGGGTACGGCCCTACGATGCCAAGGCGAACGAGGATTTCGTGGACCGCTCGATCGCCTTTTTTGACAAGTCCTATTTCGAGCGGACGCAAGGGTGGGGCGATCCTGCGCGGGCACCCATCTTCGTGCTCGGCATGCCGCGGGCCGGATCGACCCTGCTCGAGCAAATGCTCGCCAGCCATCCGGCGATCGAAGGCACGGCCGAGCTACCTTACATTCCGCAGATCGCGCATGAGTTGATGGCCGAGCGGTGGACCGACGCGCCGCTTCCTTATCCCGAAATCCTATCCCGCATAGACAAGGCGGCTGCTGAGCGCCTCGGCGCGGAATATCTCGCTCGGGCGGGCATCCATCGGCGGACCGATCGCCCGTTGTTCATCGACAAGCTAAACGACAATTGGCCGCACATCGGATTGATCCAGACCATCCTGCCGAACGCGATCATCATCGACGCGCGGCGCGAGGCGATGGCCTGCTCGTTCGCCAACTTCAAACAGCATTTCGCCCGCGGCCGCGACTTCGCCTACGACCAGCGCGACATCGCCCATTACTACCGCGATTATGTGCGGCTGGTGGGGCACTTCGAGGAGGTGCTGCCGGGCCGCATCGTGCGGGTCGAGCATGAGCGGCTGGTCGCCGATCCCGAAGGCGAATTGCGGCGGGTGCTGGGTGCGATCGGGCTGCCGTTCGATCCGGCCTGCCTGTGCTTCCACGAAAATGCTCGCCCTGTGCGTACCGCGAGCGCGTCGCAGGTACGGCAGCCGCTCAACAAGCGGAGCGGCGAATTGTGGCGGCATTACCGCCCGTGGCTGAGTGAGATGGAGCAGGCGCTCGGCGATCTGGCGCCCGAATAGGGAAGGGCGGGCCCGGCGTCCGGGCCCACCCTTCTCATATTAGTAGCGGTAATGCTCGGGCTTGAACGGGCCCTGCGGCTTCACGCCGATGTACGCGGCCTGCTTGTCGTTGAGTTGAGTCAGCTTGACGCCCAGCTTCTCAAGGTGAAGCGCGGCGACCTTTTCGTCGAGGTGCTTGGGCAGGACGTAAACGTCGTTCCCGTACTTCTCGCTCTTGGTCCACAGCTCGATTTGGGCCAGCGTCTGGTTGGTGAAGCTGGCGCTCATCACGAAGCTCGGATGGCCGGTGGCGTTGCCGAGATTGACCAGGCGACCCTTCGACAGGACGATGATCTTCTTGCCGTCGGCAAATTCGACCTCGTCGACCTGCGGCTTGATCTCGGTCCACTTCATGTTGTTCAGCGCGCCGATCTGGATCTCGCTGTCGAAGTGGCCGATGTTGCAGACGATCGCCATGTTCTTCATCGCCCGCATGTGGTCGACGGTGATGATGTCCATGTTGCCCGTGGCGGTGACGAAGATGTCGGCGCGCGGCGCGGCCTCTTCCATCGTCACGACTTCATAGCCTTCCATCGCGGCCTGGAGCGCGCAGATCGGATCGACCTCGGTCACCAGCACGCGGGCGCCGCCGTTGCGGAGCGAGGCGGCCGAACCCTTGCCCACGTCGCCGAAGCCCGCGACCACGGCGACCTTGCCGGCCAGCATCACGTCGGTGCCGCGGCGGATGGCGTCGACCAGCGACTCTTTGCAGCCGTAGAGGTTGTCGAACTTCGACTTGGTGACGCTGTCGTTGACGTTGATCGCGGGGAAGGGGAGCTTGCCCTGCTTGGCAAGCTCATACAGGCGGTGGACGCCGGTGGTGGTTTCTTCCGAAACGCCCTTGATGGTCTGAACGGTCTTGGTGAGGTACCCCGGACGCTCCTTGAGGAAACGGTTCAGGGTGGCGACGAAGACTTCTTCTTCCTCGTTGGTCGGGGTGAAAAGGGTTTCGCCCGCTTCGACCCGCGCGCCCCACAGCGCGAACATGGTGGCGTCGCCGCCGTCGTCGAGGACCAGGTTGCAGGTTTCGTCCTGGCCCCAGTCGAAGATGCGGACGACATAATCCCAATATTCTTCCAGCGTCTCGCCCTTGACGGCAAAGACCGGCACGCCCGTCGCGGCGATCGCGGCGGCGGCGTGGTCCTGGGTCGAGAAAATGTTGCAGCTCGCCCAGCGAACCTTGGCGCCGAGCGCGGTCAGCGTCTCGATCAGGACAGCGGTCTGGATGGTCATGTGAAGCGACCCGGTGATCCGCGCGCCGGCGAGCGGCTTGGACGCACCGAATTCCTCGCGCAGCGCCATCAGGCCGGGCATCTCGGTCTCGGCGATCTCGATTTCCTTGCGGCCGAAGTCGGCAAGCGAGATGTCCTTCACCAGGTAATCGCCGGTTTGCGTGGCGCGGGTAAGGGTTTCGGTCGACACGTTCATCATCTCCTTGGGGGGCCTCATCCGCGACGAACGGAAGGCCGATCTGGCGAGCCCCCTAGCCGAGACCGCCCGTTCTGGAAAGGGCAGGGCGCGGCACGGCGCTCCCCGGAGTACAAGCAAAAAAGGCCGCCCCCGGGGGAGCGGCCCTTCCTGAACCGATGATCGTGCGCTTAGAAGCGCAGACCGATGGCGGCGGTCAGGTTGTTGCGGCTGAAGCGAACCTCTTCCGACGTGCTAATGGTCGCGCGGTCATAGCGGTGATGGGTGTATTCGAGCTTGCCGTAGAGGCGGCCGCGGAGCGCGAATTCGGCGCCGCCGCCGACATGGAAGCCGTCGCGGTTCTCGTCATAGCCGTTGAACAGCGTCGTGCTGCCGCCGCTGAGGACGTTCGCCTTCAGTTCCCCGTTCGAATAACCGGCCTTGGCATAGACCAGGACGCCGCGGGTCTGGAAACCGGCGCGGGCACCGACCGTGTAGTTGTTGCCGGTGTCGAAGCGATAGGGGCGGGCAAGCGCAAGAATCTGCGTTTCGCCGAATTCGGCGCCCGCATAGACGCCGACCACCGCCGGACCGGCGGCAATATCAAAGCCGACTTCGCCGCCGATGTTGGTGCCCTCGTTCGAGGTGTCGTCACCAAAGGTGCCGCGACCCTGGAAATCGGTGGTGTTGCGGAAGCCGGCGCCGACGAAATCGTAGGTCGCACGCAATTCGACGCGCGGACCGGTGTAGGCCGGAGCGTCCTGCGCCTGCGCGGGCAGGGCCACGCCGGCAAGAAGCGCAAACGCGGCAAACTTCAGAGCATTCTTCATAGTGTAAGCCCTTGTTGTCGATACCGGCCGAGCCCCCAGGCCCGGCCGGTCATTGAGGCGATTAGTAACGGACCCGGGCGCTGACCGAGAAGCGGCGACCAAGCAGGTCGACATAGCTCGCCGGGATAATGGTCCCGTAATATTCCTGACCCTTCTTATTGAACACGTTGGTTACGGCCAACGTGAAGCGGAACTTGTCCGTGGGATCGAAGAACAGACCACCGCTGACCGTCGCATATCCCTTCAGCTTGTCGATTTCGCGGGCGTCAGGACCCGAACCCGCGATGCCGACTTCGCGGTTGAGGCGGCTGAACAGCTGCTCACCCACGTAGTTGACGGTGGTGTTCACGCCCCAGAACTTGTTCGCATAGCGCAGGCGAACCTGGCCGGCGAACGCCGGATCGCCGATCACGCCATCGCTGCGCGACGGAGCGACACCGGTGATGTCGTTGAGGCGATACTTGGTCAGCAGGAAGTCCGAGCCGATCGAGAAGCTGCCCGGAATGTTCAGGCCGCTCAGCGGAACGCTGTAGTTCGCCGTGCCCTGCCAGCCGCGATACAGGATGCGCTGGCCGTTGACGTAGCCGACGCGGACCGCAGGGGTGCCGTCGTTGACGACGGTGCCGTTGGCGTTGCGACGGATCAGCGAGCAGAAGGCGTTGCCGTTGAAGGGGTCGGACGTGTCGAAGCTCGGGTTGTCGAAGCAGCCCGAAGCCACCTGCGCCACCGTCAAGCTTGAAATTGGGTTGAGCAGATCGATGTTGATGTAATCCAGCGTCGCGCTGAACCGCGGAATGAAGCTCGGACGCAGGATAACGCCGATGGTCCACGAATTGGCCGTTTCGTTGCCGAGCGCCGGATTACCGCCGGTCTGGATCGACACCGTCGCCGTCGACGCCGGATCCGGGGTCGGGCCGGTGTAGCGGGTCAGGAAGGCCGCGCAGTTCGCAGCGCGAGTGGCCGGAGCGGCACCCGCGTTGATCTGCGAGGGCTGGCAGAGATCCGGAACAGTGCTGAAGGCGTTGACGATCGGAAGGAACAATTCGGTGATCGCCGGCGCACGGAACGACCGGGTGTAATTGCCGCGGATTTCGATGTCCTGGATCGGCGCATAGCTGCCGCCAGCCGCGAACGCGGTGAAGGTGCCGTTGACGGTGTTGTCGACCCGGCGCACGCGGCCAAAGGCCTGGAGACCATAGATGCCCGGAACGTTGTTCTGGGGGCCGACAATCGGTGCGAAGACTTCGCCGAACACTTCGTCGAGGTTGTACTGTCCGTCGATGCCGACGATCGCGACCGAGCGGCCGCGACCGGCGCGCTGGAACTCGCTGGGGTCGAAGACGGCCTTTTCGTCACGATGCTCGTAACCCGCGTTGAAGCGGAACGCGCCGCCCGGCAGATCGAACAGCGAACCACCGACGTTGATGTTGCCGACCCACTGGCGCTGCATCGTCCGAGTGACAAAGTCCTCGATGATGTAGTCGCGCGCGGCGTCCGACGCGCGGCCGAAGCCGAGCGGGTTGAAGGGGACGCAGTTCGGATCGGCGATCGGCGTCAGGCCGCCGGCCGCAAAGCCGTTGCCACCGGTACGGGTCGCCGCCGTGGTGCAGACGATCTGGCCCTGAGCATTCGTGGTCACGTTGACCGCGTTCACGAAGTTCTGGGCGTTGATGTCCTGGTTGTATTCGTTGGTCTTCGTCTTGCCGTAGTTGAAATAGGCCTCGAAGTTCATCTCGCGGCCGAACAGGCTGAAGTCACCGCGCGTTCCGATCACGCCGCGATGAATGCGGGTGCGGTTGTATCCGGTAAGGTCGGCGATGTCGGTCGACGCACGCGAGATGCCGAAGTTGGTCACGCCGCGGCTAATCAACGTGCTGCGCGCATCGGCGGTCAGGAACGGCGAGTTGGTAGTGAAGAACAGCTCGCCGCTGGCGCCCGAGAACAGGCTCGAGTTGAAGGTCGGCTGCTGGACCAGTTCGTTCGCCTGCGATTCGAACAGCGTGCCTTCGGCGAACAGCTCGATATTGTCGGTGACGTTGAAGGTCACAAAGCCGTAGCCGATCTTCCGCTCGAGATCGCTGGTGATCTGGCTGAAGTTGTTGAACTGGAACACGCCGCTGCCGTCACCGCCAACCAGCGAGGCCGACGTGGCGCTGCCGAACAACACGCCCTGATTGAACGGCCGCAGGTTGCCCGAACTGTCGAAGAACAGCGCGGCCGGCGAGGCCACGCCGAAACAGGATGCCGGGTTGGTGGCGCGGTTGGCCGCGGTGCAGGCGATGTTGCTGCTGGTGATGAGACCACCGCTGGTCAGGTACGGAATACCGACATTGCGGCCCAGAACCGTACCCGGGAAGGTGTCGGTAAGGCTGCTGTTGAAGCCGATGTTCGGATTGAGACGGCCGTCCTGCGTGATGCCGACGCCCGGAAGACGCGACGCGCCGGCGGCGGTGGTGGCGCTCGGATTGGTCAGGCCGCCGATGTTCTCGCGCAGGTAATCGCGCGAATTGTAGACCAGACCGGTGACGTTGTCGTAGCTGACGGCCGCGGTCAGGTTGAGCCGGCCGTCGAGCAGATCGCCGCCGAACAGGCCCGACACGTTGTAGCGGAAATTGTCGCCTTCCTCGGTGATTCCGGTGTTACCGGTGACTTCGATCCCGCGATACTTGGTCCGCAAGATGACGTTGACCACGCCCGAAATCGCGTCCGAACCGTAGACCGGCGCGCCGCCGATGCTGACGATGTCGATGCGGTCGAGCAGGATGTCCGGAACGATGTTGAGGTCGGTCTGAGTGCCGGGGGCCGCTCCGCCGAAGTTGGTCGCCGGGGTGGAGGTCACGAAGCGGCGACCGTTGATCAGCGTCAGGGTGCGGTTCGAACCAAGGCCGTAGGTGTTGACGTAGTTCGTGCCCTGGCCGAACGAACCCTGCGCGCCGGCCGGGGTGACCGAGCCGCGGATGTTCGGCAGTTCGTTCAGCGCGTCGGCGACGTTGGTGAAGTTGCGCTCACGAACCTGGCGGAAGTCGACGGTCGTGGTCGGCTCCGCGGATTCGAGGTTGGGAACGCGAATACGCGAGCCGGTAATGACGACGTCCTGACCAGCGTCGGCCGTGTTGCCGTCGGCGCCGCGGCGCGAAAGCTGACCCGGATCATTGGCATCGACCACGTCGGCCGGCTTGTCGCAAACGCCGGTGTTCGAGTTGTACGCGGGATTGTCCGAATTGCAGACGGTGCCATCGGCGGCGGGCGCCGGGGTGGCCGGCGGGGTCGCCTGGGCCATGGCAACGCCGCTCATCGTAAAGGCGATTCCGGCTGCCAGCGTGCGGAGCGCAGTGGCGCTCAACAGCATCTTGTTGTTCATATGAGACATTCCTTCGCGTGGGGGCAAGATCGGCAGCCTTCATGCCGTTTGGTCCCGCGAAGGCAATCTTCTGTTCATCTCCGATTAAAAGTTTTTGCAGCTGTCGCAAGATTGTCACACGCCCCGTCGAGCGGCTGGCAAAGGCGACACGTACGGCGGTTCAAACGCCCGACGCTGCCGGAATCCGCGCTTTCGCTTCTGTTTCGCGGCGACGCTGATATGAACCTCGCCATGGGTGGGTTGGGGACTGTCAGTCATCAGGGCGTGCTCGCCGCGGCGGTGGCCGGGCTATGCCTGCTGATCGGGATCGCGCTCAGCATCGCGGCGCTTCGACAGATCGCCGCGGCCCGTAAGGCGATGGGATCGGCCCGATTCTTGCGCGAGCTTCTGGAAGCCGGCCCGGCGCGGGCGGTGCTGGTTCAGGCCGATGGAAGCGTCGAGCTTGACGAAGCCCTTGCCCGCGACTTCGGCGTGGCACTGCACCTGCCGTCGCTCAAAGCGCTGGGCGAGGGGCCGGGCGGGATCGAGGCGGACGATGTCGAGCGCCTCGCCGCGATGCTCCGGCCCGCGATCCTTGCGGGCGATCGGATCGATCTGGCGCTGCGGGTCAAGGGATCGGCGCGGCTGGTCGACGTCCGGGGCGGCGCGGCGCCGCACAGCTTTGGTGCGGGAACGGCGCTGCTGTGGATTTCCGACAGCAGCAATGCGGCGGCCGAACGGGGCGAATTGGCGGCTCGTCTTGCCGGGACCGAACAAGCCTTGGGCGCGCTGACCCAGCTTATCGAGGCGGCGCCTTTTCCGATGTGGGTGCGGGACGGCGAAAGTCGTCTGGCGCTCGTCAACGACGCCTTCGTCACCGCGGTCGAGGCGGCGAACGCCAACGAGGTCGTCGAGCGCGGCATCGAACTGGTCGAGGGCGGCGGCGAAGCGGGGGCGCGGGCCGGTGCCGAGCAGGCGCTCAAGGACGGTCGCCCGATCGAACGGGTGCGGCCTGCCACCATCGGCGGCGAACGGCGGATGCTTCGCCTGGTCGACGTGCCGTTGCCGGGCGGCACCGTGGCCGGCTACGCCTTCGACATCCAGGAACTGGAGGACGCCCGGTCCGAGCTTGAACGCCATGCGCTGAGCCAGCGCGAGCTGTCGGACCGGATGACCGCCGGTGCGATCCAGTTCGATCCCGATCGTACTTTGTCGTTCTACAACCGGCCTTTCGCCGTGCTGTCCGAGATCGAGCCCGAATGGCTCGACGAACGTCCCGAGTTCGACCGCCTGCTGGAACGGATGCGCGAGAACCATCGCTTGCCCGAAGTGCGCGACTTTCCCGAATGGAAGGCCGAGCGGCGCGGCTGGTTCATCTCAGCCGAAGAGGTGCATGAGGAAGAGTGGATCCTCACCAATGGCGATCACCTGCGGGTGGTCGGTCAGCCGCTTCCGGATGGCGGCCTGCGCATCATCTTCGAGGATCGGACCGAGCAGGTCCGGTTGGCCAGCGCCCGCGATACTTTGCTCAGGGTCCGCACCGCGACCTTCGACAATCTGTTCGAAGGGGTGGCGGTGTTCGCGTCCGACGGGCGGCTGACCTTGTGGAACCGGCGGTTCGGTGATTTCTGGAGCCTGGACGAAAGCTGGCTTGCCCAACACCCGCGGGTCGATGAGCTGGTGCCCGCTTTTGCCGGTCGCCTGGTCAATCCGACCGCCGCCGCCACGTTGCGCGAACTGGTCCGTGCCGCCACCGGCGAACGGCGGGCGGAGCAGGGACGACTGAACCTTGCCGACGGGCGCCATTTCGCCTTCGCGGCGGTGCCGCTGCCCGACGGCAATGCACTTTTCACCATGATCGACGTGACCGATTCGAGTCGGATCGAAGCGGCCTTGCGCGAACGGGCGACGGCGCTGGAGCAGGCCGACCGCGTCCGCACCGACTTCGTCGCCAACATGAGCTACGAATTGCGCACGCCGCTGACGTCGATCGGCGGCTTCGCCGAAATGCTGCGCGAAGGCTATGCGGGCGCGTTGTCTGAAGCGGCCAAGGAATATGTCGCCGCCATTCTTGAAAGCGTCTCGCGCCTGTCGCGGCTGATCGATGACGTGCTCGACCTGACGCAAGGCGCCAAGGGCGAGGTCGCGCTGGAGCGTGAGCGGGTCGATCTTGCCGGCCTGATCCGCACCGTCACCGTGCAGATGGAGCCGGCGGCCAAGGCCAAGGGGTTGCGTTTCAAGGTGGTGATCGGGGAGGGGACGGGGAGCATCTCGGGTGACCACCGCCGCCTTCGCGAAAGCCTCGAGCATGTGCTGCGCAACGCCGTTGCCTATACCGACAAGGGCGAGGTCCGTTTGATCACCCGCGGCGATGCCGAACGGGTCGAAATCCTGATCGCCGATACCGGGCGCGGGATTGCCGACGAGCTTCAGGCCCGCGTGTTCGAACGCTTTACCCGCTTCAGCGAGCGGCGCGGCGAAGCGGCGCTCGGCCTTGGCCTTCCGCTCACCCGCCAGTTCATCGAAGCGCACAGCGGCACGGTTCAGCTGAGCAGTGTCGTTGGCAAGGGAACCAGCGTCCTGATTACCCTGCCGCGCACCGGTCCCCGCTGAGATGTGGGTGCTGGACGAGCCGGCGATGGCGGGGGCGGGCGCGGCGCTCGCGGCCGTGCTTCGACCGGGCGACGTGGTGACGCTGGCAGGACCGCTCGGCGCCGGCAAGACGACGCTGGTGCGCGGGGTGCTGGCGGCGCTGGGACACCAAGGCGAGGTGCCGTCGCCGACCTTTGCCATCGTCCAGCCTTATGACTTGACCAGCCCGCCGGTCAGCCACGCCGACCTTTACCGGCTCGAAGACCCGTCGGAACTCGAGGAATTGGGACTTGAGGACCAGTTGCTCGACGGCGCCTTGCTGGTCGAATGGCCCGAGCGGGCGGGTGAGGCAGCGTGGCCACAGGCGCTTCGGCTCAGCCTGCAACCGCGTCCCGATGGCCGACGCGCCTTGACTTGGGAGGTGCCGAAGTCATGGGAAGGGCGATGGCCACCGCCGCACCACCCCACATGATTCCGCCCGCGTCCTGCGACCGATTCCTGGCCGAGGCCGGATGGCAAGGCGCGCGGGTCGAGCCGCTAGCCGGCGACGCCAGCTTTCGCCGCTATTTCCGGGTCAATCATCCCGACCATGGCGCGGCGGTGCTGATGGACGCCCCGCCGCCGCACGAGGATCCGCGGCCGTTTATCGCGGTCGCCGAATGGCTGGTCGGCCGCGGGTTCAGCGCGCCGGATATCCTGGCCCGTGATCTCGACGAGGGCCTGCTACTGCTCGCCGACTTCGGTGACGTGCGTCTGCGCGAAACGTTGGACGACGCACCAGAGCGCGAGGAAACGCTCTATGGCCTTGCCACCGACCTGCTGGCCGACCTCCACCGCAGCCCGCCGATGCCCGGCCTGCCGCCCCATGGTCTCGCCGAATGGCTGACCGAACTGGAGCTGTTCCCCGACTGGTATGCGCCCGCCGTCGGCATCGAGGTCGACCGCGCTTCCTATCGACAAGCGTGGGAAGAGGTGCTGGCACCGGTTGCCGCCGACGGGCTCGGCCCGGTCACCGTGCTGCGCGACTTTCATGCCGAGAACATCATGCTGGTCAGCGGGCGCGAGGGTCACGCCCACCTCGGCCTGCTCGACTTCCAGGACGCGCTGGCGGGGCACCCGGCCTATGACCTCGCCTCCATCCTCGAAGACGCACGCCGCGACGTGACCCCGGCGATCGAACAGGCGATGCTGGACCGGTATGTCGCCGCGCGGGGCGACGACGAAGCCTTTCGCCGCGCCTATTGGGCGCTGGCCGCACAACGCAACACCCGCATCCTCGGCGTCTTCTGCCGCTTGTGGAAGCGCGATGGAAAGCCCGGCTACCGGCGTTTCCAGCCGCGCATGTGGGGCTTGCTCGAGCGCGACCTTGGAGCGCCGCACCTCGCGCCGGTGAAGCGCTGGTTCGACGACAATGTGCCGGCCTCCGCCCGCGCCGACGCCTGGAAGGACGCGCAATGAGCATCACCCATCGCACGCTTCGCATCCGGCCCGAGATCAGCGCCGAGGTACCGCGTTGTGCGATGGTGATGGCAGCGGGGCTGGGCAAAAGGATGCGGCCGCTGACCGCGACACGGCCTAAGCCGCTGGTGGAAGTCGCCGGCAAGCCTTTGCTCGACCATGTGCTCGACCGGCTTCGGGCCGCCGGGGTCGGGCGGGTGGTGGTCAACGTCCACTATCTCGCCGACAATCTCGAAGCGCACCTCAAAGCACGCTGCAAAGACCTTGAAGTCGCGATCAGTGACGAGCGCGACCTGCTGCTCGAAACGGGCGGCGGAATGGTGCGCGCGCGGCCGCTGATCGATTGCGATCCCTTTCTCGCGGTAAACAGCGACAATTTCTGGGTCGACGGTCCGACCGATACGCTCAAGCTGCTTGCCAGCCACTGGAACAGCGAGCGGATGGATGCGCTGCTGCTCCTCGTGCCACAGGCGCGGGCCGGCAATCATGGCGGAAGCGGCGACTTCCACATGGACGCCGCCGGACGCCTGCGCCGCAGAGCCGCCGGGCGGGTCGCGCCATTCGTCTATACCGGGATCCAGATGGTGGCGAAGCGCCTGCTCGACGGAGCGCCCGAAGGACCCTTCTCGACCAACATCCTGTGGGACCGCGCGATCGAGGAAGGGCGTTGCTTCGGCGTCGTCCATCAAGGCTTGTGGTTCGACGTCGGCACCCCGGCAGCCATCCCCGCGACCGAGGAAGCGCTTGCCCGAGGCTGACCCGCGTGCGGGCCCCAGCCTGTGGTCGATCCCGGCTGAAGCGAGCTTTGCCGACGCCCTCGCGCTGGAACTGATCCGCCGCCACCGGGACGATCCGCTGGCGCTTGCCCGTGGGCGCATCCTGCTTCCCAACGCCCGTGCGGTGCGGACGGTCACCGAAGCCTTTGTGCGAGCCAGCGGGAAGGGACTGCTGCTCCCGCGTCTCATCCCGATCGGCGATCCCGCACTCGACGAGCGGATCGGCGGCGCGTTCGAGGCGCTGGAAGGCGAGGCCATTCCTCCGGCCGTCGATCCGCTGACCCGGCAGGCCGAACTCGCCGGCCTGCTGCAACAGGCGCGCGGGCTCGGCACCGCCGAAGCATGGCGGCTCGCCGGCGATCTTGCCGGAACGCTCGACCAGTTGCTGATCGAGGGCATCGTGCCGGCCGCCTTGCTCGGCCGGCTGGGCGAGCAGGCCGAACTGGCAATCCATCAGGAGCGCGCCCTCGAAACATTGTCGGTGCTGCTGAAGCGGTGGCCCGAACGCCAGGCGGCGATGGGGCGGATCGACCTCGTCGAGCGCCGCAACCTCTTGCTGAGGGCGACGGCGCGGCGCTGGCAGGCCGCGCCCCCCGCTGGTTTCACGATCGCCGCGGGCATCACCACCGCGGCCCCGGCGGTGGCCGAGCTGCTGCGGGTGGTCGCGTTCATGCCTAAAGGCAGTGTCGTCCTTCCCGCGCTCGCCGACGACGCGTTGCTCAGCGAAGAACAATGGCAGGCGCTCGGCGGCGAGGGCGAGGAGGAGGGGCGGCCCGAGCCGACCCACCCGCAATATCACCTGAAGCTGCTGCTTGGCCGAATGCGGGTGGATCGCGCTTCGGTTCGGCCCTGGCCGTCCGCGAGCGCCGCCCCCGATGGTCCGCAGCGCAGCCGGGCCGCCGCACACGCGCTGACCGCGGCCTCGTTCAGCCAGGGATGGAGCCGCCTTCCCGCCGAGGAGAAATCGCTGGGCAGCGTGCGGCTTGCCGTACTGCCGGACCCCGCCGCCGAGGCCCAGGCGATTGCGCTAGCGCTTCGAGAAGCGCTGGAAACCGAAGGCCGCACGGCCGCACTGGTGACGCCCGATCGCCAGCTTGCGCGGCGCGTCGGCGCCCATCTCCGCCGATGGGGCATCGAAGCGGACGACAGCGCCGGCACGCCCTTGTCGCTGCTGCCGACGGGAAGCCTGTTGCTCGCGCTGGCGGCGGCCGCCGCCGACCGTCTCGCGCCCGTGCCGCTGCTAGCGCTGCTCGGCCATCCGTTGGTGCAGGCGGGCGAGGGCAGGCGGGCGTGGCTCGACGATGTCCGCGCGCTGGATCTCGCACTGCGCGGGCCGCGGCCGCTGCCCGGTGTTCACGGGCTTCAGCGGCTGATCGACCAGAAACTTGCCGATGACGCCAGGCGCAACGCTCATCTTCAAGCGCGATGGGAGCGGCTGAAGCCGTTCATCGCCGCGGTCGAGCCCATGCTTCAGCCCGGCACCAGCCTTGCAGGCCTTGCCGCCGCCTTGCGTGACATCGTGCAGAGGCTGGCCGGGGATGCGGCGTGGAGCGGCTCGGCCGGGCGGGCTGCGGCGGACCTCCTAGCCGCGCTCGAAGCCTCGCCGGCGACCGCCGCGCTGATCGTCACGGCCGAAGACGCCGTGCCCTTGCTCCGCTCATTGCTCGACGGGATCGCGATCCGTCCGCCTTATGGGCAGCATCCGCGCGTTCGCATCCTCGGCCTGATCGAGGCGCGGCTGGTCAAGACCGACCTGATGATCCTCGCCGGGCTGAACGAAGGTGTCTGGCCCGCGCCGCCCAGTCCCGATCCATGGCTTGCCGTCAGTGTCCGCCGCCAGCTCGGGCTGCCCGGCCCGGAGCTTCGCATCGGCCTTTCCGCGCATGACTTCGCCGGGCTGCTGTGCGCCGAGGAAGTGCTGCTGACCCGCGCGCGGCGCGATGGCCGCTCGCCGACCGTGACCTCGCGCCTGCTGCTGCGGCTCGAAGCGCTGACCGGCGGGCTGCCGCGGGACGAGACGCTGGAAGCGCTGGCGATCGCGCTTGACGAGCCCGAACGCGAGCAGCCCGCGCTCCGCCCGGCGCCCGCGCCGCCGGCGAGCGAACGGCCGCGCCGCATTCGCGTCACCGACCTCGATCGTCTCAAGGCCGATCCCTTCTCCTTTTACGCCAAGGCGATGCTCGGCCTGCACCCGCTCGATGATCTTGGTGCCGAGCAGGATGCCGCTTGGCGTGGGACCATCGTCCACGAATTGTTCGAGCGATGGTTCGAGGAGGATCAATGCGCGACGCATCGCCTGGTACCGCGAGCCCGCGCGCTGCTGGCGGGCGACGACATCCACCCGCTGATGCGCGCCTTGTGGGGACCGCGCCTGCTCGAAGCGATCGCCACGCTGGCCGAGGCCGAGGAAGCCAATCAGGCCGAGGGTCGCCGGCCGTTCGCGGCGGAAGCGAAAGGCGAAGCCGACATCGCGGACGTGCGCCTGATCGGACGCGCGGACCGGATCGATCGGCTGGCCCACGGGGATCTGGCCATCCTCGACTTCAAGACCGGCAAGCCGCCGGCCAAGAATCAGGTCGAAGCAGGCTTTGCGCTACAGCTCGGGCTGCTCGGGATGATCGCAGCGGCAGGCGGCTTCAAGGATATCGCGGCGGCACCAGCACTGCTCGAATATTGGTCGCTGGCCAAACAGGATCGCAAGGATCGGCGCGGCTTTGTCGAGGCGATCGGTCCGGCCGAGAATATCCTCGCCGAAGCGCGGCATCACTTCAGCGAAGCAGCGGCGCGGTGGCTGACCGGGGATTCGCCCTTTACCGCCAAGCTCCAGCCGCGGTTCGCCCGCTATGGCGACTACGACCAACTGATGCGGCTGGAGGAATGGCTGGGGCGGAGCTGAGCGCCGCCCCGACGCCCGATTACTTCTTCTTGGCTTTGCCCGTGCGAGCATAAAGCAAGGCGGCAACGATCGCGGCCGAGCCGACGCCGACCGCGATCCCCGCCTTGAAATTGCGGTTGTCGCCGTCCTTGCTGCCGGTGCCCGTCTTCTTGCCATCGTCCGCCACGTGTCGCTCCTCCTGAGGTTGTATCGTCGCCCATAAACGCATGGCGTGGCTGAGCGGAAGCGTTATGACGTCAGGCCCATGTCGCGTCCCACTGCCCTCAAGCCGCTCGATCCCGATCAAGCCGCGGCCGCCGATCCGTTTATTCATGCGTCGCTGTCAGCCAGCGCCGGGACCGGCAAGACGCAGGTGCTGACGGCGCGGGTGCTCCGACTGCTGCTTGAGGATGCGTCGCCCGAGAGTATCCTGTGCCTGACCTTTACCAAAGCGGCGGCGGCGGAAATGGCCGAGCGGGTCGGCGGGCGGCTGGCCTATTGGGTCGGGCTCGACGACGAAGCTCTCGGTGCCGAGCTGGAGGCGCTCGGCGTCACGCCGGACGAAGCGATGCAGGACCGCGCGCGGCGCCTGTTCGCGACGGTGCTCGATTGTCCGGGCGGCCTGCGCATCCAGACCATTCACAGCTTCTGCCAGACCTTGCTTTCCGCCTTTCCGGCCGAGGCGGGGATCACGCCCGGCTTCCGCCCCATCGAAGGCCGCGAGGAAGAAGCCCTGGTCGAGCGAACGCTGGCCTCGCTTGCCGAGCAGTCCGCGGCGGGCGACGGCGCGTTTCTCGCCGATCTCGAAGTGCTTGCCGGACGGCTCGGCGAGGGGGATGTCCGCAACTACCTCCGTCGCTGCGCCGGCGCGGTCGAGGGCATGGCGCGCTTCGACCGGCTGGAGGCAGTCGAGCCGGCCTTGCGCGAGCTGATGGGCTTGCCGGAGGAAGGCGTCGAGGAACTGGTCGCTGCCCGTTGCCACGACGACGCATTCGACTGCGACGCGCTTCACGCGCTGGCCGATGCGTACCGGCAGTGGGGCACCAAGACTGCTGCCACGATCCTGCCAGAGATCGAAGGCTGGCTCGCCCTCCCGCCCGCCGAGCGGTGCCGCAACCTTCATCGCTTCGCCCACGCCACCGTGCTGACGGCCAGCGGCGGGCGGCGGTCAGTCAAGAATTTGATCAAGCACTGGCCCGAAGCGCAGGAAGAGTGTGACGCGCTATGCGAGCAGATCGAGGAGCTGCTGACGCTGCTGCGCGGCGATGCGCTGGTTCGCCTGCTCGCCGCGGGGCTGCGCGCGGGAAAGCGCTTTGCCGATGCCTATGCCTCAGCCAAGCGCGCCGAGGGGGTGGCCGATTTCGACGACCTCATCCGCTGGTCGCGCGCGCTGTTGGCGCAGGACGGGATCGCCGAATGGATCCGCTTCAAGCTCGACCGGCGGACCGATCACCTGCTGGTCGACGAAGCGCAGGATTCGAACGAAAGCCAGTGGGCGATCGTGAAGGCGATGACCGAGGAATATTTCGCCGGGGCGGGGGCGGGGCCGGAGCATCGCACCTTGTTCATGGTCGGCGATTTCAAGCAGGCGATCTACGGCTTCCAGGGCACCGATCCGGCCGAGTTCGAGCGTGCGCGCTCGCACTTTCGGGCCGCCGCCGACGGGAGCGCGATGCCGTTCCGCTCGCTGTCGATCAGCCGCAGCTTCCGCTCGGCGCAGGCGGTGCTCGACGTCGTCGACATGGTGCTGGCCAGCCTCGGCCACGAACGGATCGGTCTTCCCGAAGCCGCCCCGCCTCACGTCAGTTTTCACGCTGGGCGAGGCGGCAGCGTCGAGGTCTGGCCGCCGTTCTCGCACGAAGACCCGGGCGAGGAGGAAGATGGCGAAGAGAAATGGGAGGACGAAGCCCGCCGCCGCTATGCGAGCGAGCTTGCCGACTGGATCGCGGCCGAGATCGAGCGCGCGCCGGTGCTCGCCTCGACCGGCCGGCCGCTGGGGCCCGGCGACATCCTCGTACTGGTGCGCAGCCGCGCCAATCTCGCGCCCTTGCTGGTCGCGCGCCTGTTCGAGCGCAAGGTGCGGACCGCGGGGCTCGACCGGCTGATTCTGTCCGAGCCGCTGGCGGTGCAGGACCTGCTCGCCGCCGTCCGCTTCGCGGTGCAGCCGCTCGATGACCTGACCCTTGCCAATCTGCTGGTTTCGCCGCTGATCGGCTGGGACCAGGACCAGCTTTATGCGCTGGCCGGACCCGAGCGGCGGCGCAGCTTGTGGGAAGAGCTCGGCCACCGCGCCGACGAACGCGCCGACTTCCGCGCCGCACGTGACGCGTTGAACGACTTGCTCGGGATGGCCGATTACTCCGGTCCTTACGCCTTTCTCGAGCGGATTCTGTCTGGGCCGATGGATGGGCGCCGAAAGCTTCTGACCCGCCTCGGACGCCAGGCGCGCGATCCGATCAACGAGCTGGTCGCCGCCGCCATCCAGTTCGAAGGCGGGGAGCCGGTCACGCTGCAGCAGTTCCTCGCCTGGCTGTCGCACGGCGAGATGCAGGTGAAGCGCGATCCCGAAGGGCGCGGCGACGCGGTGCGGATCATGACGGTGCACGGCGCGAAGGGCCTCGAAGCACCGGTGGTGATCCTTGCCGACACCACGGCCGATCCCGCGCAGCTGGGCGGGGTTAGCGCGATCCTCGACGTGCCGAGCGAGGCTGGCCGGTTTCCGATGATCCGCCCGCGCAAAGACGAGATCGCCCCGCCTTTCGACCAGATCCTTGCCACCGAAAAAGAGCGCGACCTCGAAGAGCATTTCCGCCTGCTCTACGTCGCGCTGACGCGGGCAGGGGAGCGGCTGATTTTGGCCGGGCTCAAGCCGTCGCGGAAGCAGTCGAGCGACAGCTGGCACAGCGTCGTATCGGAAGCGATGACGGCGGGCGGGGTCGAAGCCGACGCGAATGGCGTGCTTCGCTTCGCGTCGGGCAACGCGCCGCTTGCGGTGGGCGAAGCGCGCGAAGTCGCGGCTCCTCGCTCGCCCGTTCCGGCTTGGGCGACGACCCAAGCCCCGGCGGAGGCACGGCCGCCCCGGCCGCT
Organism: Sphingomonas kaistensis; assembly: GCF_036884275.1. Taxonomy (NCBI): domain Bacteria; kingdom Pseudomonadati; phylum Pseudomonadota; class Alphaproteobacteria; order Sphingomonadales; family Sphingomonadaceae; genus Sphingomonas; species Sphingomonas kaistensis. The sequence goes on along the minus strand of NZ_CP145607.1, from coordinate 2,222,963 downwards.
TGCCCCGTCGCAGATCGCCGCGGACACCGACAGCCGGCCGCCGCCAAGCCCGGCACTCGCCGCCGCCGCCGAGCGTGGACGCCTGCTCCACGCCCTGTTCGAACGATTGCCCGCCACGCCACCCGGTGATCGCCGGCAGGCCGCCTTCGCCTGGCTTCAGCGCTCGGCCGGGGTCGCAGATGCGGCGCTGCGCACGAGCCTCGTCGACACGGCGCTTGCCATCATCGAGGCGCCCGAGCACGCCTCCTTGTTCTCGCCGGATGCGCTGGCCGAAGCGCCGATCGCCGCGACCCTGTCCGATGGGACGGTGGTCGCGGGAACGGTGGACCGGCTGCTAGTCACCGAGAGCGCCGTTCGCGTGGTCGATTTCAAGACCGGCCGGCAGGTGCCGCGTAGCGAGAGCACCATTCCGCAGAGCCATCGCCGCCAGATGCAGGCTTATGGCCGCGCCCTGCAGGTCATCTTTCCGCGCCACCGGATCGAACTGGCATTGCTCTACACCGACGCGCCGCTTCTCCTCACCGTGCCGCTTGAGGACCTCGATGCTGCGACCCATATGGGCGGAAACCCGAATCAGGAGAGCCTTCCGACATGACCCAGACCATCACCGACCAGAGCTTTGCCACCGACGTCCTTGGCGCCGACAAGCCCGTTCTGGTGGATTTCTGGGCGGAATGGTGCGGTCCGTGCAAGATGATCGCCCCCGCCCTCGAAGAATTGAGCCAGACGATGGGCGACAAGGTCACCATCGCGAAGCTCAACATCGACGAAAACCCCGACACGCCCGGAAAGTACGGTGTCCGCGGCATTCCCACCATGCTGCTGTTCAAGAATGGCGAGCCGGTAGCGCAGAAGGTCGGCGCCTTGCCGAAGAGCCAGCTGGCGGCGTGGCTGGAAGGCGTTCTTTAAGCCCGATGCACGGGCGGGTGCGGCTTCCGGTCGATTGACTAGCCTGCACCCCGAACCTACATCGCCCGGCACTAGAAAACGCTCGTGCGCGGGCGCGTTTGTTGTTGCCCTGCGCCCTTAAGGATGTTTCATGCTGCAATCGTTCGCCAAGTCGCTCTTCGGCTCGAGCAACGACCGTTATGTCGCCAAGCTCCGCCGCATCGTGGAGGCGATCAACGCGCATGAGCCGACCATCTCGGCGCTGACTGACGACGAGCTCAAGAATAAGACGGCGATTTTCCGTCAGCGGCTCGACAATGGCGCGAGCCTCGACGACCTGCTGCCCGAAGCCTTTGCGACCGTGCGCGAAGCGGCCAAGCGGACGCTCGGCCAGCGGCATTACGACGTGCAGATGATTGGCGGCATCGCGCTTCACCGCGGCGAGATCGCCGAAATGCGCACCGGCGAGGGCAAGACCCTGGTCGCGACGCTTGCGACCTATTTGAACGCGCTTCCGGGCAAGGGCGTTCACGTCGTCACCGTCAACGATTACCTCGCCCGCCGCGACGCGGAATGGATGGGGCAGGTCCACAATTTCCTCGGCCTGACCGTGGGCGTCATCGTCCCCAATCTCAATGAGGACGAGCGGCGCGCGGCTTACGATGCCGACATCACTTATGCGACCAACAACGAGCTCGGCTTTGATTACCTGCGCGACAACATGAAGTTCAGCCGCGACCAGATGGTCCAGCGGCCGTTCAATCATGCCATCGTCGACGAGGTGGACTCGATCCTGATCGACGAAGCCCGCACTCCGCTTATTATCTCGGGGCCGACCGACGACAAAAGCGAGCTTTACATCTCGGTCGACGCGCTGGTGAAGCAGCTTGGCGAAGGCGATTACGAGAAGGACGAAAAGCAGCGCAGCGTCGTCCTGACCGAAGATGGCACCGAAAAGGCCGAGCGCCTGCTCGAGGAAGCGGGCCTGATCGAAGGCGCCAACCTTTACGACATCGCCAATACGCAGGTGGTCCACCACCTCAACCAGGCGCTCAAGGCGAACACCATGTTCCGCCGCGACATCGATTACATCGTCAAGGACGGCAAGGTCGTCATCATCGACGAATTCACTGGCCGCATGATGGATGGCCGGCGCTGGTCGGACGGCCTTCACCAGGCGGTCGAGGCCAAGGAGGGCGTGCAGATCGAGCCCGAGAACCAGACGCTCGCCTCGATCACCTTCCAGAATTATTTCCGCATGTATCCCAAGCTCTCGGGCATGACCGGAACCGCGCTCACCGAAGCGCCCGAATTCTTCGACATCTACAAGATGAACGTCGTCACCATTCCGACTCACAAGGCGGTCAGCCGGGTCGATGAGGAGGATGAATTCTACAAGAATATCAACGACAAGTTTGCGGCAATTGCCAAGTCTTTGAAGGAAAAGCAGGAGCTTGGTCAGCCCGTTCTCGTCGGTACCGTGTCGATCGAAAAGTCCGAGCTTCTCAGCGAATATCTCAACAAGGAAGGCGTCGAGCACGCCGTCCTTAATGCCCGCTTCCACGAGAGCGAAGCGCACATCGTCGCGCAGGCGGGCCGGATCGGCAAGGTCACCATCGCCACCAACATGGCCGGTCGCGGCACGGACATCCAGCTTGGCGGCAACGTCGAGTTCCGGGTCGAGGACGAACTTAAGGACATGCCCGAAGGCCCGGAGCGCGAGGCCGCGATCGCCAGGATCCGCGACGAGGTGCAGGCCGAGCGCGAACGCGTGCGCGAAGTGGGCGGGCTATTCGTGCTCGGCACTGAGCGCCACGAAAGCCGCCGCATCGACAACCAGCTTCGTGGCCGCTCCGGCCGCCAGGGCGATCCGGGTCTGTCGCGCTTCTATCTCAGCCTCGACGACGATCTGCTGCGCATCTTCGGCCCGCAGACCGCCTTTGCCCGGCTGATGGAAAAGAACCTCGAGGATGGCGAAGCGATCGTCTCCCCGTGGATATCCAAGGCGATCGAGACCGCGCAGAAGAAGGTCGAGGCGCGCAACTACGACATCCGCAAGCAGGTCGTCGAATTCGACGACGTGATGAACGACCAGCGCAAGGTCATCTACGAGCAGCGCGCCGAGATCATGGACGCCGAGCATGTGTCCGACGTGGTCACCGACATGCGCGCCGATACCGTCGCTTCGCTGGTCACGGCGCATTGCCCGCCGGGCACCTACCCCGAGCAATGGGACCTCGATGGGCTCAAGGAGAGCCTGGACGAAGTGCTCGGCCTGCAGCCGCCGATCGACGAGTGGTTCAAGGAAGACGGCGTCGACCAGGATCTGCTGATCGAGCGTATCGGCGGGCTTGCCGATGAAGCGATGATCACCAAGACCAGCGAGGTCGAGCCTGACCGCTGGCAGGAGGTCGAAAAGACCGTCCTCATCCAGACCCTCGACCACCACTGGAAGGAGCATCTGGCGACGCTCGACGCGCTGCGCCAGGTCATCCACCTGCGATCCTACGCCCAGAAAAAGCCGATCGACGAATATAAGTCGGAAGCCTTTGCCCTGTTCGAGCGGCTGCTGGTCGCTATCCGCGAGGACGTCACCAAGACCCTGATGCGCGCACAGATCGCGATGGAGCCGCCGCCGCTGCCCGAGCTGCCGGCCTTCCTGACCCAGCATCTCGACCCGCTCTCGGGTCTTGACGATACCGCCGATCTCGATGCGGCGGCGCGCGGGCTGGTCAGTGGCTTTGGCCCCGGTACCAACATCCCGCAGCCCGATCTTCCCGAGGGCTCGCTGGCCGAGCCGATCAGCCGCAATGCGCCGTGCCCGTGCGGTTCGGGCAAGAAGTTCAAGCATTGCCACGGGCAGCTTGCGTAAGGGCAAAGACAGCCCTTTCCTCGTCTGTTCGAGGAGCGTAGCGACGTAGTCTGTCCTGAGCGCCGCCGCAGGCGTCGTCGAAGGGCAATCCAGGGCGCGGCGATGGATTGCTTCGCAGCGCTCGCAACGACGAGTGCCCTTTGATGAACGCGTATAATCCGCCAGTCGCCGCCATCCTCGACCGCACGGCCGTGCGCCGGGACATCCGCCGCGACGAGGAAAAGGTCGTCGCCGAACGCCTCGATCAGGCTCGTCTCGACCCGGCGCAGTTCCGCGAAGCTGAGGCGATTGCGCGCAATCTCGTCGGTCACGTCCGGGGCGCCAAACCCGCCGGGCTCGACGCGTTCTTGCACGCCTACGACCTCGGCTCGGAAGAAGGCGTGGCGCTGATGTGCCTTGCCGAGGCGCTACTGCGTATCCCCGATGCGCGCACCGCCGACGAACTGATCCGCGACAAATTGTCCGGTCCCGACTGGAACGAAAAGCTCGGCGACAGCCACTCGCCCTTCGTCAACGCCGCGACCTTTTCTTTGCTGCTCACCGGCAAGGTGCTCGACGCCGGGCACAATGAGCGCGGCACCTGGAGCGCGGCGCTGGGCCGCGCGGTCGGGCGCCTTGGCGAGCCGGTCATCCGCACGGCGGTCGGACAGGCGATGAAAATCCTCGGCGGGCAGTTCGTGTTCGGCCGCACCATCGACGAAGCGCTGCAACGTGCCGCGCCCGAACGGAAGAAGGGGCTTAGTCACAGCTTCGACATGCTGGGCGAAGCGGCCCGCACCTTGGCCGACGCGGATCGCTATGCCGACGCCTATCGCGGGGCGATCCGCCGCATCGCGCGCGAAGCAGGGGAGGGCGTGATCCGCTCGCCCGGCATCTCGGTCAAATTGTCGGCGCTGCACCCGCGTTACGAAGCGCTGCATGCCGACGAAGCCAAGGCCTACATCATGCCGGTGCTGCGCGAGCTCGCCGCTGCCGCCAGCGCCGCCAACGTCCACCTGACCATCGACGCGGAAGAATCCGACCGGCTCGAATTGCAGATGGACTGTCTCGAAGCTTTGGTCGCCGACGACGCGCTGTTCGCGAATGGCTGGACCGGCCTCGGCATGGCGCTTCAGGCTTATGCCAAGCGCGCGCGCCCGGTGGCCGAATGGGTGGTCGAGCTCGCCCGCGCGCACCGCCGCAAGCTGATGATCCGGCTGGTCAAGGGCGCCTATTGGGACAGCGAGATCAAGGTCGCGCAAGTCGGCGGCTATGAAGATTATCCGGTCTTTACCCGCAAAGTCGCGACCGACGTGTCGTATCTTGCCTGTGCTAAGGTGCTGCTCGGCGCGCCCGATTGCATCTATTCCGCCTTCGCCACGCACAATGCGACCACCATCGGCGCGATCAAGGCGTTGGCGGGAACGACCCCGTTCGAATTCCAGCGCCTGCACGGCATGGGCGAGGAGCTGTTCGAGGGCCTGGTCAAGCTCGAGCGCGAGTTGGGGCAGCCGCAGACGCCGGTTCGCATCTACGCCCCAGTGGGAAGCCACAAGGAACTGCTCGCCTATCTCGTCCGCCGCCTGCTCGAGAACGGCGCTAACAGCTCGTTCGTGAACCGCATCGCCGATGCCGAGGTCGGGGTCGATGATTTGATCCGTGATCCGGTGTCGCAGCTCGACGCGATGAGCCCCCGCCGCAACCCCGTGATTCCCCTTCCGGGCGAGATGTTCGGCACCGCGCGCCGCAACAGCGCGGGCTGCGATCTGACCGACATCTCGGTGCGCGAACCCCTACTTCGCCGCCTGGCCGATCTCGAGCGCAAGCGCTGGACGGGCGGGGAGGGCAACGGCGAGCGCATCGAAATCCGCTCGCCCTTCGATCGCGCACAGGTGGTCGGAGAGGTCGTCGAGACCAGCCCCGCCGACCTCGACGCCATGCTCTCTCGCGCCGCCGCCGCGCAGGCGGCGTGGGATGCAATCGGCGGCGAAGCCCGTGCGCGCCTGCTCGACCGCACCGCCGACCTGTTCGAAGCGCACCGCGAAGACTTCTACTCGCTGTGCATCCGCGAGGCCGGCAAGTCGCTGCCAGACGCTGTGCTCGAAGTGCGCGAGGCAGTCGACTTCCTACGCTATTATGCCGCCGAAGCGCGCCGGCTTGCGACGCCGGTGCAGCTGCCCGGACCGACCGGTGAGCTGAACGAGCTTCGCCACCACGGGCGCGGCGTATGGACCTGCATCAGCCCGTGGAATTTTCCGCTCGCCATCTTCACTGGCCCGGTCGCCGCCGCGCTGGCCGCCGGCAACAGCGCCATCGCCAAGCCGGCCGAGCAGACCCCGCTGATCGGCGCGCTGGCGGTCCGCCTGATGCACGAAGCCGGCATTCCCGCCGACGTCGTCCAGATCGCGGTCGGCGACGGCAAGATCGGGGCGGCTCTGGTGTCGCACCGCCTAACCTCGGGCGTCGCCTTCACTGGCTCGACTGCCGTCGCCCGGGCGATCAACCGCAGCCTAGCGGAACGAGAAGGCCCGATCGTGCCGCTGATCGCCGAAACCGGCGGCCAGAATGCGATGATCGTCGACAGCTCGGCGTTGCCCGAGCAGGTGACGCGCGACGTGGTCGCCTCGGCCTTCCAGTCGGCCGGCCAGCGTTGCTCGGCGCTGCGCGTCCTGTTCGTGCAGGAAGACGTCGCCGACACCATGCTGACGATGATCCGCGGCGCGATGGAAGCGCTGTCGATCGGCGATCCGCGGCTGCCGACCACCGATGTCGGCCCGGTCATCGACGCCGACGCCAAGGCTTCGCTCGACGCGCATGTCGCCGAGCTTCGGGCCGCAGGGAAGGTGGTGGCCGAACTGCGTTTGCCACCCAATAACGGCAGCTTCGTCGCCCCGGTGATCGCCGAGCTGCCCAGCCTCGCCAGCCTCAAGGACGAGCATTTCGGCCCGGTGCTGCACGTCATTCGCTGGCAATCGGGCGAGCTCGACAAGGTGATCGACCAGATCAACGCCACCGGCTTCGGCCTGACCCTCGGGCTTCAGAGCCGCATCGACACGGTGGCCGAGCAGGTCGCTGCCAAGGCGCGGGTCGGCAATCTCTACATCAACCGCAACCAGATCGGCGCGGTGGTGGAAAGCCAGCCGTTTGGGGGCGAGGGGCTGTCGGGGACCGGTCCCAAGGCCGGCGGCCCGCATTACGTCGCGCGCTTCGCGACCGAACGGGTGACCTGCATCGACACCACTGCGGCAGGCGGCAATGCGACCTTGATGGCGGCAATCGACTAGACCGCGGTCCCGACCAATTTGCCGATGCCGGCGGTGATCGCCATCGCCAGTGCACCCCAGAAGAAGACCCGGAAGGTCGCCTTGCCGACCGGCGCGCCGCCGCTTCTGGCACCGATGGCGCCGAGCAACGCCAGGAACAGCAGGGACGCAACCGTCACGGCGACGATCATGGTCTGACCGACCGGGGCGAAGAACGCGACCAGCAACGGCATGGCGGCGCCCGCGGTAAACGTCGCCGCCGACGTCAGCGCGGCCTGCACCGGACGCGCAGTACTGACGTGGCTGATGCCGAGTTCTTCGCGGGCATGGGTGCCGAGCGCGTCCTTGGCCATCAGTTGCCGTGCGACCTCATCGGCGGTGGCGTCCGATACTCCGCGCTCCTGATAGAGGCGCGACAATTCCTGATGTTCCAGTTCGGGCGATTGCTCTAGTTCGGCGCGCTCGCGGGCGAGGTCGGCCTGCTCGGTATCGGACTGCGAGCTGACCGAGACATATTCGCCCGCCGCCATCGACATCGCGCCGGCGACCAGGCCCGCTGCACCGGCAAGCATCACTTCCGCCTTTCCGGAAGCGGCGGCGGCGACCCCGACGATCAGGCTGGCGGTCGAGACGATGCCGTCGTTGGCGCCGAGCACCGCGGCGCGAAGCCAGCCGATCCGTTGCACCAGATGCCGCTCGACGTGCGCTCGCATAGGTCGTCTCCTTCGTCCTCGGCAATGCGGGCGAAGGCCTCCAGGCGCAAGGCAGGCAAACAAAAAGGGCCGGTGCGGACACCGGCCCTCCTTGGTAAGCCATCAGCCCTTAGTTACAGCGGACGTCGCCGCGAGTGATGGCCTGACCCAGCGCCGCGCCGATCGCTCCGCCGGCGATAGTCCGAAGCGTGGTCGAACCGCCGATGTTGATCTGATTACCGAGCAGAGCACCGATGCCGGCACCCACGATCAGGCCGGTCGTGCCGTCGTTGCGGCGGCAATAATAGCTGCCGTTCTGCCCGCGATAGATGCGGTCGTTATAGCCGAGCCGGCGCTGGCTGTAATAGCGGCCGTCGCGGTAATAGCGGTCGGCGTAATATTGGCGCTGCCCCGGCTCATAGCGATTATAGTCGTAAGCGCTGTAACGGCGCCAATCGCGGGCATCCTGGCGCTGGGCGCGCTGCAGATCGCGCTGGCACTGGCGAAGCTCCCGACGATACTCGGCACGGCTGTCGGCGCGGCGCAGGTCGCGGTTACAGTCGCGAACCTGCTGGTTGTAATTGCGGTTCTGTGCCTCGGCAGGGGCCGCGAGGGTCAGCGGGCTGGTCAGCGCGACCGCACCGGCGGCAAGAAGAAGGGGCTTCATCTACTCTCTCCAACAACATCGGCTTCCCGACTGGATGAGAGAAAAACACCCGCGATCACGGCGAAGTTGCGTGAACTGAAAACAACATACGGTTCAGGCAAGGGCAGGGATCAATCGGTCACTCGAACTCCAAGGCTGCCGCGGCACCGCCCGACAAAATGAGCGGTTTGTCCGGCTTCACCGTTACCCCGCCGGCATCTGGCCGCTTTTTGTCGCCGGGACGCCGTGGGCGGGGCACCAAACGCTCTCGATACGGACGTTTCGAGACTCTCGGGTGCTTTCCGAACCGGGCGGCCTGATGCTCTTCGAACGTTGCCCTGATCTTTCTCACGGCCTGTTCGTAGTCAGCGACGAGTGCAGCCACTTCGCGATGCAGATCGTCGGGACGGTGCGCGAAGCGCGACATGAGCGTCTGCATGTGCCGCTTAAAGGCACTGGCAAGGTACGCGGCATCCATACCGCCATGCTCGCTTTCGAACCGTTGAGGCCTGTCACTGGTGCCCAAGAGACGCGACTCCGCTGCCGAACGCGTCCATCTACCACGGTACCGACCGTGGCAGAACATATTCATCGATGCGAGATGGCTCCCCGAGTTGGATTCGAACCAACGACCAAGTGATTAACAGTCACCTACTCTACCGCTGAGCTATCGGGGAACGATGCTTGGGCGAGCGGGCCTATGGCGCAGGCGGCGGGGCTTGGCAAGCCTCAAGAACGACACTTCACGTGGCAAATTGCTCGGCGGCGATCCGTTCGTCGAGCGCCTGATCGGGATCGAACAGCAGGGTCAGCGATCTCTCATGATCGAGTTCGATCTCGACTTCCTCGACGTCACGCACCTCGAACTGATCGGCAACCGCGGAAACCAGCCGATCCGTGGGCTCCATCACCCGAAAAGAGATGCGGGTTTCGTCAGGCAACAGCGCTCCCGCCCAGCGCCGCGGACGGAAGGGCGCAATCGGGGTCAGCGCGAGGAGAGGCGCCGACAACGGCAGGATCGGCCCGCGGGCAGAAAAATTATACGCGGTCGATCCAGCGGGCGTCGCCACCAGCACGCCGTCGGCGACGAGTTCGGGCAGGACGACGCGACCGTTGACCACCACCTCGATCTTGGCCGCTTGGCGCGTTTCACGCAGCAAGGACACTTCGTTGATCGCGGCGTGGGTCCACTCGTCCCCGTGAACGGTGCGGGCGCGCATGGTGAGCGGGGCGATGCGGACTGCCTTGGCGTTCTCCACCCGCTCGGCGAGGCAATCGAGCTGCCATTCGTTCATCAGAAAGCCAACGGTGCCGCGGTTCATTCCGAACACCGGCCGCGCTTCGCCGCCGTCGAGCATCTGGTGGAGGGTGTGCAGCATGAACCCGTCGCCACCGAGCGCCACCAGGATCCTGGCGTCGTTCTCCGGGGCGAAGGTGTAGCGACGGCGAAGCATCGCGGCGGCGGCCTGAGCCGCTTCGCCTCTGCTGGCGACGAGAGCGATCCCGGCTTGCGTCAGGTCTTGGCGGACCGGCTGGCCCTGCGGAAGTTCAGCGCTCAAACCTTTGAATCCCTGTTTTTCCGCACCGCAATGGCGCAAAGCATAGCGGGGGAGGTGCGTCGCCGCCACCGTTCCATTATGATGCAGCAACAGGTGAGGGCGATGCGCTGGTCCCCGCCATGCCCTAGGAGCGCCGCCATGGTTCCACCCATTGCCTCCCCCGCCGTCATCCCCGCTCGCCGTGCCAGCGATCAGCCCCTGTCTCTCCTGCCGGAAAGAACCGATCTCGCGCTTGAAGCCTTGCTCGCCGAGGACAAGGTGACGCTTGCGTTCCAGCCCCAGATCAGTGTCGCCACCGGCGACGTGATCGGGGTCGAGGCGCTCGCCCGCGATCCTGGCGGCATGACGCCAGACACGATGTTCGCCCGGGCCGCCGCCGCTGCGCTCGGCGAACGACTGTCCCGCGCGGTGCAGCGCAAGGCGTTGCGGGCAATGGGCAAGTGGACGGGCCCGATGGCGCGCCTGCGACTGTCACTCAATCTCCTGCCCGAAGACTTGGCGCGCCCCGGATACGAGCGCTGGCTGCTCAATGAAATCGAGGCCGCTGGCCTGCGCGCCGAGCAGGTGACAGCCGAAATCACCGAATCGAGCCTGATCGCCGATCCGGTCGCCGCGGCGGCGCGACTCGCCTGCCTCCGCGCCGCGGGCGTGCGGATCGCGGTGGACGATTTCGGCACCGGCTATGCCAGCCTCGCGTGGCTGACGACTCTGCCGCTCGACATGATCAAGATCGACCGCGGCCTGATCCTCGATCTCGTCGGCGGGCGCCGCGCGCAGATCGTGGTCAAGGCGCTGATCGCCTTGGCGCGCGAACTCGAACTGCAAGTGCTGGTCGAAGGGGTCGAGGATCCCGATCAGCTAGCGCTGCTCAAGGCCTGGAATTGCGATTACTACCAAGGCTTTCTCGGCGCCAAGGCGATGGCCGAGGACGAGCTCGCCGCGTTCCTCGCCTAAGCTCAGGCCGCAACCTTCTCCCGCTTGCTCGCTGCGACCACTCGCGCAAGACCACGACTCAACTGCAGCGCACCGTTCAGGCGCTGTGCCGGGCTCGCCCAGTCGCGGCTGACGACCAGCTTTTGATCGGGCCGAAGCTTCGCCGTGCCTTTCAGCCGGGCGATATAGTCGAACAGACCTTTGACGTCAGGGAAGCCCGACGGCGCGAACGTAACCACCGCCCCGCGCAAACCTGCGTCTAGCTTGGCGATGCCGGCGGCGCGGCAGTGGATCTTGGTCTCGACCACCTGAAGCAGGTTGCTCGTTTCCTCGGGCAGCTTGCCGAAGCGGTCGATCATCTCGGCGGCGAATTCTTCGACCTCGCGCGGGCTCTCCAGCTCGCCCAAGCGGCGATAGAGGCCCATGCGAAGGTCGAGATCCGGGACATAATCGTCCGAGATCATGATCGGCGCTTCGACGTTGATTTGCGGGCTGAATTCGTCCGGCTTGTCCTCGCGCTGTCCGCCCGCCTTCATGTCGAGGATCGCGTCCTCCAGCATCGACTGGTAGAGTTCGAACCCGACTTCCTTGATGTGTCCCGACTGCTCGTCGCCAAGCAAATTGCCCGCGCCGCGAATGTCGAGATCGTGGCTGGCAAGCTGGAAACCCGCGCCAAGGCTGTCGAGATTGGACAGCACCGTGAGGCGCTTCTCCGCGGTCTCGGTGATCTGCCGGTCGGGCGGGGTGGTCATGTAGGCGTAGGCGCGGGTCTTCGATCGGCCCACCCGCCCGCGAAGCTGGTAAAGCTGCGCCAGGCCGAACCGCTCGGCCCGGTGGACGATCAGCGTATTGGCGCTCGGAATGTCGAGCCCGCTTTCGACGATGGTGGTCGACAGCAGCACGTCATATTTGCGGTCGTAGAAGGCACTCATTCGCTCCTCGACCTCGGTTGGGGCGAGCTGGCCGTGGGCGACGATCGGCTTCACCTCGGGCACTTCTTCGCGCAGCCATTCCTCGATGTCGGGAAGGTCGGAAATGCGCGGCACCACGAAATAGCTTTGCCCGCCGCGATAATGCTCGCGCAGCAGCGCCTCGCGGATGACGACCGGGTCCCACGGGGTAACGTAGGTCCTGACCGCAAGGCGATCGACCGGCGGGGTCTGGATGACGCTGAGTTCGCGAAGGCCCGACATGGCCATTTGCAACGTGCGCGGGATGGGCGTCGCGGTCAGCGTTAGGACGTGAACGTCCGCCTTAAGGCTCTTCAACCGCTCCTTGTGCGTCACCCCGAAGCGCTGTTCTTCATCAACGATTACAAGGCCGAGCTTCTTGAACTTCACACCCTTTGCGAGGATGGCGTGGGTGCCGACGACGATGTCGATCTGCCCTTCCTCAAGCAATTCCTTGGTCCGCTTCGCCTCGTTGGAAGCAACCAGCCGGCTCAGGCGCCCGACCTCAATCGGGAAGCCCTTCATCCGCTCGACGAAATTGGAATAATGCTGGCGGGCGAGCAGGGTGGTGGGGCACACCACCGCCACCTGATAGCCGGCCATCGCCGCCACGAACGCTGCCCGAAGAGCCACTTCGGTTTTACCGAACCCGACGTCGCCGCAGACTAGCCGGTCCATCGGCCGACCGGCGCCGAGGTCCTCCAGAACATCGCCGATGGCGCGGTTCTGGTCGTCGGTTTCTTCGTAGGGGAAGCGGTCGACCATGGCGGGGTAGGCGCTGTCCGGCTCGGCCACCACACCCTGCCGCATCGCCCGCAAAGCGGCGGTCTTGATGAGCTCGCCCGCAATCTCGCGGATCCGCTCCTTCATCCGCGCCTTGCGGCGCTGCCAGGCTTCGCCGCCGAGGCGGTCGAGCGCGACCCCGTCCTCGCCGCTGCCATAGCGCGACAGGACGTCGATATTCTCGACCGGCACGTAGAGCTTGTTGCCGCCGGCATATTCCAGCGCGACGCAATCGTGCGGCGCGCGGCCGACCTGGACCTGCGTCAGCCCCTCGTAACGACCGATGCCATGCTCGGCATGGACCACGAGATCGCCGGGCGTCAGCGTCGCCAGTTCCGACAGGAACGCATCGGCGCTCTTCTTGCGCTTGCGCCGCCGCACCAGCCGGTCGCCGAGCATATCCTGCTCGGTCAGCACCGCGACGTCGGGCGTAGTGAACCCATGATCGAGCGGCAGCACCAGCAATGCAGTGACATTCTGCGCGCCCAGCGCTTCCTGCCAATCGCCGACCATCTTCTGGCCGGTAAGGCCATGATCCTTGAGCAATCCCGCCAATCGTTCGCGGGCGCCCGTGGTGTAGCTGGCCAGAACGACTTTCTGACCTTTTCTCCATAGCTTGTCGACGTGGGTAACGACGGCTTCGTAGATATTTTCGTTCTGCGCCCGCTCGGGCGCGAAGTCGCGCGCGCCACTCACGCCGAAGTCGATGACCCGGTCGGAATCAGGCTCGGGAAAGGCGGTCGCGAGGTGGACGGGGCGGTCGGCGACGAGGCCATCCCATTCCTTGGTCGACAGGTAGAGCGCGCTCGGCGCCAGTGGGCGATAGCTACCAGGTTCGGCCACCATCGCCCGCTCGCGATTGGAGAAATAATCTTGGATCGCTTCACGCCGCGACGCGATCGCGCCATCGACGCCGCCGTCGCGCAGCACGATGTCGCCCGGCGCGAGATGGTCGAACAAGGTCTCCAGTCGCTCCTCGAACAGCGGAAGCCAATGCTCCATCCCCGCCAGCCGCCGCCCGTCGCTGACCGCCTGGTAGAGCGGGTCACCGGTGGCGTTGGCCCCGAACTGCTCGCGATACCGCGCGCGAAAGCGCTTGATGCTGTCTTGGTCGAGCAACGCCTCGCTCGCCGGCATCAGGGTGAAGGGCTCGGCCGCGCCGATGGTGCGCTGGTCGGCGGGGTCGAAGGCGCGTATCGTCTCGATCTCGTCACCGAAGAAATCGAGCCGGATCGCGTGCGGCAGGCCGGAGGGATACAAGTCGAGCAGACCGCCGCGCACCGCAAACTCGCCCGCGTCCGACACGCTGTCGGTGCGATGGTAGCCATTGGCGGTGAGTAGGGTAATGAGCTTGTCGCGTTCGATCCGCTCGCCCGGCGCCAAGCGGCGGGTGAGTTGGCGGATGCGGAACGGCGTCAGCGTGCGCTGGGTCGCGGCGTTGGCGGTGGTGACGAGAAGCTGCGGCTTGTCGGCCTTTTCCTGCAATCGGTTCAGCGTCGCCAGCCGCTCGGCCATGACCCGCAAGGCAGGGGAAGCGCGGTCGTACGGCAGGCAGTCCCACGCCGGAAAGGTCAGCACCTCAATCTCGGGCGCGAACGCGGGCGCATTGTCGGCCAAGGCGCGCATCGCGGTTTCGTCCGACGCGATCACCACCGCGCGGCCTTTGACGGCGCGTGCCAGATCGGCCGTCAGCCACGGCAGAAAGCCAGCCGGAACCGACGCCAGCGTCAGCGGCTCCGACGCCTTGAGGATGCGCTGGAGGTCGCTCACCGGTCGATGGGCAAATAGTCGAGGCGCTGCATGGCGGTCATCATCGCGCCTTGGAAGCGCTCCGGCACCGTCTGGGTTCCGATCGCCCAAGCCATGATGTCGACGTCCTGCTCTTCTAATAACGCTTCGAACAGGGCCATCTCCTGCGCATTCCACTGCTGGTGATGCGCATCGAAGAACCCGCCGATCATCCGGTCGGCTTCCTTGGTCCCACGATGATGCGCGCGCCAGCGCAGGCGCTTGGGGGTCGGGTCTTCCAGCATGGGGGTCATGTAGGCGCTGCCACGGTCAAACGGAAGGTAGTCCGAAGGCGGTTTTCGGCCCTTGGCGGCAGCATGTGCGGCAGTGGTTTCCGGGATTGCTGCGCCCCCCGCGGCTGCTAACGCTATCCGCGTCATGCGCCCCGACCTGCTCAACCCTTTGTTCGCCGAAGTGGAATCGCTGAAAGGCGTCGGGCCGCAGGTCGCCAAGCAGCTCGCCAAGCTCGGAATTACGCGGGCCGTCGATCTCTTGTTCCACCTTCCGACCGGCGCGATCGAGCGGGTGCGGGCGCCTGCTGCCTCTCCGGTGTTGCTCGGCCGTCAGGTGATTCTCGATGTCACCGTGCGCGAGAAGCGGCAAAGCCGGGGCCGCGGGCCGACGCGGATCCATGCGGTGGACGGGGAGGGGAATATGCTGACCCTCGCTTTCTTCAACAATGGCGGCTGGGCGGCCAAGCAACTGCCGCTGGGCGAGAAGCGCACGGTCACCGGCAAGCTCGAAGCCTATGGCGACGAGTGGCAGATGGTGCATCCCGACGTGACCGAGCCCGGCAAGACCGAGCCGGCGCTGAAAGAAACGGTCTATCCGCTGACCGAAGGCCTGACCTCGCGTCGGGTTCGCGAATTGGTGTCGGCTGCTTTGGAAAGGGCGCCGGTGTTGCCCGAATGGATCGAGCCGTCGGTAGTCGCCCGCGAAGCCTGGCGCGACTGGCGGACCAGCCTCGCTACCATCCATGCCGAACCGGCAGACGGCGCGGCGCGCAAGCGGCTCGCTTATGACGAGATCTTCGCCAACCAGCTTGCGCTAGGCCTCCTGCGTCAGGTCAGCCGTCGTCGGCGTGGCGTACCCCTGCGCGGTGACGGCCGACTTACTGACGCGCTCAAATTGCCCTATGCCCTCACCGGGGCGCAGCGCCGCGTGGTGCAGGAAATTCGCGACGACATGGGGCAGGAAGCGCCGATGCTGCGGCTGCTGCAAGGCGACGTCGGCTCGGGCAAGACCTTGGTCGCGCTGCTCGCCATGCTCGAAGCGGTCGAGGCCGGCGCGCAGGCGGCGATGCTGGCGCCGACCGAAATCCTTGCCAGGCAACATCATGCGACCCTGCTCAAGCAACTGGATTCGCTGGGGGTAAGGGTCGCCATCCTGACCGGCCGCGAAAAGGGAAGGGCGCGCGATTCGACATTGATGGGGCTGGCCGATGGATCGATCGACATCCTCGTCGGGACTCATGCGATCTTCCAGGACAAGGTCGCCTATCGCCGCCTCGGCCTGGTGGTGATCGACGAACAGCATCGCTTCGGCGTGTCCGAACGGCTGCTGCTGACCGCCAAGGGGACGAGCACGCCGCACCTGCTGGCCATGACCGCGACGCCCATCCCGCGTACCCTGACGCTGACCCAATATGGCGAAATGGACGTCAGCCGGATCGACGAAATGCCGCCGGGGCGTACCCCGATCGAAACGCGCGTCATTGCTGAAGAACGGATCGGCGACGTCGTCGACGGGCTCGCCCGCCATGTCGCCGCGGGCGGCCAAGCCTATTGGGTCTGTCCTCTGGTCGCCGAGAGCGAGACCAGCGATGCGGCGGCGGCCGAGGAGCGGGCGGCTGCGCTGGCGCTGCGCTTCCCCGGGCAGATCGGGCTGGTCCATGGACGCATGAAAGGTCCGGAGAAGGACGCGGTCATGGCCGAGTTTTCCGCCGGTCGCCTCGCCATCCTCGTCGCCACCACGGTGATCGAAGTCGGGGTCGACGTTCCCAACGCCGCGCTGATGATCATCGAAGGCGCCGAGCGCTTTGGCCTCGCCCAATTGCACCAATTGCGGGGTCGGGTCGGGCGTGGGTCGGCCAAGTCGACCTGCCTCCTGTTGCGCGGTTCGACGCTCAGCGAGACTGGCCGCGCACGCCTGGCACTGATGCGCGAGACCAATGACGGCTTTCGCATCGCCGAGGAAGATTTGCGCCTGCGCGGGCCGGGCGAGATCCTCGGCGTTCGACAGAGCGGCGAAGCGCAATTCCGGCTGGCCTCACCCGAGCAGGTACAGGAGTTGGCACCGATGGCGACCCAGGACGCGCGCCTGCTGCTCGACCGCGACGGCGGGCTCCACGGCGACCGGGGTGAAGCCGCGCGACTTTGTCTTTATCTATTTGAGCGAGACCAAGCAGTGGACCTGCTTCGCTCAGGTTAGGGCAGCAGCAGCCCGTGTTTCTTCTTGCCGAGGCTGAGCTTTCGCTCCGAAGGAACTGAAATCACCGCAGCAATGTCACTGACCGGCTCGCCGTCGAGCCTCACTGCGCCTTCGGCGACCTTGCGCTTGGCTTCGCCATTGGATGCGCAAAAGCCGAGGCCGACCAGCGCCGCCAGCAGCCCGATCTCGCCACCGGTCTCGACGCTCGGCAGCGCCTCACCCGAACCGCCGCCGGCAAAGGTCGCCGCGGCCGTTGCCGCCGCTGCCTCCGCCGCCTCGCGACCATGCAGCAGCGCCGTAGCCTCGGTCGCCAGCACGATCTTGGCCTGGTTGATCTCAGCCCCCTGCAGCGCTTCGAGCCGAGCGATCTCGTCCAGCGGCAGGTCGGTGAACAGCCTGGCGAACTTCGCCACGTCGGCGTCCGCGGTGTTCCGCCAGAACTGCCAGTAATCGTAGGCGCTGAGACGATAGCCGTCTGGGCCCTCGGCATTAAGCCACACCGCGCCCTGCGCCGTCTTTCCCATCTTGGCACCGTCGGCGGTGGTGATCAGCGGGGTCGTTACCGCGAAGACCTCGGTCCCGTCGGCGCGGCGGCACAATTCCACGCCGTTGATGATGTTGCCCCACTGGTCCGACCCGCCCATCTGCAGCCGGCAGCCCTGCCGTCGCGACAGTTCGAGGAAGTCGTACGCCTGCATGATCATGTAGTTGAATTCGAGGAACGACAGCGATTGCTCGCGCTCGAGCCGGAGCTGGACGCTGTCGAAGGTCAGCATCCGGTTGACCGAGAAATGCCGTCCGACCTCGCGCAGGAAGGGGAGGTATTCGAGGCGGTCGAGCCAGTCGGCATTGTCGACCAGCACCGCGTCGGTCGGGCCGTCGCCGAAGGTCAGAAAGCGCTCGAACACCTTGCGAATGCCGGCGATATTTGCCGCGATCGCGTCCTCGTCGAGCAGCTTGCGCTCTTCGGCCTTGAAGCTCGGATCGCCTACCTTGGTCGTGCCGCCGCCCATCAGCACGATCGGCTTGTGCCCGGCTTGCTGCATCCGCCGCAGCATCATGATTTGGACCAGGCTGCCGACATGCAGGCTCGGCGCGGTGGCGTCGAAGCCGATGTAGCCGGTGACGATCTCCTTGTTCGCCAGCGCGTCAAGCCCGGCGGCATCGGTCGTCTGGTGGATGTAGCCGCGCTCGGCCAGGAGCTGGAGCAGATCGGAAGAATAGGTCGTCGTCATGCGAAGGGCGCTTAGCTTACGAGGCGCGATGACGTAAGATGGGCCATGCGCTTCGAACTCGCTCCGCATCCGACCACCGTGCCAAATCCGCCCTACACCGTCTGGGCCTCGGCCGAGCGTTCCGCTGCGTTTGGGGAGACCGCGACGCTCAACCTGTGGTTCGGCGTCAGTGCGCCGCTTAGCCGCTTCGTGGTCCCGCCGCCTTCATTGGCGCCCGCCCGCCGCGACAATCTGTGGCAGTCGACCTGCTTCGAATGTTTTCTCAAAGGTGACGGCGAAGAGGCTTATCAGGAATGGAATTTCTCGCCGTCAGGGGATTGGGCGGGGTATGATTTCGAGGCGGAGCGGGAGGGCATGGAACTCGCCGAGGTCGCCGAGCCACCTTACCTCAGGATCGAGGACAATCTGACCTGGTGGGGCCTCGGCGCGACCCTTTCGATCCCCTCCGAGGCGCAAGGCACGATCGCGCTCAGCGCAGTGATCGAGGAAAAGACCGGTCAGCGCCATTATTTCGCGCTCCATCACCCCTCCGAGCAGCCCGATTTCCACCATCCGGATTGCTTCACCGCGCGACTGGCTTAGACGGGGCTCATGACCCTGTTTGGTATCGATCGCCTCCTCGCCGACCAAGAACTGCGCCGCCCGCTGGAAGGGCGGCGTGTCGCGCTGGTCGGCCACCCCGCCTCGGTCACCGCTGACCTTAGCCACAGCATCGATGCGCTGATTGCCGCGGGACTAAACGTCACCGCTGCTTTCGGGCCGCAGCATGGGCTGAAGGGCGACAAGCAGGACAATATGGTCGAAACGGCGGACGAAACCGACGCCCGTCTGGGTATCCCGGTCTTCAGCCTCTACGGCGAGGTACGCCGCCCGACCGGCCAGATGATGAGCACCGCCGACGTGTTCCTGTTCGACCTGCAGGACCTCGGCTGCCGCATCTACACCTTCGTCACCACGCTTCTTTACCTGCTCGAAGCTGCGGCGGAGGCGGGCAAGGAAGTGTGGGTGCTCGACCGCCCCAATCCCGCGGGACGCCCGGTCGAAGGCACCATCCTCGAGCCCGGTTGGGAGAGCTTCGTCGGCGCGGGGCCGATGCCGATGCGCCATGGCCTCACGATGGGCGAAATGGGCCAGTGGTTCATCGACCATTTCAAGCTCGACGTCGCGTACCGCGTGATTGCGATGGACTGCTGGCAGCCGGAAGCGGCGCCCGGCTTCGGCTGGCCGGCCGACCGGATATGGATCAATCCTAGCCCCAATGCCGCCACCCTCAACATGGCGCGCGCCTACGCCGGCACGGTGATGCTGGAGGGCACGACGCTGAGCGAGGGCAGGGGCACGACCCGGGCGCTCGAACTGTTCGCCGCGCCGGGCCTCGACGCGCGTGCCATCCATGCCGAGATGGAGCGGATCGCGCCGCACTGGCTCGAAGGCTGCGCGCTGCGAGAGATATTCGTCGAACCGACCTTTCACAAGCATGCCGGCAAGCTGTGTTCGGGCCTGTTCATCCATGCCGAAGGTTCGGCTTACGACCATCACGCCTTCCGGCCTTGGCGCCTTCAAGCGCTGGCGTTCAAGGCGATCCGCAACCTCCTGCCCGATTACGACCTGTGGCGCGATTTCCCGTACGAATATGAGTTCGACAAGCTTGCCATCGATGTCATCAACGGCGGCCCGGCGCTTCGGACGTGGGTCGACGATGCCGCCGCAACCGCCGACGATCTCGATGTGCGGACCCGTCCCGACGAGCAGGAATGGGAAGAAATGACGCGGCCGCTGCGCCTCTACTGACGCTTATTTCTTACGACTGAGTGTCCGCATCGCCGCCTCAAGCCCCTGTAGGCTAAGCGGAAACATGCGGTCGTCCATCAGCTTGCGGAGGATCGCGGTTGACGCGGAATGACCCCAATAGGGCTCGGGCGTCGGGTTGATCCAGGCCGCGCTGGCATAGGTATCAGTCAGCCGCTTGAGCCACACCGCGCCTGCTTCCTCGTTCATGTGTTCGATACTACCGCCGGGATGCGTGACCTCGTACGGGCTCATCGCCGCGTCGCCGACGATCACCAGCTTATGATCGGCCCCAAAGCGATGAATGATGTCGAACGTGTTGATGCGCTCGGTCCACCGACGCCGGTTCTCCTTCCACACGCCTTCGTAGATGCAGTTGTGGAAGTAATAATGTTCGAGATGCTTGAACTCGGTGCGGCAGGCGCTGAACAATTCCTCCACCAGCCGCACGTGCCCGTCCATCGACCCGCCGATGTCGAGAAACAGCAGCAGCTTGACCGCATTGTGACGTTCCGGCCGCATGCGAACGTCGAGCCAGCCACGGCGCGCCGTGCCGTCGATGGTGCCTTCGAGGTCGAGCTCGTCCGCGGCGCCCTCCCGGGCAAAGCGGCGTAACCGGCGCAGCGCAACCTTTATCGCGCGCGTGCCGATCTCGCGCCGGTCGTCGAGATCCTGAAATTCGCGCTTTTCCCATACCTTGATCGCGCGGCCGTGCTTGCCCGGCCCGCCGATCCGGACACCCTCGGGATTATAGCCGCCGTGCCCGAACGGCGAGGTGCCGCCGGTGCCAATCCACTTGTTGCCGCCCTGGTGCCGCCCTTGCTGCTCTTCGAGCCGCTTTTTCAGCGTCTCCATGATTTCGTCCCAGGAGCCGAGCGACTTCACCTTTTCCATCTCTTCGGTCGTGAGACACTTTTCGGCGACCAGGCGCAGCCATTCTTCGGGAATGGCGACGGTGTCCTCCGGCGCACCGACCAAGCCCTTGAAGACCTCGCCGAAGATGCGATCGAAGCGGTCGAGCTTGGTCTCGTCGTGAACGAACACCGAGCGGGCCAGATAATAGAATTCTTCGGGACTGGGCGCGATCACGCCCGCATCGAGCGCTTCCAACAGCAGAAGATGTTCCTTGAGGCTGGCGGGAATGCCGCCCCTGCGAAGCGCCTCGACAAAGGAAATGAACATGGGTCGCCGGTTAGCACAGCCCTGACGCGGTGCGTAGGGGCGCGTGCGGTTCCCTAGCATCAAGCTGAGCACACCGGTTTGCAATGCCAAGTCCCGTTATGGGATGCTTAACGTCATGGGTCTTTTCTCCGCGTTAACGGCGGTCCATTTCTCCTGACCCAGTTCCACTCCAGAAAGCCCTGCCGACTTGCGTTATGACGACCGCCTGGCAACTGTTCTTGGCCAGCCCGCCGCGGATGCGCGGGCGCGGGCGGTGCAGTGGCGTCAGCTCGTCGAACTGCTTGCGCGGGGAGACGAGATCAGCGCCGACCTTGCCGAGCGCGCGCTTGCCCGAATTGCCCAACTGATGAGTGACGTTTCCGTCGACCTTCTGTCGGCGACGGCGCGGGCCATTGCCGGGCGTGACGTTCCCGCCGAACTGGTCGCCTTGTTCGCTGCCCGCGATGCCAACGCGTCGGCGGCGCTGCTCGCTGCTGCGCAGCTCAGCCCCACAGGCTGGAATGCGGTCCGCGCGGTCGCGGCGGAGGATGTTCGGCCGCTGCTACAGGCTCTCGGGCATGGGGAACGGGAGCGATCGACCAGTGGCGAGACCGACGCCGGGATGACCGTGACCCGTGACGCTCCCCAAATCCCTCCGCCGGCACCCGTTCGTCCACCCATCACGAAACCCGCGCAGCAAGAGCAGAGGATCGACGCGCCCTTGCCGAATGGCCTGTTCCGCTGGGAGACTGGTCCGACGGGCGAGATCGATTGGGTCGAAGGCATTTCGCGCGCGGCGCTCGTCGGTCGCAGCGTTGCCGACAGCTTCGCCGATTCCTTCGCTGCTCGTCTGCCCTTCGCCGACGAGCCGCTGGTGGTGGCGCAAGATGGTGCGCTGGCTGGCGAATGGCGGTGGAGCGGTGCCCCGGCTTTCTTCGCCGACACGGGTCGCTTCGCAGGCTATCGCGGGGTCGCCCGGCGCGAAGGCGCGGTGCCGCAGCAGTCCCAGGAGAATACAGCCGGCTTCCTCCCAGCCGAAGACGATGGTCTGCGCGAACTCATGCACGAGCTTCGCACCCCACTGAACGCCATCATCGGGTTCAGCGAAATCATCGAAGGGCAGTATTTGGGCCCGGCGCATCGCTCCTATCGCGAACGCGCCGCCACAATCGTCGAACAGGCTCGCAATTTGTCGAACACGATCGACAATCTCGACCTTGCCGCCCGGCTCCGCTCTGGCCGCATTCAGGGCGACGCGACCAGCGATCTTGGCGGCCTGCGCGACCTTCTCGCGGGTATTCGGACCGGCGCGCAGGAACGAGGATTGCGGGTGTCGGTCGAGGATCGCGCCGGCAACATCCGAATCGCGCTTCCGCCACTGCTGGTCGAACGGCTGGTGCGCGACTTCATTACCTCGATGATCGAACCAGCGGTGGCGGGCGAGCAGATCGGCATCGTGATGCTTCGCCTCGGTTCCAGTCTTGCGATCGGAGTAGACCGGGCGGCGGCGCTGGAAGGCTTGTCCGAACAGGAACTGCTAGGCGATCGCGGCCGCGCTGGCATGCGCTTCACGTTGCGGTTGGTGCAGGGACTCGCGGCGATGACCGGCGGTCGCCTGGACATCGCCACCGACCGATTGGTGCTGCTGCTCCCGCTCGCGGACTGACCAACAAAGCATGTGGTCGGGGAGACAGGATTCGAACCTAGAATCTTCCTTCACCGACTTTCCCCGCTAGTAAACCGGTTTTCCTAGTCTTTGCCCGTCCTCTGTGTCACGAGAAGTGTCACAATACCTGTCACATGGACGAGGCAAGATGGCGCGCGGCGACGGCTATAAGATTATTAAACGGAGAAGGAAGGGACGCGAGATCGGGCCCTACCAGGTTCGTGTTCAGGTCCCGGCGAACTGGCGTGCGGTTGTAGGACAGAATGAGGTGTTGCGGTCGCTTGGAACTGCCGATCGGCGCGCCGCTGGTCAACTAGCTCCCCAGGTCGTGACAGACCTCCTCTCCGAATGGAGGGAAAAGGCCGGTGAACTTGGACCGACTGGCCTCATTGACCCTGCCGACGTCGCGGTGAGGGTAGCATATGATGGGATGTTGAAGGCGCTCGAGCAGCGTCGGAAAACATGGCCTGCCGACAATGCGGGTTACGCATCGCGGCTGGCGCAGCGAGAGGCGGATCTCAGGCGCATGTCGCGGCAACTGCACGCTGGCGACACATTGCAGTGGGAAGCGGTAGCGGACCGGGCGATACAAGGGCGTGGGTTGCGCATTGAGAAGGGAACCGACGCTTACAGCGCGTTCGTTCAGGCCATCGCGGAAGCCAGCATCGACGCCGTGGCCGTGTTCACGCGCCGCGCGAATGGGGAGCTGGACGCAGAGCCTCGCACCCAAACGGTTCAGACACCAAAGGCCAAGCAGGCAGCGATGGCCAAGCCAGGTGAGACCTTTCTTGAACTTTTCGAGCGTTGGTCGGCAGAGAGCCTCGCGAAGGGCAGGAAGCGGCCGGATACGGTGGATCAGGACCGGAAGGTCATCAAGCAGTTCGTCGCCTTCGTGGGCACCGATCGCGCTGTAGACTCCATCGAACCTATCGAAATCGCGGCGTATCGAGACACCATGCGTGACCTGCCTCCGAAATGGATGAGCAAGCGAGAATTGGGCGGGCTGGACATGCGCGTGGCAGCTACCAAGGCCCGGAAGGCCGGAATGCCGAGGATGGCCTTCACGAACATCAACAAGCACCTATCGACCATCTCTCCGCTCTACACCTGGCTTCGTAAGCAGCCTCGCTGGGCGGGTTTACGTAACCCGGTCGACGGCTTGTTTTACGATGGGGTCAAGGGCCTTAGGCCGCGCCCGCCGTTCAGAACGGATGACCTAAACAAGATACTGGGCTCACCTCTCTTCACCGGCTTCCTTGCAGATGGGCAAGAGCATCTACCCGGCAACATGCATGCCGATGATTAACGGAAGTGGATCCCACTGGTGTGTCTTTTCTCTGGCGCTCGTCTTGGCGAGATCGCGCAGCTTCGCCTGGGCGATGTTCGGCTGGAGCGAGGAGTGTGGTTCATCCACATCTGCCATGACGCAGGTGCGGGGCTCTCGACGAAGAGTGGAAGGAGTCGCTTCGCAGCAGTGCACCAACTTCTAGAGCGAATTGGCTTCCTCGATTTTCATGCGAAGCAGCTTGAGCGCGTCGGCGGGGACGGGAAGGCAGCTATGTTCCCCGGGCTCGCGCCGAACGGCCGCGGGCAGATCAGCGGCACTCCCTCAGAGTGGTGGCGAGACTATCTGACCGCCATCGGCATTAAGAACGGTGAGGTGCAGGGCGGCGATGGCTACGGCACACACAGCTTCCGCCACACGCTCGCTGATCGGCTGAGGAGTGAGGCTGAACTACTCGACGATCAGATTGAGGTCTGCCTCGGACACAACCAGAAGACAGTGACGTCCGGTTACGGCGAACTGCCACAGGGCACAGTAACGATGTTTAAGGGGTGGATGGAGGCGGTGCGATTTGAGGGGGTCCGCTTTGATCATCTCTTCAGTAGCGCAACGCCGGTGCCAACCTTACCTGTGGCAGATTGATCGCGCACCCGCGCCCGGACTGGGTCACGCCGGGTGCGGATCGAGAATCGGCTGCTATGCACACGCCGCGGAGATCTGGATTAGTGTTCTTTTCTTCTTTCTACCTCCCCGGCTTCCCGCGCTGCGGGAGACGGGCTTCCACTTCTCTTTAAAAGAAGTTCCGCTCGGAGTGGACCGCCTTCCGTAGGGGCTGGATCCGCAGAAAAGCACGACTCTCATTATGGTCGCTGCCGCGGGTGGGTGGCCCCCCACGGCGCAACGTGGTCGAATTTGTAGGGTTTCGAGTGACGCCGGCGACCGGGACCTCATCGCAATGATTGTAGGGGGTGAGAGGCGAGGTGGTGGCGCAGCTCACGCATGCTGAATCGCGGCCAGATCACGCTGCTTTCACCTGGGAGGCGCGTCCTTTCCAGCAGATCGATGCGGCTCAGCGCGCGCCGGACAGCATGGCGTAGGGCACCGTGGGGGCGATGTTGTTCGAAGCCGATTGCCTGCAACTCGCGCGAAATGTTGCTGTCGTTGGTCGAAATACTCCGGAGCTCCAGCCTAGTCTTGGCCAGCCAAGTGCGAGCGTCGAACAAAGATGCTGTCTTTGCGCGCTTGATCTGTGAAGGCCCTTGCGGATGCGCCTGAGCACTTCGGTGGGCTACATAGCGCCAAGCCATCTGACCACTAAGCTCCTCGAGGACAATCTCGTCGAACTTGCCTTCCCGGGCACGCTCTTCGCTCTTCTTTGCCCTCTCTTTGCGCTTGCGTTCCGCTTCCTGAGTGCGCCGCTTTTCCTCTAGTCCGTCGTAATGCGCCGCCACCAGAGCATCGTTGACGCTCGTGAACTCGACCTGCGTGGTCAGCAGGCGGATGAGTTTCGTGTAGACCAACGCCACGGTGCCCGGGGGCCCTTCGTTCAGCCACGTAGCTTCTCGCCCACCAAGGTGCACCCACTCTCGATAATAGTCGTCGATCTCCGGCGTTGCCCGAAGTCGTTCAGCAGCTACATACTTACAAGCCTCGCTGACCGCGCATCGGGCGCAGCGATCAGGAACCCAAGACCTACTCCTGGGACTCCATTGCCGGGCGCCGCCACCATGGCGCATGATCGCTGTCGGTTGCCCAAAGCACGGTCGACCGACAAGCAGCGGCATCGCAGTGATGTTGCCGCGGTCGACCTTCACGCGGTGGGCCAAGAAAGGCTTTTGGATGGGCGGCAGTCGAAGACCGGCCCAAGGCTTGGCCGAGGTCCAATGGCGGATCCTTTGAGCGTGATCGAGGCGCTCAAGCCGCTCAAGTTCGGGATTTGGCATTACAGGTCGCTCCTTCATTTTTCCGAATCAGGGTGATCGGAAGGAGCCGTCCATCTGTCGCAACTTTCCTCGTATGTCCGTTGGCAAATGACGAGGGTGATCCGACAGACTGTCTTTTCAAAAAGTCAACTGCCTCGTCACACCGGAAGTGAACAGCTTTGGGTAGCCGGGGCCAAACGGGAGCCACGATGAGGCCACCCGTATCCAAGGTCTTGAGCACGTAACCAACAGGTTCACAGCAAGAAAGGTGAACCTGCATGAACCTCTACTCCATCACCTCTGACAACCGGCGTGAGCTCCACGTCGTTGCCGCAAGCCAATCTGAGGCTGTCGACATCTTCGTGACCTTCGAAGCATCCAGAGGACGCTTCCATGATGGCCTCACCATTAAGAACCATTTGGTCATGGACCTCGGTGCAGAGCAGGTAGCTCAAGTGCTTGATGCTCTCGCCTTTGGGGTATCTGGCGTTCTCCACTATGACGAAGATCTCGGTTGGGTCTTCTCTGCACCTCTGTGCACTCCGGTCAGTCGCCGCGTTCTGCCGGTAGCTGGTGGCGAGTAGGGCCTAGTGATGCGCCTCTTCCAGTTCTTCGACCTCACCTGCATCGAAGCTTACGTGATAGCCGCAAACCACGACGACGCCCATGAGCTGTTCGAGGAGCATGTCATTCAACATGGCGGCGATCCCGATAAGCTGCGCTGGCGGGAGATGAGGCCCAAGCACCTCAACGATTTCATGCGAGTCGTCGTGCAGGATGCGTTGACTATTGCTCGCGAAGGCTTGGTCGTGGAGGCTGGCACCGGGCGTTGGGTCTTCGTGGTGCCCTTGTCCGATGTGGCGCGGCAAAGGTAGTGCAACCTCGCTGTGCGGCTTGTCTTTTGCCCGACCGGGTTGGACCGGCCGTCCATAGGCCGTAAGACAGCCAAATGACTGATGCGGTGCTCTTCACAGGTGGTTCGCTGTTTTCACAGGATTACCTGGTCGAGGGCATCAAACGCAGCGCTGCGTATGGCGAAGTCGATGCAATCGCCCTCAGAGAGCGTCTGCAAGCACTTCTGGCTGGGTTTCCGCATGCGACACGACCGAATGAGGCCACCACGGAGAGCGATCTCGTATGGCCCGTTCTCGAAGCACTGGGGTGGTCTTCGTGGCTGACTCAGCAGAATCTTTCGTCCAGCGGTCGGGAAAGCGTTCCAGATGGCCTTCTGTTCATCAACGAGGCTGCCAAGTCACGCGCGAACGAGCACGCGGAGGAATGGAAACGCTATGCATTCGGCTCCGCAATCATCGAGAGCAAGCGCTGGGGCCGTGCGCTAGACCGAGCCGAAGGACGCTCCGGGGCCGATCGAGAAACCCCCTCAACGCAGCTACTACGATATCTGCGGCGCATTGACGATCTGACCGGCGGGGATCTGCGCTGGGGCATTCTAACCAATGGTGGGCGTTGGCGGCTCTATTACGCGGGCGCCCGGTCTACGATCGACGATTATCTTGAGATCGACCTCGCTCGGATCATCGGGATTGGACCCGACGTTTTTGACGCGGCCGTCACGGATGAGGAGCGGGAGCACTGGCTGCGCGTCTTTGCGGCCATGTTCTCACGCTCTGCTTTCGAGCGCCAAGCAGCCGATGCCCCCAGCTTCCATGACCAAGCGCGCCGCGAAGCCGCGTTTTACGAAGAGCGGGTTGCAAAGAACCTCTCCGACTTGGTCTTCGCTAGGCTCTACCCCTCACTCGGCAGGGCAATCGCTGAGAAGGCTCCCGCCGATACTGAACTCGAAGAGATCAGAAACGCGACGCTGATCCTGCTCTATCGGCTGCTCTTCATCCTCTATGCGGAGGACCGTGGGCTGCTGCCGGTGAGGGACGCTCGATACGACGACTACGCCTTGCGCGATGCCCGCAAGGATGTTGGGTCGCGCATGGATGCAAGCGGCACCTTTTCGACTGTCGCGACACCGATCTGGGATCGCTTCTCAAGCCTCGCCATGATGATCGACAAGGGAGATCCGTCAGTCGGTCTGCCACCCTATAATGGCGGCCTCTTTAGCGCTTCAGAAACGCCCCTGCTCAAGGTCATCCGCCTACCCGACAGTGTAATGGCCGAAGCGCTAGACATTCTTTCGTGGGAGCAGCGCGAGGGTCGGCGCCGATACATCAACTACCGTGACCTCTCAGTCCAGCAGCTTGGCTCCATCTACGAGCGCCTGCTGGAGTTCGAAATGAAGCGGGTGGATGGCAGGTTCGAGATCCAGCCAAACATCTTCGCGCGCAAGGATAGCGGCAGCTATTACACACCTGACGAGCTGGTGCTGCTCATCATTGACGAGACGCTGGCCCCCCTCATTAAAGATGCCTACGCAGGCTTTGCTAATGCGGTGAATTTGCTCCGCAATGATGACAGCGAAGCCATGAAGCTACGAGCCCTTGAGGCTGCCGACCCGGCCAGGTCTATCACTCGGTTAAGGGTTTGCGACCCGGCAATGGGTTCAGGCCACTTTCTCGTGAGCTTGGTTGACCGGCTTACCAACGCTGCACTCGAGGCTATGGCGAAGGCGGTTGAGATTGCCTCCGAGGCAGGGGTGACCGAATATCAGAGCCCGATAGCCATCGAGATCGAGAAGATCCGCTCGACCATCTGGCACAATGCGCAGGAGAAGAATTGGTCGGTTGCTGAAGAGCAACTCGACGATCCCCAGCTGGTGAAGCGGATGGTTTTAAAGCGCTGCATCCACGGCGTGGACAAGAACCCGATGGCGGTGGAGCTCGCGAAAGTCGCGTTGTGGCTGCACACCTTCACGGTTGGTGCACCGCTCTCTTTCATCAATCACCACCTGCATTGCGGCGACAGCCTGTTTGGCCTTTGGGTTCGCGACGCGATCGACAAGGCGGGCAAGGCGGGCGAACTGCTGTATATCGAGGAGCTCAGGAATGCCGAGCGGCAGGCTTCTCAAATGCAGCGTATCGAGGCGTTGACTGACGCTGAAGTAGCAGAAGTCCATGCCAGCGCTGATATGTGGAAAGACATCGAGTTTCAGACTGGACCGTTCGACAGCTTTGTAAGCTTCGTGCACGCGATCGACTGGCTGGATCTACCGCGGGAGGAGAGACCGCTGGTAACTCAGTGGCTCGATGGAGGCTTCGGAGATCCGCTGCCGATCGCCAGAGGCAAGAAGGAACCCGAAGCGGTCCGATCGAGGCAAGAAGAGGCGGAGCGCTTCCATGTGATCTGGCGCGAGGCGCGCAAGCTGATCGAAGAAGAGCGTTTCTTCAATTGGCAGATTGCCTTTCCAGGCGTTTGGAAGAGCTGGACCAAAAAGGAGCGCGATGGCGGCTTCGACGCTGTGATTGGGAACCCCCCATGGGATCGCATGAAACTTCAGAAAGTCGAGTGGTTCGCCGCGCGCCGACCTGCGATAGCGCAGAAATCAAAGGCAGCTGACCGAGAAAGAATCGTCAAAGCTTTGGAGCGATCTGGCGACCCGCTCTTCAATGATTATCAAATTGCGAATGAGCGTGCGCTTACCGCCTTACGAGTTGCGCGAAAGGGAGGACACTACCCTTTACTGGGGAAGGGTGACATCAACCTCTACAGCCTCTTTGTCGAAAGAGCACATAGCATCGCGAGGCCGGGAGGCATGATAGGATTGCTTACCCCAATTGGTATTGGGATGGACAAGACCAACGCACCTTACATCTCCGCGATTGCCGAGTCCAAGCAGCTCAAGGCATTCATATCCTTTGAGAATAGGCGCCAGTGGCTCTTCAAGGATGTGCATGCCGAAGATCAGCCCACGGTGCTGATCGCCTCGAACAACGGTCGATCATTCGATAGCTTTCGTTATGCAGTAAAGCTTCACGCGCTACCCGAACCCGATGACACCTTCGAGTTGAGCGCGCCGATGTTGCTCGCCTTGAATCCGAACACAGGCACTATCCCTGTCCTCCGATCAAAGCGTGACGCCAAGCTCACTGCTGAAGTCTATAAACGGGTCGATGTTTTTGTGCGTAAGTCAGGTCAGGGAGAGCGGAGCGATTGGGCTTGTGATTACGCAACCATGTTTCACATGACGAATGACAGCGATGCCTTTGCAACCTTGGAGGAACTGAAAGAACAGCACGGAGCGTGGTCAACTGGCGGAAGCAGGTTCGAGAGCGCAGAAGGAGCATGGTTGCCTCTTTACGAAGGTAAGAGCGTGCAGCTTTTCAATCATCGATACGCTTCGATTGAGACGCCGAAGGGGTCGGTAAGCGGGCAGGGGCAAGCGATAAGATCTTCACTTGAGGAACTTCAAGACATCAATTTTGTGACTACGCCTCGATATTGGGTCCGCGAAAATGACATTGCAGGGCTCAAAAACGGTTACGCCATCGGCTTCAATGACATCTGCAACACTAACAACGCTAGGTCGGTCGTCGCATGCATGATTCCGCGCGTAGGTACCGGAAACAAGATCCCACTGCTTGATGGACTAGGAGCATCTGACGCGGCGCTCTTGTTGGCCAATCTTGCCTCGATACCTCTCGACTACATAGCGAGGAACAAGATTCAGAGCCGCAATCTGAACAAGTATATCCTTGAGCAGCTTCCGATCATATCGCCAGCCTCATATGCGCGGGCATTCGGTCCGAAGTCCGCCTTGGAGATCGTGCGCGAGATTGTGCTCGAATTGACCTTTACCGCTTACGACATAGCCGACTTTGCCCGCGACCTAGGCCACGTCGATGCTGCGGGGGAGGTGCTGCCGCCTTTCATTTGGGATGAGGAGCGTCGGCTTCGACTGCGAGCCAAGCTCGATGCTCTCTACTTCATCCTATACGGCATCTACGACCCGGAAAACTCCGCAACTAGCCGCGATGAGATCCGCTATATTTACTCGACCTTCCCAGCCGTTGAGCGGCAGGAAATCGCGAAGTGGAATAGCTACCGTAGCCGGGATTTGGCGCTTGCCTGGATCAGCGCGCTCATGGCTGGCCGACCAGACGCTAACGTCGAATAAATCCAACTCGTTACACAAGTTCGCGTCGAAAGGCTGATAGCGAGCACTAGTCCCTGTCTGGGGGAGTATACCTGAAGACGTTACGCTTGTTGATCAGAGAGAAAGTCCAACAGCACGAATGTTATGTTGTCCGAACCGTCCTTGCATAGAGCTGCTTCTAGCAAGTCGTCTGCGGCTCGTTCCGACTGGATGAAAGATGCGATGTCGGTGTCCGTGAGGCCCCTTGTGAGGCCATCGGTGCAAATGAGTAGCTTATCGCCGACAGCCACCATGATCTCGACCATATGTGGCGCGAGCCTCGCTTGGTTCGCTGGGGTGAAGCCACCGAGGTATCTGGTGAGGGCTCCAGTGGCATCAGTGTGGTCGCTGCTCAATCGTTCTAAGGCTCCGCTGGAGAAACGGTAGATCCGGCTGTCTCCAAGATTGAAAGTCAGCGCTTTGCTTCCGTGCTTGATGATGCCTGCGACCGTTGATCCCATGCCGCGTAAGTTCGGGTCCCTAGAGCTCGCTGAGTGCAGAATGTGATCTGCGACGCTTATGCACCTTTCGATCTCTTGTTTATTCATTAGGGCTGGAGCGGAGCTGCCAACAAAGTCTACAACGGTGCGACTAGCGACATCACCCGCCGGATGACCTCCCATGCCATCAGCTACGACTGCCCATCCCGACGTCGCCTGAGCCTGGTGGCTTATTCTGTTTGCCTGCGTGAGCTGAGTGGCAGGACTGTCGTCCAATCTCGAAGGTGCAAAAGATGTATGCCACGCATCTTCATTCCGCCGCCGCACGTGACCCACGTGCGAGCGAACTAGGCACCGGACAGAGTTGGTTGTTGCGTTCTCCAACTACCTATCGGTCTGCTAGTCGGACTAGGGGCTCGTGATAGCGAGCCAGTAGCTGGCTGACTGGCTCGACATCCTTAAAGAAGACCTGCGAGTCAACTCCGTTCAAGACGTCAAGGTTGGTGGCTTGGCGTATAGTTTTGATGCCTTGTCGGGTGACCTGCTTTGACCAACTCGGGAAGCCAATCTGGCATACCTTGTGACCGGCATCGTTTCCATCAAGGCGGCAAACATCTATGTAATTTCCTTGAGGGTTATTAAGGCAATAGTCAAAACGCTTCAACACCCTGTCCAACTCGCGAAAAGTTATATTATAGTCTCTTCTATCTACATGCCTAGTGATTCCTCTAATCACATGAGCGATATACATGACATCTGCATCTTCAGTATCCTTGAAAGTCCGCTGATACTTCTCCATCTTGCGAAAAGACCTTTCCGCAACCGACACTAAGAAGTTTTCGAATAACTCCGCGCTAACCTTGATATAACGACCGGAGGATTGAAGCTGGTATAAGGCCGCCAAGAAAGCAGTTCTTTTGTTGGCGTCGTGGAAAGGGTGATTAAGCACAATTCCATACAGAAGAGTGGCGACCTTTTCTTCAAGAGAGTCCCACCGTGCAGATCCACCAAAAGAGCTATCCTGTCGAGCTACAGCCGAACTGAGGAGTCCGAGGTCCTTTGGCCCCACTCCCCCTAGACCTCCTGATTGACCATAAAACATGTCCACAATCACGAAGTGCACGTCGAGGACGTCTTGCAATGACAGGCTCTGTTGGCTGCCACTAACCTGGTAAGTGTCTGCTTTCTCCCGCCAGCGGGCAGCCTCATCCGCAACAGCGGCGTTCTTATATGAGATCATCTATCCTACACCATGCAATGTTCCGGCAGATCGTTGTCGCGCCCCCCAAGGCACGTGCCTTTGTCCATCGATGCCGATGCGCAGCAACGGCGTCAGCCTGGCAGCCTAAGCGCTTTGGCAACTGCGTGATAGGCTGTCTTCGCGAGTATACCTTAGCGAGACATTCATGTGAGGCGCCGATTGCGTCTCAATAGAGTTTAACTCTGAGTTTTGAGACATGCGATATCTATGGTCTAGACGCTATCGAGACATCGGAGATCATTGCATGACTAGCACCTACGGCTACGCTCGCGCCTCCTCTGAGGATCAGGACTGTGCAATCCAGGAGGCGGCGCTTCGGGCAGCTGGTTGCACCATTATACGTTCAGAAAAGAAGAGCGGCACGACCTTGGATGGGCGAACCGAGTTGACCACTCTGCTCGATTTCATTCGGGGCGGTGACACCCTGATGGTGACCCGCATCGACCGTCTTGCCCGCTCCGTCGCGGACCTCGAAAAGATCGCTTCAACTTTGAAAGACAAGGGAGCTTTTCTACGCGCAACCGATCAGCCGGTTGACACCTCCACGGCGGCAGGAACCGTATTCTTCCAGATGCTCGGTGTGTTCGCTCAATTCGAAACAGGTCTTCGCCGTGAGCGTCAGATGGAAGGAATCGCGAAGGCCAAAGCTGCCGGTGTCTACAAAGGCCGCAAGCCGACGGTAGACGCCGCTTCAGTGCGTTCTCTGCGCGATCAAGGTCTTGGGGGTGCCGAGATAGCCAGGAAGCTCGGGATCGGCCGTGCCAGCGTCTACAGAGCCTTACAGCCGACTGAGCGCAGCACCGAGCGGTGAGCTTGTCCACTGCACCTTGCATGCGGATGGTAAGCTGGTCTCAGCTTGCATGAAAATGGTAAGTCGTTGTGTCACGAGCGGCCGGGGTCCGAATAGGACCTCAATGCTTCGTGAAAATCTCGCGCCGCCCCCATGCAAGCCGTGCAGACTGTCAAGAGATGTCCTAGAAGTCCCGTGCATGCTTGACCCGGGTGATGCCTGTTAGGCGCG
This sequence comes from Sphingomonas kaistensis, assembly GCF_036884275.1. Lineage (NCBI taxonomy): Bacteria > Pseudomonadati > Pseudomonadota > Alphaproteobacteria > Sphingomonadales > Sphingomonadaceae > Sphingomonas > Sphingomonas kaistensis. The sequence continues at coordinate 2,189,360 of NZ_CP145607.1, read as the reverse complement.
TCGTTTACGCCTTTCCCATCCACCAGCGGGGCGCAAAATCTCGATCGAAGCCGGTAGTGAAAAGTCATGGTTTTCTCGCGCTCGGCGAAGTCGACTGGTTCTGCCATCCACTGGCTACAGAATATGTGCTGACTTTTCCGAGGCTTGATAAGCATCGAGTGGCCAGCACCCGGTTGTCTACGCAAATAAGCGATTAGATGTGCAGATTGCCGCAAGGAAATCTAAAGGTCAGCCTCCGACAGAGTGGCTTCGGTCCGCTAATCAGGCCGGTCTAAATCAGTTGCGAAGGTTTCCATATGTATCGCGTGCTGCTCACCCTTTCCTCCCTGTTCTTGGCGTCGGATGCTCTCGCACAAGAGAAGCTCGACCCTCCTGTTCTTGAACTCACTCCTGAGTGGCTCGAGACGAACGTAAACCCCAGGGTTCTCGATGCGCTGGTCGATCCTGACTCGGCTAAGATCGTGTGGAACTACAGCACGGTTCTTCAAGAAGCGACCGAGAGGCTGCCTGATGCCACCGGCAGGAAGGTGGAGACGAAGGTGATGTTCGCTCTCACTTGCGGTACTGTTAACGCGAAGAACCGAATGGGCGGCTACAACGGCAAGACATTCATCCTTGTAGCGCAATGGCCCGATCGTCTCGTGATGAATATGGATGATGAGGCTGAGGGACTCCGCACCATGTGTGGGGATTATATTCGGCGTGGCGTTATCGTTCCTAGAATCTGACCCAACGATCGCACGTCGCTGGCTAAGCGAGCCCGTCTCTGAATCTGCAACCTGCCCAGGAAGGCGCAAGCAACGTTCTAGGTTGCAGCAGAGTGGTCCGATGCGCCGCTATTAACCCTTTTCTGAGTGGGGGCTTCTATAAGCCGGGCATGATCAAGATACACGCTCGTGACGACCGAAGCGCCGAGCACGAAGCGGCTCAACAACTAGCGAGATTAGCGGTCCAGTATGATCCCGATCTAGAGAGCTCGACTGCTGTCAGTCTTGAGATCTTTCCTTCAGCACAGTGCTTTGGGCAGAAGACCAGAGACATAGATCTCCTAGTATTCTACGGCGACTTTAGAGGTGCCGACAGAAAGTTCACTACCTCCCGAGGGCGCAAAGTTCAGTCACTTTGTGTCACGATAGAGGTTAAAGGGCACCAGCCTCATCAAATTGAATTTCAGGGTGCTAAGTGTTCTGTCCGTTACAATGGCGAGTTGCACGACGTCACAGCTCAGAGTGAGTCGCAGAAGTTCTCACTCAGAAACTACATAAAGAACCAGCCGAAGCGGCCCCGCCCGCCATGGATCATCAATCTCATTTGGCTGACCCGTATGAACACGGCGAGTCTGCCTCAGGCAACCTCTAACATCATCGGTATGGATGTAACTTGGCGCGACTTCTTAGAGAAGTGTGCGCTGATGGATGGGGGAGATAATCACGGCAAGGACGTGGCAACCTTCTTTGGGCGTGCTGCAATCCGAGGCGTGACCGAGATATTTTCAAAAGAGCTCCAGGCTTCAAGAATCGACCGCAAGAAGCTCGAGGGGATTACTCGGTCTGTTCTCGACCGACAGCAATATATGGACAAGCTTGGTAGTCAGCTTCTGATATTCAGAGGCCGTGGAGGAACAGGCAAGACTGTCAGGCTCTTACAACTAGCGTATCAGTCCTACACCGCCGCTGGGCTGCGAGTCCTTATACTCACATATAATAAGGCGCTGATGGCCGATATTCATCGCCTACTTAAGCTATTGGGAACCAAACAGGTGGTCGGGGGACAGAGCCTGACCATAAATAGCATCTACAGTTTCATGCATCGTTGGCTCTCATCGCTGGAGATCATTGAAAAGGAACAGTCTGACTTCCTCGAGAACTATCAATTATACAAACAGCAAGCTCTTGAGATGATCGAAAGCGGAGCCATCACAGCGTCCGATATCGAGTTGGCAAAGGAGCGTTACAGCGCTGACCTCCGGTGGGATCTTGTCCTCATAGACGAATGCCAAGACTGGCCCGCAAACGAGCGCGATCTACTCTATCGCTTATACGGGGCTGAGAGGTTTGTGATAGCTGATGGTGTCGATCAGCTCGTCCGCGGGACTGAGGTTACGGATTGGCGCCAAGGCACCAAGGGGATTGGCTCCCAAGTCGTGCCGCTACATAAGAGTTTGAGGCTCAAGGCATCTCTCTGCCAAGCTGTTACGCATTTCGCCGATGAAATCGACTTCAGTCATTGGAGGCTCGAGCCAGTCCACGAAGCGCAGGGAGGGAAAGTCATCGTCGTTAGCGGCGACGGACTTTCCGAGGATCTCTACAGGAAGCTTACTGACGCTGCAAAAAAGGACGGCAACGAGGCGATAGATATACTTACATGCGTCCCCCCTTCCTGGGTCGTCTCTGGAGTGGACGGGCGCAAGTGCTCAGTGGTCGCAGAGAAGATGCGGCAGTGGGGTTATGATGTCTGGGACGCGGTCGACCCAGAGAACAGAGAAGCCTATCCCACGTCAGTAAGTCAGTATCGCATTGTGCAATACGAGTCTTGCCGGGGTCTAGAGGGCTGGACTGTAGTCTGCTTTGGGCTTGACCAATTCTATGAGCACAAACTGAAGAATGCCGATATCTCCGACGAATCTAGAGGTGACCTGTTCTTTGACGAAGGGGACACTGCGTTGAGCTACGCGAAGAAATGGTTGATGATCCCTCTTACTCGCGCGATCGACACTTTAGTCGTGCACGTTTCTAGTGAAGAATCTAACGTGGGGCTTGCATTGAGGGAGCTGCACCGCAGGTATCCTTCCGACGTCATCTGGGAGTCAGCCCAAAAATCCGACACAGAACGAAAGATCTCGGCGGGCATGAAGTAACGACTTGGCTCTGGCTCGAGTAAGCGGAGACAAGCTCATTACCAGCTCGCAAAGTAAGCGTTGATGCCTCGCTTGGGACCGCCATATGCTCGACGTGGTAAGCTTAGCTGGCAGATTACCGCGTCAGGAGCCTCTTTGAGCTATTGGATGGGTGCATGCTGACGACTGCGCAGATAGGAGCCTCTGGCGTGCTCCTGATCCAATATCGCCTTCTAAGAAGTGGCATCGACTCTGCGGTTATGACAACCGACTCCGGTGTTGATCTTGTTGCCTACTCGGCGCCGTTGGGTCGGCCCGTGACAATTCAGGTGAAAACTTGCCTTCAGCGGAAGCCCTCTGGCGGCAAAGGTGCGCCGACACTAGATTGGTGGCTTCGATCAGACAGCCCGGCTGAGCTAGTTGGTCTCGTAAGTCTTGAGCACGACGCTGTATGGCTCCTGACCCACTCTGAGTTCGAGCTTGCGGCTCAACAAAAGCCAGCGAACCGCCTCCATCTCTATTTCTACACAGACGAAAGCTATAGCGCACGTCCCGGATGCCACCTCCGGGACTTCGAGCAGTTTCGAATCGAGAGCGCCCTGCCGCGACTGCTTGGTCCGAGTGCTCTAGACCGTGGCACGCTCAGCTAATTGCGTCGAATTCAAACGCTGGTGTCTCACGAAGTGTCACTCCGAGTGTCACACGTGACCGATCCCGAATCGCAGAAAATCAACGTTTTCGGCAGTTGGTCGGGGAGACAGGATTCGAACCTGCGACCCTCTGCTCCCAAAGCAGACGCGCTACCAGGCTGCGCCACTCCCCGACTTGGGAGGCCGCCTAGCAGAGGGTTTGCGCGGACGCCACACCTAGCTGAGGTGCTTGGCCGCCGCGCCGCACTTGTCTAGAGGCGGCGCGGGGCCTGTAGCTCAACGGTAGAGCCAGCCGCTCATAACGGCCAGGTTGGGGGTTCGAATCCCTCCGGGCCCACCATTTACTGGTTGTTCGCGGGCGGGGTGTTGTCGCGGCTTTCCTCGCGCACGCCGCGGGCAGCACCTTCGGCGCCAGCTTCGATCTTGTCGCCGGCGCGGTTGGCGGCGTCGCCGACGTCACGCGCCGCATCCTTGACCGCTGGAGCCGCCCGGTCCGCCGCGTCCTTCACTTCCCGGCCGGCATCCTCGAGCGCATTGCCCACGCCATCGACCGCGCCTTCGATCTTCTGGTCGTTGACGGTGATCGAGGTCGTGTCGTTGCCGGGATCGCGTTCGACGTTGCAGGCGGCAAGCGCCAGGGGAAGAGCAATCAGAGCAGCTTTGCGGATCATGGCGTGTCCTCGTTGACGGTTTCGCTTGCAGAACGAGCAGGAAGCCGCTCGGTTTCCGCGCGCGCCGCGGCATTGGCCGATGCACGTTCGGCTTCCGCCATCAGGGCGTTCGCGCTGTCGGCCGATTGCTCGGGAAGCGGCTGGACATCGTCGTTGCTGTTGCCGGGCGAGCAGGCAGCCGTCAGCGCGGCGAGGGCTAGCAGCGCTGACGACCGCGAACGCATCAGCGCGCGCGGCGACGGGTCGGTTGCGGGCGGGCTTCGACCGGCCCGGCGAGGACCGCGACCGCCGTCGTCCAGGCCGCGACGTTCTGCTGCATCTGCTTCTTGTCGACCACCGCCATTGTGTCGTCGGGCGAGTGGTGGATGTCGAAATAGCGGGTGCCGTCCTGCGACAGCGCCGCGCCGGGAAGACCGTCGGCGACCATCGGCCCGATGTCGGAGCCCTCCGTCTCGGTCAAGCTGCCGGGAACGATGCCAAGCGGCTGGAGCATGCGCTGAAGACGCCTGGCCTCGGCTTCGCGCTCTTTGCCCAGGCGGCTGTCGACCTTCCAGATGCGGTCGGCACCAAAGTCGCTTTCCATGATCGCATGGTGCGGCTGCTTGCCGTATTTCGCGCGGTAATCGAGCCCACCGAACAGGCCGACTTCCTCCGCGCCGAACCAGACGATGCGGATCGGGCGGGCGGGCATGCCGGCGTCCATGATCCGTTTGGCCGCGGCGGTGACAATGCCGCAGCCCGCGGCGTCATCCAGCGCGCCGGTGCCGAGATCCCAGCTGTCGAGGTGGCAGGAGACGAGAACGGGCGCGGCATTGGGATCGCGCCCGGGCACTTCGGCGATGACATTGCCCGAGCGGCCTTGGTTCACGGTCGATTCCAGCGTCAGCCGGAGGGTCGGGCGCTGGCCACGGGCGAGGATGCGTTCGAGTTGATCGGCATCGGGATTGGACAGCGCGCCGGCGGGAATGGGGGTCGCACCATCGGCAAAGTTCATGACCCCGGTATGCGGGTTGCGGTGCTCACGGTCGGTGCCAATTGAGCGGATGACGATCCCGATCGCGCCTTTTTGCGAGGCGACGGTGGGGCCTTGCCGGCGCGGGGCACCGAAGACGCCGTAGCCGCTGCCGTCCTCGGTCCGCGGCATGGCATGGCCGATATAGACGATCTTGCCGCGTACCTGCTCGGTCGGCGCGGCGCGCAGCGCCTCGACATCGGGAAAGTTGACGACCTCGGCCGTAATTCCGCTCGCTGGGGTCGCGGCACTGTTGCCGAGGGCGGCGACGACCAGCTTTTGCGGATAGGGGCCGACAAGCTCGGCACTTTCGCGGCCGCGTTGCCAGACCGGCATGGGGAAGTCCTCGATCCGAACCTTGGCGAATCCCATGGCGGTCAGCCGGCGGACGGCCCAGGCGCGGGCGCGCGCTTCGGCTTCGGTTCCGGCGAGCCGCTGGCCGACCTCGGTGGTGAGGTCTTCGGTGATCCGCCAAGCCATGTCGTCGCTCAGCGCGTCGGTGCGCAGGGCGGCGATGCGGGCATCGGGGTCCTGCGTCGGCTGAGCGGTGACGGGAAGGGCGGTCGCGGCGAGCAGGCCGGCAAGAAGGATACGCATGGCGTTGCTGTAGGCCGGTCGGCGGTGGGAGCAAGATCGCGGCCACCCGCGGCACCGGAAAATTGCCATTGAGTCCACTTCGTCCACTTCGTCCCAGGGCGGGACGGTCGCTATGGTGAAGCGACGGCGCGGCGGAAGGACGATCACCGCCAGAAATAGATCAGCCGCGGTCCTACATTGCAAGGTTCAGAGCAGCCGCATCTGCCGTCCCTCGGGCGCCCGAAACAGATCGCGGCGGAGCGTAAGCCGACCGGTTCCCAGCCCCGCCTTGCGGGTCGCCGCGGCGAAGCGGGTGCGGAGAAGATCGGCCCACGGGCCCTGACCCTGCATCCGGGTAAAGAAATTGGGGTCATTGTCCTTGCCCCCGCGCATCGACTGGATGGTCGCCATCACCTTCGCCGCGCGGTCGGGATAATGATCGTCGAGCCAGGCGCGAAACAGCGGCGCGACCTCGTGCGGCAGGCGGACGGGGAGGTAAAAGGCGGCGCGGGCACCGGCCGCAGCGCCAGCCGCGACAATGCGCTCGAGCTCGTGATCGGTGATCTGCGGCACAATCGGCGCGACGGCGAGCAGGGTCGGCACGCCAGCTTCTTGGAGGCGCTGTATCGCGGCGATCCGCTTTCGCCCGGCGGGCGCGCGGGGTTCGAGGGTGCGGCTGATCGCGGGATCGAGCGAGGTGACCGACAGCGCCACCGCCGCCAGCCCGCGGTGGGCGGCCGGCGCGATGAGATCGAGATCGCGCAACACGCGGTCGGACTTGGTGGTGATGGTGAAGGGGTGGCCCGTCTCGGTCAGCAATTCGATGATCGAGCGGGTGATGCGAAACCGCCCTTCGATCGGCTGATAAGGATCGGTGTTGGTGCCGAGCGCGATCGGCGCGACCTCATACCCCGGCCGCGACAAGGCGGCGTGAAGCAGCTTGGCGGCGTCGGGTTTAATAAATAGGCGGCTTTCGAAATCCACGCCGGGCGACAGGTCATGGTAGGCGTGGGTCGGCCGCGCGAAGCAATAGATGCAGCCATGCTCGCACCCGCGATACGGATTGACCGAGCGATCGAAGCCGATGTCGGGAGAGCTGTTGCGGGTGAGGATCGACTTTGGCCGCTCTACCGTGATCGTGGTTCGGCGCTGGGTGACACCGTCGAGCGCTTCCACCTCGTCGAGCCAGTCACCCTCGACCAGACGCTCGGGCAGGTTGAAGCGCGTCGGCACGGCATTGCGGGTGGCCCCGCGCCCCTGGATCGACTCGACAGCCATGCTGCAATCTTACGCGCTGGCGAGAACGAAGCAAGAACACGGACATCAAGACGCAACATAAGTGCCGGCAAGCCGTCATCGTCCGATGCTATTACCATGCCATGGAGAAGAAAGACTTTTCCCAGAACGAGCGGCCGCAAGATCCTGTGCTTCGCCCGAGCATGGCGGAGGAACAAAGGCTTGCGTTCGAGGACGATCAGCGGCGCATCAAGCGCGGAACGCAGATGCGCTGGCCCGGCTTTCTGTTCCGGAACTGATCAGCGCCGAACCGGGAACGTCGGCCAGCGATGCTGCGCCAGTTCGGAGAGCGTCGTCGTCGGCTGCCCTGAGAAGCCTTCATACACCCACAGGTTACGCATCACCGCGGGGACATAGAAACGCGTTTCCCAGAACGGCATGGATTCGATCCACAGCAACGGGTCGCCGCGATCGTTGACCTGCCAGCGCCCGACGGGAAGCGGGCCGGCATTATAGCTGGCGATCACCTTCGGCAGGTGCCCGCCGGTCGCGGGATGGCTGCGCATCCATTCGATCCAGGCCTGGCCGAAGCCCATGTTCACCGCCGGATCGCGCAAATCGCCGGGCTGCAGGCCGCGAGCACGAACGATGAGATCGCGGGTCGAGGGAAGCACCTGCATCAGGCCGACCGCACCGGCCTGGCTGACAGCTTCGGCGCGGAAGGACGATTCCTGTAGCGAGTGGGCCAGCGCCAGCGCCGGATCGATCCGCCACCCTTCACGCGGCGCCCAGCGCGGGGCGGGATAGCGCGCAGCGGCCGCGACCCGAGCGCCCGGTTGGCCGAAGTGGCCGAGGAAATGCTGGGTGGCGGCAAGCTCGAGCCGGGCGGCGGTGGCGACCAGCGCGGATTGTTCGGCGGGCGTGCCGATCCGGGCTTGGTGACGAAGCAGTTCGCCCGCGAGATCGCGCTCCCCGATGCGGACCAACTCGTTTGCGCGCGCCACGTTGGGCAGGCGGGCGATATTGGCCGCGGGGCCAAGATCGAGCGGGCTGAGCCGGGTTTCCTGACCCAGGGTGCGGCGCGCCAGCAGACCGTAGAAATTCTCACCATCGCGGGCGGCGAGGCGCAGCAGGGGCTGGACCGCGGCCGGACGGCGGCAGGCCATTTCCGCGCGGGCCGCCCAATAATAACCAGCTGCGGCAAGGCTCGCCTCCCGCGAGCGCTCACCGACTTCACGAAACGCGCGCGACGCGGTGTTGCAATCGTTCATCCGCCAGCTGGCGAGGCCGCTGACCCATTCGGCCTGCTGCGCCCAAGGGCCGGTCGGGGCTCGCGTGACCGAGATGCTGGGCGGCGGAAGCGGCGGGAGCGGGGCCGGCGCCGACGCGGTCATCTGGCCGGGGGCAAGCGGATCGCTTGGCGGTGGCAGAACCACGACCGGTGCGGGCGGGGGCGGCGGCGGGGTGTAGGCGCTGCGTGCCAAATCCGCCATGCGCCGCGCTTCGGCATCCTGGCCGCGCACGTAGTAAATCCACGCTACCCGTTGGCCGAGTTCGGCGCGGGCTTCGGCGCTGATCGACGGCAAGGATGCGGTGAGCAGGGCTTCCGCGCCGGCCGCATCGTCGACCTTGACCAGCGGCTCCATCGCCTTGCGCAGCCGATCGACCGCGGGTTCGCCGGTGACCGGGCTCGCCCGACCGCGCCGCGGCGCGGAGCCGATCGGGACCAGCGCGGCGCGGCGGGGGAGCGGCGGGGTCGCCAACGCGCCGCGGGCGATGGCGAGGCGCTGGAGCTGCTCGGCCTGCGGCAATTCCGGGGCTTCGGCGAGGAGGTCGAGGACCTGCTGCGCCGTCACCGGGGGCGATCCCTTGGCGGTGTACAGCTGCGCGCGCGCCAGCGGCTTCAGCGGCGACGCGGGCAGGGCATCGATCCCCGCCGCGGCAGCGGCCCATTGGCTGGAGAGGATGGCGGCGAAGACACCGGGCCAATCCTTGGGGACGACCAGCACCGGGACTACCGGCGCAGCAGGGGTTGCCGGCGTGGGAGGCGTCGGCTGCGCCTCGTGCGGTTCCTCGATCGGCGCGAGCGGATCATCGGGCGGGGTGGTAGGCTGAACCGAGGACACAAACAGCACGGACGCGAAAGCGGACAAGAACAAGGTCATTCACCCATGATCAGCTGGAGGTCGGCCCAGGCGAGCGCCTTGTGACCATTGTTGGCGAGCAAGTGGCGCGGTGGGAAGGTGACCACGGTCGGCACACCCCCGATGCGGTGCAGTTTGCCGCGTGCGGTCGTCATCGGCTGACCGAGCAGCAGCTTTGCAGGCTGGTCGCCGAGGAGCAGCAGACGCTTGGGCGCGGCCAGCGCGATCTGCGCCAGCACCGTGTCGCGGCAAGCTGCGCTGTCGGCGTTCGTGAAGCGCGTGCCCGTGCCCGAAAAGCAGGTCAGCGCCGCGACATAGGCTTCGTCCGGCGCCAGGCCCACGGCGCGCAGCATCCGCTCGGCAAGTTTGCTTGCCGGACCGCCGAGCGGCTTGCCTTCCGCGACATCCTCGGGTCCGGGAATGCCGGTCAGCAGCATCAGTTCGGCGCCGGCCGGTCCATGCGGCAGCGCTCGCGCGGCACCGGCGCGGAACAGGGGAAGATCGGCGCTTTCGGCCAGATGCGCGTGGAAGGCGTCGAGCGTGGTGGGCAGCGTCCCGCCGTTGGTCGGCCGTGGAGGCTGGGGGGCTGGAACGTCGAGCGGCTCGGGCGGAAGCGCGGGCGGCGGCGCGGCGCGCACCCGCCAGTCGCGCGGCTCGTCCTGCACGGCGACATCGACGCCCGCCTCGACCCACCACGCGAGCAGGCTCATCGCCTCCGCCCGGGTCAGATCGTTCGGCTCCAGTCGCTCGCTCATCGCGTTCACCATAGACCTTGCGGCCATTGACGGAAGTAGCGGCGGAGGCCAAGTCCGGGCCGAACGAAAAGAAGGACTTGAGCGAAGCGATGAGCGACCGGGAGTCGATGGAATATGATGTCGTCATCGTGGGCGCGGGGCCGGCCGGCCTGAGCGCCGCGATCCGGCTGAAGCAACTGGCGAACGAGGTCGGGCGCGAGCTCAGTGTCTGCATCCTTGAAAAAGGATCGGAAGTCGGCGCTCACATCCTGTCGGGCGCGGTGATCGATCCCCGCAGCTTCGACGAATTGCTTCCCGACTGGCGCGAGGATGACAGCTGCCTGCTCGGCCGCGTGCCGGTCACCAGCAATCACCACTGGGTGTTGACCAGGTCTAAGAAATTCAACCTGCCGCATCTGATGATGCCGAGCTTTCTCGACAACAAGGGCACCTTCACCGGCAGTCTCGCCAACCTGTGCCGCTGGCTTGCCGGCAAGGCCGAAGAGCTTGGCGTTGAGATCTTCCCCGGCTTCCCGGCCGCCGAGGTGCTGTACAACGACGACGGCTCGGTCAAGGGCGTCGCGACCGGCGCGATGGGCATCGCCCGCGATGGCAGCCACAAGGGCGATTACCAACCGGGCATGGAGCTCCACGCCCGTTACACCTTCTTCGCCGAAGGGGCGCGCGGAAGCCTGACCAAGCAATTGAAGAAGCAGTTCGATCTCGAAGCCGATTGTCAGCCGCAGGTCTACGGCATCGGGATCAAGGAATTGTGGGACATCGATCCGGCCAAGCATAAGCCCGGCACGGTGATCCACACCCAGGGCTGGCCGCTCGACGATGCGTGGGGCGGGGGCTGGATCTACCACCAGGACAACCACCAGGTGTCGATCGGCTTCGTCGTCGCGCTCAACTACAAGAACCCGCACCTGTCGCCGTTCGACGAAATGCAGCGTTACAAGCAGCATCCGGCGATCCGTCCCCTGCTCGAAGGCGGACGGCGCGTGTCCTATGGCGCGCGCGCCATCAACGAGGGCGGGTGGCAGAGCATTCCCAAGCTCGCTTTCCCGGGCGGGGCGCTGATCGGCTGTTCGGCCGGCTTCGTGAACGTGCCGCGGATCAAGGGCACGCATACCGCGATGAAATCGGGCATGCTGGCCGCCGACGCCGCTTTTGCCGCGATCGCTGCTGATCGCCGCAGCGATGTTCTCGCCGAGTATGAGCCGTCGGTCAGAAACGGCTGGATCGGCGAGGAATTGCGCAAGGTGAAGAATGCCGAGCCGGCGGTCGCCAAGCTCGGCGCCACCATCGGCACTCTGGTCGCTGGGACCGACATGTGGCTTCGGCACCTCGGCCTTCGGCTGCCGTTCGAGATGAAGCATCATCCCGATCACGAAACCCTGTGGCGCCGCGATATCGCCCCGCCGATCAACTACCCGCGGCCCGACGGCGTGATCAGCTTCGACAAATTGTCGAGCGTCTTCCTGTCAAACACCAATCACGAGGAAGACCAGCCGGTCCATCTTCAGCTCAAGGATGCGACCATTCCGACGCGGGTCAACCTGCCTGAATATGATGGCCCTGAGCAGCGTTATTGCCCGGCTGGGGTCTACGAATATGTGCTGGAGGGCGGCGCGCCCAAGCTGCAGATCAACGCGCAGAACTGCGTCCACTGCAAGACGTGCGACATCAAGGACCCGTGCCAGAACATCAACTGGGTGACCCCGGAGGGCGGCGGTGGGCCCAATTATCCGAACATGTAGTCTGACGATTGCACTCGCGTTGATCGCGGCTCCGGTTGGAGCGGCACCGGGGCGCGAGCAGGTGGATTTCCTGAGGTCCGGTGCTGCGACCTTTGTCGCCGCGCGGGCGGCCGCCGATGCCGGCGATGCCCGCCGGGCGGCCATGCTTTATGCCAGCCTTGCGGCAGCCGATCCCGGCGATCGGAGCATGGCACGGCGCGCGCTGAGCCAAGCGATCGTCGGCGGCGACATGCCGCTCGCCTTGCGTCTGATCGGCCAGCAACCCGCCGCCGGCCTGCCGGTCGAAGCGCAATTGCTGCGGATCAGCCAATACTTGCAGACCCGTTCGTCGGCCAAGACGGAGTATCCGCAGCAGATCGCGTTCATGGCCCCGTTAGTGGGCGCCTGGATCCTCGCTGAGCGACGCCGCTGGAAAGAAGCGGTGCGGCTGCTGGACGGCGTCGCCGCCGACGCGCCGCTGGCCGGGCTGGTGCCCGAGCAAAAGGCGCTGATCCTGCTTGCCGCCGGCCGCTCTTCGGAAGCGCAACCATTCATCCAGCCGGCGCTAGCCGCCGCGCGTGGTCGTTCCAACCGCCTTCGCATCGCCTTCGCTACCGGCCTTGCCGCGGCCGGCGAGCGCGAGGCCGGCCTTACCCTTCTTACCGGACGGGACTCGACCCTGCGCGCGGCCGCCTCGACCCTTGCCGCAGAACGCAGGCCGCGGCCGCTGATCGCGACGGCGACGCAAGGCTATTCCGAACTATTGACCGCGCTTGCCGTCAGCCTCGACGGGGAAGAGGGCCGCAGCCTTGCGCTCAGTCTGGCCCAGGTGGCGCGCTATGCCGACCCGCGTAGCGAGCAGGCCGCGCTGCTGACGGCGTTGCTGCTCGACCGCAGCTGGCGCGGCGCCGATGCCCTGTCCATCCTGCGCAGCATTCCCGACAGCTCTCCGTTCGCAGGCGAAATGCGTGATGCCGAGATGCGGGTGCTGCTGGGCGCCGACCGGCAGGAAGAAGCCTTGGCGCGCGCCCGCGCCTTCGTCGCGTCGAATGACAAGCAGGCGGGCGATTGGCTGCGGCTTGGCGATGTGCTGGACGCCATGGGGCGTCACGGCGAGGCCGCGGCGGCCTATGACAGCGCGGTGTCGGCGCTGCAGTCGGGTGGGGCGGGACCGGAGCTATGGTCCGTGCATCTGCTGCGGGGGGCCGCACTCGAGCAGGCCGGGATGTGGCCCCAGGCGGAAAGCGCGCTTGAACTGGCGTATCGGCTGGCGCCCGAGAACCCCACGGTGCTCAATTATCTCGGCTATGCGCGATTGGAGCGCGGGCAGAAGCTCGACGAAGCCGAGGCGCTCATCGCCGAGGCGAGCCGCCGGGCGCCCGACGACGCCTCGATCACCGATTCGCTCGGCTGGGCGCAATATAAGCGGGGCAAGCTGAGCCAGGCGATCCTGACGCTGCAACGCGCCGCGGCGGCCGATCCCGCACAGGCTGAGATCAACGAGCATCTCGGCGACGCCCTGTACGCCGCTGGGCGCAAATATGAGGCGCGTTTCGCCTGGAATGCGGCGCTCGTCACCGCCGAGGACGATGTCGCCACGCGGATTGCCGCCAAGATCGCCGGCGGCCTTTCCCCGGCGACCGCCGCGCCGTGAGCAGCCCGCCCCTGACCGAGATTGCCGCCGCCAAGATCAATCTCGCGCTGCATGTCCGCGGCAAAAGGCCGGACGGGCGCCATGACCTCGAGACGATCTTCGCCTTTTGCACCGATGGCGACCGTCTGACGGCCGAACTTGCCGACGACCTGTCGCTGACGGTGACCGGACCGTTCGCCGCGATGCTCGACGACGGCGCCGACAATCTCGTTCACCGCGCCGCGGCGGCGCTGGCGGCCGAAGCGCGGGTGGGGAAGGGCGTTCGCCTGACCCTAGACAAGCGCCTTCCGGTGGCGAGCGGGATCGGCGGCGGGTCGGCCGATGCGGCGGCGGCGCTGCGGCTGTTGACCAGCCTGTGGGGCATCGACCCCTTGCTTGCCCAGCGTATCGCGCCGACGCTCGGGAGCGACGTTCCCGCCTGCCTGCTCAGCATGACCGCGCGAGGCGAAGGGGCGGGCGACGCCCTGACCCTGGTGGATGCGGGCATAGCCGGGTCGCCGATCCTGCTCATCAACCCGCGCCTGCCGCTGTCCACCGCGGCGGTGTTCGGAGGGTGGGACGGGGTCGATCGTGGCCCGCTTGGCAACTGGCGCGACGGGCGCAACGACCTCGAAGCGCCAGCCCGGGCCTTGGTGCCGGAGATCGGCCGGGTGCTCGACTGGCTCGGCGTGCGCGAGGGGGCGGAACTCGTTCGGATGTCGGGCTCGGGCGCGACCTGCTTCGCGCTGTTCGACAGCGAGGAGGCACGCGACACGGCGGCCGCCGCCTGCCCGCCCCAATGGTGGCATCTCGCGAGCGTTCTGCGGTGAACGAGGCGAGGCCGATCCTGTCGGTCGCGGCGATGCGCGATGCCGAAGCCGCGGCACCCTGCGGGCTGACCGAATTGATGGAGCGGGCGGGCCGCGGTCTTGCCGAGGCGACCTGCCGCTTTGCCGGACCGATGCCGGCGCTGATCCTGTGCGGACCCGGCAACAACGGGGGCGACGGCTATGTCGCGGCACGGTGTCTTGCCGAGCGCGGCATCGCGGTCCGGGTCGCCGCGCTGGGTGAGCCGACCAGCGATCTCGCGCGGGCTGCTCGTCAGCACTGGGAGGGGCCGGTCGAAAGGGTCGAGAACTGCTCTCCCGCCCCCGTGCTGATCGATTGCCTGTTCGGGACCGGCCTAAAGCGCGGGTTGGACCCGTCGCTTCACGAGCGCCTCCTGTCGCTGGCGCAAGAATCGCATCTCGCGGTCGCGGCCGATCTGCCGAGCGGGGTGGACGCCGATAGCGGGGCTCTGCTGTCGCCGATCCCCGACTACCATCTGACGGTCGCGTTCGGTGCCCTCAAGCCTGCGCACCGCCTGATGCCTGCCATGACGCAGATGGGTCGCGTCGTGGTGGCCAACATCGGGATTGAGGCGGACCGCCGATGGTTCGAGATCGGCACGCCCGCCTTGCCCGCAGTCCGCCCCGACGCGCACAAGTACAGCCGCGGGCTCGTCCATTGTCTTGCCGGCGAGATGCCGGGGGCGATGGCGCTGTCGGCAAGCGCTGCGGCGCGGAGCGGTGCCGGCTACGTGCGGGTATCGACCTCGCGCCCGATCGCCGGGCTTCCCCGCAGCGTGGTCGAGGTCGGCGACGCCCGGCTCGACGACCCGCGGATCGGGTGCATCCTGGTCGGGCCGGGTCTTGGCCACCTGCCACAACTGCTCACCCTCGCGCTGACCAGCAATCGGCCCAAGGTGATCGATGCCGAGGCGATTTCGCTGGTCGGCGATCCCGCGCGGCTGAGGGGGCAGGACGCCATTTTGACGCCGCATGCAGGCGAGTTCGAGCGCCTGTTCGGCACGCTTTCCGGCAGCAAGGCCGACCAGGCGCTGGCCGCCGCCGAGGCGTCGGGGGCGGTGATCGTGTTCAAGGGTGCCGACACCCTGGTCGCCGCGCCCGACGGACGGCTGGGCTTCGCCCCGCCCGCGCCCGCGTGGCTCGCCACGGCAGGAACGGGCGATGTTCTTGCCGGCATGATCGCGGCACTCCGGGCGCGCGGGATGGCCGCGTTCGACGCCGCCTGCGCGGGGGTCTGGCTGCACGGCCGCGCCGCCGAGCACGCCGGTCCGGACATGATCGCCGACGATCTACTGGAGCATTTATGAGCGAAACCGTCGTCCGGATCGCGGCGCGCGGCGATGGCGTTACGCCAAGTGGCCGTCATGTTGCCTTTGCGGCACCGGGCGATCTCGTCGATGCCGACGGAGCGCTGACGCCGGGGCCGCACCGGCAGATGCCGCCATGCCGCCACTTTCCCGAATGCGGAGGTTGCCAGCTTCAGCACATCGACGATGCGGCTTATGCCGACTATCTCGTCGAGCGCGTCGCCGGAGCGCTGGCGCAGCACGATCTCACCGGCGACATTCGCCCGCCGCACTTCTCGCCGCCGCGCAGCCGCCGCCGCGCGACATTGCGGGCGCTCAGGGCCGGCAACGGGGTTGTGCTCGGCTTCAACGCCGAGAAGTCGAACCGGATCATCGACCTCAAGGAATGCCACATCCTGCGGCCCGAGCTGTTCACGCTGATCGCGCCGCTGCGCGACCTGCTGGCGAAGCTCCTCGCGCCGAAACGCACGGCCGAGGTTCAGCTGACCCTTGCGGATCAGGGCGTCGATCTGCTGTTGAAAGGCGTTAAGGCCGAGGGGTTCGAGGCTGCGCAGGGGCTGGTGGACTTTGCGCAGGAGCAGGGCTTGGCGCGGCTCAGCCTCGACGAAGGGCTTGGCCCCGAAGTCCGGTGGGAACCGCAGCCGGCGACCGTCACCCTGTCGGGCCGACCCGTGCCGCTGCCGATCGGCGCGTTCCTGCAGGCCACAGCGGATGGCGAGCAGGCGCTGGTCGACGCGGTGATCGACGCGATCGGCGAAGCGCAGTCGAGCGCCGACCTGTTCGCCGGCATCGGCACGTTCGCACTGGCGCTCCCCGGCAAGGTCGTCGCGGCGGAGGCGAGCCGGGACGCCGTGCTGGCGCTGAAGCGGGCGGCCCCGGCGGTCGCTGCGCAGCATCGCGATCTCTATCGCCGCCCTTTCATGGCAGAGGAGCTTGCCGGCCTGGACGCCGTCGTGCTCGACCCACCACGATCCGGAGCGGAAACGCAGGTGGCGGAGCTGGCCGCATCCGCTGTGCCGCGGATCGCCTATGTCAGCTGCAATCCCGCGACCTTTGCGCGGGATGCGGCGGTGCTGGTGTCAGGTGGCTACCGGATCGACTGGGTGCGCCCGGTCGGGCAATTCCGCTGGTCCACCCACGTCGAGCTGGCGGCCGCCTTCAGTCGCTAGTGCCAGAGCGCGATGGCGGCGTGCAGCGTCAGCGCGGCGAGGCACAGGGTCGATAGCGCGAACAGGCTCAGGCGAATCGCCACCACGTTGATCGTCGCCTGGACGATGCTGTGGATGATGCGCAGGCCGACATAGCCCCACGCCAGCAGCACGTTCATCGGGTGATCGAACCCCATTACCGCCAGCGCCAGCACGATCGCGTAGAACAGCGTCGGCTGCTCCATCAGATGGTTGTAATTGTGCGCCTTCCACTGCGCCTTGGCTTCCGGGCTATTGTCGAGCGCCGAGCCGCGGGAGCCGGCGGGAATGGTGCGCAGCGAGACGCCGAGGCGCTTGAACGCGCCGGCCCGTGCGATCGCCATCCACACCAGCATGACGAGCGACCAGGCGACGAGCGCGACGACTGGCCCGAGCAAAGGACTTGGCTGCAGCAATGAAAAACCCTCCCCGTTTGAGGCGGGGAGGGTCCGTCATTCGGCTTTGGTTCGCAAGCGAAACTTAATCGAACAGCTTGGCGAAGGCGCGCTTTGCGCGGTTCTTCCAGTGGCCGCGATGATAGGCGTCGGACGCCAGCAGCGGCAGGACCGAGGTCGCTTCAGCAAACACCATCTGCTCGAGCGCGGTCGAGACCTTGCCCCAGCTGGCGGCTTCCTGAAGCGTCGAGGAGGAGCAGGCGCCGTCGCGGACGTCAGCGACGGTGATCTGCACGGCATATTTGTGCACCTCTACATCCTCGTGACCGAGGATCTCGGCGCACACCACGGTGTCCTGCGTGAAGTTCTTCGGCACGCCGCCGCCGATCATCAGCAGGCCCGTGGTGCCGGCCTTGATCTTGATGTCGGTCAGTTCGCGGAAGTCGGCGATCGAATCCATCGTCATGTACCGGCGACCAGCCTTCATCGCATCGACCTGATGCTTGACGAGACCGAAGCCCGCCGAGCTGTCGGTGAAGGCCGGGCAGAAGATCGGCACGTCATGCTCGTAGGCGAGCTTGACCAGGCTGTTGTCCTTCTTGCCGTTCTCCAGCAGCCACTTGCCCATCTCCTTGATGAACTCGCGGCTGCTGTACGGACGCGGCTCCAGCGTGTCGGCGATCTTGCCGATGGTGAAGTCGGTGTCCTGCAGCTGAATTTCGTCGATGTAGGTGTCGTAGATGCGGTCAATGTAGAGCGAACGCAGCGTGTCATCGTCAGGGATTTCAAGCGCTTGATAGTGCTTGTGGCCAAGCGCTTCGAAGAAGTCCATGTCGACGATCGAGGCGCCGGTGGCGACGATGGCGTCGACCATGTTGGAGCGGACGAGCTCGGCGTAGAGGTCCATGCAGCCGCCGGCCGAGGTTGAGCCGGCGATCACCAGGATCACCGAGCAATCGGGATCGCTCAGCATCTGATTGTAGATGTCGGTCGCGCGCGACAGGTCGCGGCTGGTGAAGCTCATCTTGCCCATCGCCTCGACGATCGGGCGGGCGTCGAACTTGGTGATGTCGATATGCTCGACGGTGCTGCTGAGAAGCTCCGCCTTGCGGGTGTCGTTGATCTTGGCTTCGGTGTTCATGGTGCTCCAATAGCTCCGTGCGTTTCCGTCCCGCGGGCGGGAAGGGCTGGGGTGGGCGCTTGCCCGCTATTGGCCGTCATTGTTTCAGCAGGGGGACAGGCCGACCCCCGACCCCTCCCGCGCGAACGGGAGGGGGAAGATCCGTTACAGCGTAACGACGTTCGAACGCGCCGGTGCCGTAGCTTCGCCGTAGAGCGAGGCCATCGGAGCGTCGGTCACGACGACCGACCAGCCATTGGCCGAGCCGAAGCCGTTGAACCGCGTCCGCATCGCCGAGCCGTAGGCGCCGAGCATGCCGATCTCGATATAGTCGCCGGCAGCGACGTCAGCGGGCAGCTCGAACGGCCCGACCATGTGGTCGAGGTCGTCGCAAGTCGGTCCGTAGAAGCTGAAGCCGTGCGGACGGGTGTCGCTTTCCTCGTCACGGACCAACTGGACCGGGAAGCGCCAGCCGATGTGCGCGGCGTCGAACAGCGTCCCGTAGGCACCGTCGTTGATGTAGAGCTCGTCGCCGCGGCGCTTTTCGACGCGCACGAGGACCGAGGCATATTCGGCGCACAGGGCGCGGCCTGGCTCGCACCACAGTTCGGCCGAGTAGCTGATCGGCAGCTTTTCGAACGATTCGTGGATGACGGCGAAGTAAGCCTCGAGCGGCGGCGGCTCCATGCCCGGGTAGGACGAGGGGAACCCGCCGCCCACATCGACGATGTCGACGGTGACCGCCGCTTCGACAATGGCGTCACGGACGCGAGCCATGGCTTCGGCATAGGCGGCAGGCGTCATCGCCTGACTGCCGACGTGGAAGCACAGGCCAAGCGCGTCGGACGCTTGGCGGGCGGCCATCAGCAGCGCCTTCAGTTCCGCCGGATCGGCACCGAACTTGGAGGCGAGGCTGAGCTTGGAATGCTCGGACGAGACCCGCACGCGGACGAGCAGGTTTAGGTCGCTTGCAGCAACGCCGTCGGTGGCGGTCGCCGAGACGATCTTGTCCAGCTCATCGAGGCTGTCGAGGCTGAAGGTGCGGACGCCATGGCCGTGATAGGCCTCGGCAATCGCTTCCTCGGCCTTGACCGGGTGCATGAAGCACAGGGTCGCATCGGGCAGCGTGTCGCTGACCAGGCGGACTTCGCCGATCGAGGCCACGTCGTAATGGGTGACGCCGCCATCCCACAGCACGCGCAGCAGGTCGGGCGAGGGGTTCGCCTTTACCGCGTAGAGCGACTTGCCGGGAAACTTCTCGACAAAGAAGCGCGCAGCGGCACGGGCGGCGTGGGGACGCAGCAGCGTGACCGGCTGGACCGGCTTCAGTCGTGCAATGTCAGCCGCACCGGAAGCGACAAAGGATTCGGTGCGATCGGAACGGGGCGCTAGCCCCAGCGCGAAGGGGTGCTCAGCCAATGCAAGGGACCTCCAAGTGCCTTTCGGCGACAGTTGACGAACAGCTGCCTTGCGGTTGGAAGTCCCATGGGGCAGCGAGAGGCGCGATATATGGAGGGGGTCACCTTAACGCAACATTTTTTGCGGGCTCTTTTCGCGGACAATTCATCAGTCCGGCGCACTGTGGACACGGATCAACTAAGGCTCTGATGCAACAGGACAATCTTCCAACCCGAGCCGACGTCGTCGCAGCTTCCCGCCGGATCGAAGAGCTGGTTGTGGAAACGCCGCTCCGTTCGCTGCAGCGTGGCGGCCACGAGCTGTGGCTGAAATGCGAATCGCTGCAGACCGGTGGCTCGTTCAAGCTGCGGGGCGCGAGCAATCGGCTGGCGTTGCTCAGCGAGGCCGAGCGCCACGCCGGAGTGGTTGCTTTTTCCAGCGGCAATCATGCGCAGGGCGTCGCGATCGCGGCTCGCCGGCTCGGCATCCCGGCAACCATCGTCATGCCGTCGGACGCGCCGGCGCCCAAGGTCGCGGGCACCCGCGCGCAAGGGGCCGAGATCGTCTTTTACGATCGCGCCACCGAGGACCGTGTCGCCATTTCGCATGCCCTCGCGGCGCAGCGGGGCGCGGTGGTAGTGCCGAGCTTCGATGATCCGCACATCATTGCCGGGCAGGGAACGGCGGGGCTGGAGATCCTCGAACAGTGCCCGGAGCCCGTGCGACAGATCGTGGTCTGCTGCGGCGGTGGCGGGCTGGCCGCGGGCATCGCGCTGGCCTGCCCCGATGCCGACATCGTGATCGTCGAGCCCGAGGGGTGGGACGACATGGGGCGCAGTCTTGCGCTCGGCCATATCGTGCCGGTCGGGCCCGACGCGCCGCCGACGTCGTGCGATGCGCTTCAGACGCCTTTGGTGTCGCCGCTGACCTTTGGCGTGCTGCAGGCGAGGGGCGCGGGCCATGCGGCCGTCAGCGAGGCCGACGTGCGCGCGGCCGTGCGCTTCGCCTGGCATGAGCTTGGCCTGATGGTCGAGCCGGGCGGCTCGGCGGCGCTTGCGGCGGTGCTGGCGGGCAAGGTTGCGCTAGGTCCGGGAACGGTGGTGATGATTACCGGCGGCAACATAGACCCGGCGATGCACGCCGAGTGGGTGGCCTGAAACTCAGGCGCTCGCGCTGGTGCGGTAGGAGCCTGGATCGAGGTGCGAGGGCGAACAGAGCTCGACGCTGCGGGTCAATTCTTCCAATTCGGCGGCCAGCGTCTGCAGTTCGGCGACCAGCGCCTTGGGATCGGAATGCTCGAGCCCCAGCGAGGCGTCGAGCAGCGTGTCCAGCATCATGCTGATGCAGGGCAGGATCGTCCCCTCGATTCGCTCGAACGCCTCGGCGAGTTTCTGTTGCTGGTCGGCTCCGATCATCACGAACGCCGGTTTAGTGTAACAGCGGTTAAAAGACCGTTTCGGGAGGATCGATGAACACCACCGCGTCCACGCTTCTGTCCATCGTCATGCTGGCAGCCTTTCTGCTGGCGGCATTCGGCGCGCGCTTCGCGTGGCAGGGTACCTACCGCAAGCAGGGGCTGCTGATGATGGTGGTCGCGGTGATCTTGGTCGCGAACGTGCTGATCTGGGTGCTCTAGGCCGCTAGCGGCCGAGGCGCATGTCCAGATAGCCGTCGACGCTCTTCATCAGCAGGTCGAGTTCGTTGGCGAAGAAGTGGTTCGCGCCCGGGATCGTGTCGTGATGAATGGTGATGTGACGCTGGGTGCGCAGCTTGTCGACCAGCTTCTGGACGCTCGCCGGGCTGACCACTTCGTCCTGCTCGCCCTGAATGATGATGCCCGACGAAGGGCAGGGGGCAAGGAATCCGAAATCATACATGTTGGCGGGCGGGGCGATCGAGATGAAGCCCTTGATCTCTGGCCGGCGCATCAGGAGCTGCATGCCGATCCAGGCGCCAAAGCTGACGCCGGCGACCCAAGTCTGTTCGGCCTCGGGATGAATCTGCTGCACCCAGTCGAGCGCGCTGGCGGCGTCTGAGAGTTCGCCGATGCCATTGTCGAAGGTGCCCTGGCTCTTGCCGGTACCGCGGAAATTGAAACGCAGCGTCGCGAAGCCGCGCTTCACAAAGGTTTGGTAGAGCAGCTGCACGATCTTGTTGTTCATCGTGCCGCCCGCCTGCGGGTGGCTGTGCAGGATCAGCGCAACCGGCGCGCGGGGGCGCAGACCGGGATGAAAACGGCCTTCGAGGCGGCCTTCCGGCCCCGGAAAGATGACTTCGGGCATGGGTCTCTTTTGTTTAGCTGACGGGTGCAGGCGGCGCGATTATATAGAGCCGAGCCAACAAACAGCAATCACAAGGTATCCGTGACCCGACGCCGCATCTATCTCGACCATGCCGCGACCACGCCGGTTCTGCCGGAAGCGCAGCAGGCCATGGCGGGCGCGCTGACGCTGTGGGCCAATCCGTCGAGCCCGCATGGCGAGGGGCGCGCGGCCAAGGCGGCGCTGGAACGGGCGCGGGCGACGATCGCCGAGGCTCTCGGCTGGCGCCACGATATCCTCTTCACCAGCGGAGCGAGCGAAGCGGTCGGAATCGCCGCGGCGCGGGCGCTACCGAAGCGGCGGCTGGTCGGCGCGACCGAGCATGATGTGGTGCCTTATCACATGGGCGAGTCGGCGACCGTGTTGCCGGTGGATACCAACGGGCTGATCGATCTCGACGCACTGGACCGCGCGCTGGCGGGCGAGCCGGCCCTGGTCGCGGTTCAGCACGTCAACAATGAAACAGGCGTTATCCAGCAGATCGCCGCGATCGCCGAGCGGGTGCGCGAAGCGGGCGGGTTGCTGCTCGCCGATTGCGCGCAGTCGGCGGGCAAAATCGCGATTCCCCATGCCGACTTCATCGCTATCTCCGCTCACAAGTTCGGTGGGCCGCCCGGAATTGGCGCCTTGCTGGTCAAGGATCTGACGACGCTGACCCCGTCCGGCGGACAGGAAAAAGGCTATCGCCGCGGCACGCAGAACTTGCCGGGGGTGATGGGTATGGCCGCTGCGCTGGCGAGCGGTGCGCATCGTGATGTCATGCCGCTGATGAAGGCACTTCAAGAGCGGCTCGAAGCGGGCGTGCTGTCGGCAGGCGGCACCGTGATCGCCGCTGAGGCGGAGCGGATCCCGGCGATCAGCGCCATTGCGCTAGACGGTACGTCGCGCGACAGCCTGCTGATCCAGCTCGATCTCGCCGGCTTCGCGGTCAGCGCGGGGTCGGCCTGCGCAAGCGGCAAGATGAAGGCGAGCCGGGTGCTCTCCGCGATGGGCGTTCCGGCCGCGATCGCCGACGGCGCGCTGCGCCTGAGCTTCGGACCGCAGACGACCAAAACCGACATCGATGCTTTCGTGTCGGCCTTCGCCGCCATCGCCGAGCGCCGCCGCGCCGCATGATTTATCTCGATTATCAGGCCACCACGCCGCTCGCGCCCGAAGCCAAGGCGGCGATGCTGCCGTGGCTCGACAAGTTCGCCAATCCGCACAGCCCAAGCCGCGCCGGACGCGAAGCCGCGGCGGCCATCGAACATGCCCGCGGGCAGGTCGCGGCGCTGCTGCCGGAGGGCGGGCAGGTCATCTTCACCTCCGGCGCGACCGAAGCGCTGAATATGGCGATTGGGGGCGTGAAAGGTCGCATCGTCACCCTCGCCACCGAGCATGCGGCCGTACTCGACACCGCTGAATGGCTGCGCGGCGAGGGACACGACATCGACGTTCTGCCGGTCGGCCCCGATGGCCTGGTCGATCTCGACCGGCTTCGCAGCGCCTTGCGCCAGCCGACGGCGCTGGTCGCGGCGATGCTGGTCAACAACGAAATCGGCGTCGTGCAACCGATCACCGAAATTGCCAGGCTGGCGCATGACGCGGGCGCGCGGATGCTCTGCGACGCGGTGCAAGGGTTCGGGCGCCTGCCCATTCCCGACGGTCCCGATCTGATCGCCGTCAGCGCGCACAAGATCCACGGTCCCAAGGGCATTGGCGCGCTGTGGGTGCGCCAGGGCGTGGACGTTGCGCCGCTCCTGCACGGCGGCGGGCAGGAGCGGGGGATGCGGTCCGGAACGCTGTCGCCGATGCTGTGCGCTGGCTTCGGCGCTGCGGCGGTGGTGGCGGCTGAGCAGCGGGAGGCCGATCGGGCGCATGTCGAACAACTTTGGCACGCCGCACTCGATACGCTCGGGCCGGACTGGATCGTCAACGGCAGCACCGAGCATCGCTATCGCGGCAACCTGAACGTCCGCCGCGAAGGCCTCGATACTGCCCGCTTGCTCTCGGACTGCCGGCAGATCGCCTTTTCGCTCGGCTCCGCCTGCGCCAGCGGCTCGGGCCGCCCCAGCCATGTGCTACGCGCGCTCGGCCTCAGCGATCGGGAGGCCCGGCAAAGCATCCGCCTCGGTTTCGGCCGCTACACTGCCCTCGATGAGATCACCGAGGCCTGCACCCTGATCCGGCGCACCGCCGAGGATCAGCAACGGTTTGCGGCATGACTTTGATACGATTTCTTAGGTCCGACGGATCGCTCGATCGCGAAGTGGAAGCCGCCGAAGGCGACAATCTGCTCGACGTGGCGCAGGACAATGACCAGCCGCTCGAAGGCACCTGCGGCAAATGCATCAGCTGCTCCACCTGCCATGTGATTCTCGCCCCGGAAGATTTTGCGCGCTTACCGGAAGCCAGCGAAGAGGAGGAAGACCTGCTCGACCTCGCCGGCAACGCCCAGCGCTTCAGCCGCCTGGCCTGCCAGGTGACGATCAATGGTCCGACGATGACGGTGAGGATGCCCGGCTAGGGCAGGGTGGGAGCCGGAACGACCCGGGACGAAATCGTTGTGGCTGCTTCCTTCCGGACCTGACCAGGTTGGCGACAATCCCGTCCGCCCGACTCCCGCGGCGCATATGGCGGCACTGGCGCCCGAGCGCAAGAAGTGGCGCGGCGGGCCGCGGCGTCCTACTGTCCCGCCGCAATGACCGACGACGAATCGCAGCACGACGAACCGGGCCTCGGCCTCGACCTTCCGGCCCAGCCGCTGGAGAAGAGCGCGGCGGCTTCGCCCTACCGCGTGCTCGCCCGCAAATATCGTCCGCAAAGCTTCGGCGAACTGATCGGGCAGGACGCGATGGTGCGCACGCTCGGCAATGCGATCGACAGCGGCCGCATCGCCCACGCCTTTCTGCTGACCGGTGTGCGGGGGGTCGGCAAGACCTCCACGGCGCGGCTGGTCGCCAAGGCGCTCAATTGCATCGGCCCGGACGGAAAGGGCGGCCCGACCATCGATCCGTGCGGGGTATGCGAGCCGTGCCGGGCGATTGCCGAGGGGCGACACATCGACGTCACCGAAATGGACGCCGCCAGCCATACCGGCGTGGACGATGTTCGCGAGATCATCGAGGCGGTGCGCTATTCGGCGGTCAGCGCACGCTTCAAGATTTACATCATCGACGAAGTGCACATGCTGACCAAGAACGCCTTCAACGCGCTGTTGAAGACGCTCGAGGAGCCGCCGGCGCACGTTAAATTCCTGTTCGCGACGACCGAGGTCAACAAGGTGCCGGTGACGGTGCTGTCGCGCTGCCAGCGCTTCGACTTGCGCCGGATCCCAGCCGAAAAACTGGTCGAGCATTTCCAGCGCATCGCCGAGATCGAGCAGGTGTCGATCGAGCCCGATGCGCTGCTGATGATCGCCCGCGCCGCCGAAGGGTCGGCCCGCGACGGCTTGTCGCTGCTCGACCAGGCGATCGCGCATGGCGGCGGCGAGGTGAAGACCGAAGCGGTGCGCGACATGCTCGGCCTCGCGGATCGCGGGCGGGTTCGGCGTTTGCTGTCCCTGCTGATCGCCGGCGATGCGTCGGGTAGCCTTGCCGAGCTGGACGAAGCGCAGGCGCTCGGGATCGATCCGACGGCGCTGCTGCGCGGGCTGATGGAGCAGATCCATGCCGCTTCGCGCGCCAAGGCCGGCCGCGGCGGCGATCCGCTGGCCAGCGTCGAGGAACGCGAAGCGAGCGAGCAATTGTCGGCAAGCCTTGGCTGGTCGCAGCTTCACCGTTTGTGGCAGCTGCTGTTGAAGGGGCTGTCCGACGTCAGCCTGGCGCCCGATCCCAATGAAGCGGCCGCAATGGTGCTGCTGCGACTGGTTCATGCTGCCGATCTCCCCGATCCCGCCGCGCTGCTGAGCCGCTTGCAGGGGCAGGGCGAGGGCGCGGTCAGCGCCTCCGCGGCGCGCCCGGCACCCTCCGCCGCGCCGCGCGCCGCGATGCCGGCGCCGCCTGCTCCCGCTCCGACATCAGAGCCGGCACCCGAACCCGCCGCTCCGCCGCTTCCGGCGAGTTTCCGCGACCTCGTCGACTTCATCGAGAGCAAGGGCAAGGCGATCCGCGCGGTGCAGTTGCGCAATCAGGTCGGCCTGATCCGTTATGCGCCGGGCGAAATCGCGCTGAAGCCGCTGCAGCCGCTCGGCACGTCCTTCGCCCGCGAGTTTGAGGCCGAGTTGCGCTCGGTCACCGGCTCGCCTTGGCAGGTAATGCTCGCCGACGGTGAGGCCGAACCTTCGCTCGCCGCGCAGGAGAAAATGGCCGAAGAACGCGCCCGCGACGCCATTTTGCGGGAGCCTTCGGTCGCTGCCGTGCTTTCTGCCTTTCCCGACGCCACTCTCGAATCAGTCAGCCCCAAGGACGTGAACCATGCCTAGCCTCGAAGAAATCATGCAGATGGCGCAGAACGCGCAGGCCGAACTCCAGAAGGCGCAGGACAATCTCGACAAGATCGAGGTCGAAGGCCAGTCGGGCGGCGGCCTGGTCAAGATCAAGGCGTCCGCCAAGGGCCGGATCATCGGCGTCTCGATCGACGAAAGCCTGCTCGATCCCGCCGAAAAGACGATGGTCGAAGATCTGATCGCCGCCGCGCTCAACGATGCACGGACCAAGGCCGACCAGGCCGCCGCCACCGAAATGCAGAAGATGAGCTCGACCCTGCCGATGCCGCCGGGCTTCCAGATGCCCTTCTGACCGGCACCGCTTGACTCGCCCCGGCGTGGCGTCACTCTTCCTAACGTAGAGGAGAGAGTGATCATGAGTATATTGGGCGCGATGCAGCATCATCAGTTGCGGGTGATGCGGCTGGTCGATCACGCCAGCCGCGAGCATGGCGGCCGCGAGATTGTCAGCGCCTGGGCCGACGGCACGATCAGCCGTACCAACTGGCACGGCGCCGCGCAGGACGCGCGGCGGTTGGCCAAGGCGCTGACCAGGCTCGGGATCAATCGCGGCGACCGCGTCGCGACGCTGGCGATGAACCACGCGCATCACCTGATCAGTTGGTACGGCACGATCGGGATGGGGGGCATTCTCCACACCATCAATCCGCGGCTGTTCCCCGATCAGCTCGTCTATATCGCCAATCACGCCGAGGACCGGGTTCTCCTCTACGACAAGGCGTTCGCGCCGCTGGTCGAGAAGCTGAAGCCGCAGTGGAAGACCATCGAGCATTACGTCTGCATGGACGATGGCGAGTTTCGCGCCTGGATCGACAAGGAAGACGATGATTTCGCCTGGGTCGAAGGCGACGAGCGCGAGCCATTGGGGCTGTGCTACACCTCCGGCACCACCGGCAATCCCAAGGGCGTCCTCTACGAACATCGCTCGACCATGCTCCACACGCTGGTCGAAGTCGGGCCGGACGTGTTTGAACTGTCGGCGCGCTCGACCTGTTTGCCCATCGTGCCGATGTTCCATGCCAATGCCTGGGGCGTTCCGTGGGCGGCGCCGATGGTCGGGGCCAAGCTGGTGCTTAGCGCCGATTATCGTCCGCAACAGATGTGCGACCTGTTCCGCGAGGAAGGCGTCACGCATTCGGCGGGCGTGCCGACCGTCTGGCTCGGCATCATCGATCATATCGAGCGCACCGGCGCCGAGCTTGGCTCGCTGCAAAGCGTCACCATCGGCGGATCGGCCGCGCCGCGAGCGATGGTGGAATGGTTCCGCCGCAAAGGCGTTCGCATCGGCCACGCCTGGGGCATGACCGAAACCAGCCCGATCGGCACCTGCGGCAATCCCCCGGCCAATTGGGACGACATGACCGACGAAGAGCAGGTCGAGTTCACCTGCCGCCAGGGGCGCATTCCCTTTGGGGTCGAACTTCGCATCGTCGACGACGAAGGCAACGAACTGCCCCGCGATGGCATCGCTTCGGGCCGGCTGCAGACTCGCGGGCATTGGGTCGTCGAGCGCTATTTCAAGGAAGAGCAATCGGCGACCGATGCGGACTGCTGGTTCGATACCGGCGATGTCGCCGCGCTGCATCCCGACGGCACCATGCAGATCACCGACCGCGCCAAGGACGTGATCAAGTCGGGCGGGGAGTGGATCAGTTCGATCGAGCTCGAAAATGCCGCGGTCGGCGTGCCGGGTGTCGCCGAAGCGGCGGCGATCGGTATCGCGCACCCCAAATGGGACGAGCGACCGCTGCTGCTGGTGGTGAAGCAGCCCGATAGCATCGTTTTTGAGGAGACGATCCGCGAGCATCTCGCCAAGCATGTCGCCCGCTGGTGGATGCCCGACGCGATCGAGTTCGTCGACGAACTGCCGCATACCGCCACCGGCAAGCTCAGCAAGAAGACGCTGCGCGAACAGTGGAAGGATTTTACCCTGCCCACCGCGGCGGAGATGGTCGGACGCTGAAGGCTCTGCTAGGGCGCTCGCCGTCAGAGGGCCGGGCGGCCGCGTCGAAATCGCAAGTTTTCGCCGAGGAAAGTCCGGGCACCACGGAATAACGGTGCCGGGTAACGCCCGGCGGGTCGCCTTCGGGCGGCTCAGGGACAGTGCCACAGAAAGCAAACCGCCGCTCCTCGGGGCGGTAAGGGCGAAAGGGTGCGGCAAGAGCGCACCGCGGGGCCGGCAACGGCAACGGCATGGTAAACCCCACCGGGTGCAAGACCGAATAGGGGCGACGCATGGGCCTGTTCCGGCTCGTCGCCCGGGTTGGTCGCTGGAGCCTGCCGGCAACGGCAGGCCGAGAGGAATGGTCGCACATCCGTCTTCGGGCGGAGGACAGAACCCGGCTTACAGGCCCTCTGGCACTTTCACGCCGTCCGACTAGTTAGAAAGCTCATGGCCCGCTCCACCCGCTCCAACGACTGGGGATTTCCCCGCTGGCGCTCCTATGCCGACAAGGGCCGGGACGCGGCCAAGGTGCGTCTGTGCGACCGGGAAGGCTGCACCGAGCCCGGCGACCGGCCCGCTCCCAAAGCGCCGAACAGCCCCGAACGCTGGCATTTCTGCGAAGCCCACGCCGCCGAATACAACAAGAATTGGGATTATTTCGCCAACCTTTCCGCCGCCGAAGCGGCTGAGCGCGAGGCGAATGAGCGGCGCGGTGCCAACGGCTTCAAGCAAAGCTCGCACTATGCCTGGGGCGGGCCCGGCGACGGCACCCGCAGCCGCGAGGAAATGCGCGCCCTGTCGGTGCTCGAGGTCGAGAGCGATGCCAGCTTCGACGAGATCAAGGCGGCGCACCGGCGTCTCGCCAAGGCCAGCCACCCGGACTTGAAGCCCGGCGACGAGGAAGCCGCCAGGCGCTTCCAGGCGGTGCAGGCGGCCTATGACGTGTTGCGCAAGGCCGAGGAACGCAAAGCCGCCTCGGCTTAGTCGACGCCCACGAACGTCGCGGCGCTATGCGCGATCGGCCGCGCTTCGTCGCCGCCATGCGCGACACCGCGAACGAAGGCGACCTTGCGGGTGATCTTGTAGCATTCGCACCGTGCGATCACCGTTTCACCGCGCGCCGCCGGGCGGAGATAATCGAGCCGGAGATCGAGGGTGACGGCGGGCCGAAAGCCGCCCAGCGCCGTCCACACCGAGGTGCCCGAACAGGTGTCGATCAGACTGACGATTGCCCCCGTGGCGATGATCCCCTCGTCGGGCATGCTGACCAGTTCGGGCCGCCAGGGAAGGGCAAGCTCGACCCAATCGGCCCCGTGCGCGCGATATTCGAGGCCGAGCGCGCGGCCGTGCCCGACCTTACGGGCCATGGCGAAGAACAGCGCGGGATCGAACGGCGCGCTGACGCCGTCGCGGAAATCGCTCATGCCAGGCGCTGCGCCGTGTCCTGGACCAGTGCGATCATGTTGGGAATGCCCTGCGTCCGATTAGAAGACAGCTGACGCGACAAATCGAACGGCGCGAGTTCGGCGGCGATGTCGGTGCCCGCGATGTCGGCCGGCAAGCGATCCTGCACCGCGCTCAGCACCAGGGCAACGATGCCCTTGGTGATCGCGGCATTGCTGTCGGCGAGGAAATGCAGCCGCCCGTCGTCGAGCCGGGTGGGATAGACCCATACGCTGGCCGAACAGCCACGCACCTTGGTCGCCTCGGTCTTGAGTGCGTCGGGCATCTCCTCGAGTTCGCGGCCGAGCTCGATCAGCATCCGGTAACGCTCCTCGGCGTCGAGCAGCTCGTAATCGTCACGCAGATCGGCAAGTGGGGGCAGGGTCATGGCCGGGGCGTTACGCGAAGCGACGCGGGCGCGAAAGTCAGCGGTTGCGCAGATCCTCGATCTCGCGCGACAGGCTGTTTTCCTTTTCGACCGTGATCCGCTCGAGCACCTGGATTCGCTCCTTCAGCTGGCGAACCTCGTCGCGCAGCTGGCGGGTGTCGGCGCTTTCCTGCGGGGGCGCGATGACCTCGCCATTCTCATCGGTGCGGATGCCCATCTTGTGCTTCACGATCTGCCAGATGAAGATCAGGCCAAGCAGGATGAGGACGAATTCAAATGGATTCACTGCACCTTGTCCCGCATCGTTTCGAAGCTGACCGGGCTGTCGCGCAGCGCTTCGATCTGGGCCGCCGTCTGGATGCCGCCATCGGTGGCGATCCGCTCCAGCACCCGGACGCGCTGCTCGAGCTCGGCGACGCGGGACGCATATTGCGCGGCTTTCTCGGCGGTATTTTCACCCATGGCGGTGAGTTGACGTTCCTTCATCTCGATCGAACGCATGTAGACCTTGGCGAGGATGGCGATGATCGGGATCATCATGCCGATGATGGGGATCATGAGTGGCGACATGAGTGGGAAACCTCTTGGAGCAGGCAAAAGCGCCTAGCGCAGTTCCTCGATCTCGCGAGCGAGACTGCGGTTATTGGTGAGGACGTAGCTTTCGACGTCGGCTAGGCGGCGGTCGATCGCTTTCATGCTCGAGCGGATCTCGCGCGCGGTGCGGGTCGGCGAGGAGCGGACCTGCTGCCAGAAGCGCTTGTCCTCGGGCGTGTCGTTGCTCAGTTCGCGTGGGCGATCTTCGGCAATCATTCCCAGCACGAAGTAGAAGGGCAAGACGCTGAAGCCCGACAGCCAGATCGCCATGAACATCATGATCCGCACGACCAAGACGTCGAGCCCGGTATAGTCGGCGATGCCGGCGCAGACGCCCATCACCTTGCCGTTGCGCTTGTCCTTGTAGAAGCGGGTGCGGGTCGGCGGCTGGGTCGACATGTCAGCGCACCTCCCGCATGCGGCTGCGCTCAGCCAGGCGGGCGAATTCGGCATCGAGGTCCATGTCGAGGCCGCGTGCCGAATTATCGCTCAGCGACTGCTGCTCGGGCGCGCATTGCTGCCGCCAATTGGGGTTTTCGGCGGTCATGATCCGCTCGATCGAGCACATCCGATCGTCGAGCCGGCGGGCCAGGTCGTGCAATTCTTCCAGCATCCGCTCGTCGCCGCCGGTCAGCGTCGCCGCGGTTTTCCAGCGCGTGATGTAGTGCATGATCAGCCACGGCAGGCCGATAAACAGCATGCCGACGACCAGCACCGGAATGATGACCTCTTCCACCCTTATTCCCCTTTATTCGCGAGGCGCGCCTTCAGCGCTTCCAATTCCTTGTCGACCTGCTCTTCGGCGCGAAGGTCGGCGATTTCTTCTTCGAGGCTCTTGGGCCCCGTCATGCCGAGTGCGTCGGCACGGCCTTCGGCGAAATCGGCGCGCCGCTCAAGCAGTTCGAAGCGACTGAAAGCGTCCTCGGTCCGGCTGCCGTTCAGCATCTCGCGCGCCTTGGCTCGGGTCACCGCGCTTTCGATACGGGTCGAAATGGCGTTTTGGCGGGCGCGGGCCTCGCGCAGCTTGCCCTGCAGCTTGGCGATGTCGGCTTCATAGGCCTTGAGCGTGCTGTCGATAACCGCGACTTCCGCTTCGAGGCCCTTGGCCATGTCCGACGCCTTCTGGCGCTCGATCAACGCCTGCTTGGCCAGATCCTCGCGACCCTTGGAGAGGGCAAGCTCGGCCTTTTCGGTCCAGCTGTCGGTGATGCCTTCAAGGCGAACCATCGCACGGCGCATTTCCTTGGCGTCGGCAATGGACCGCGCGGCGGTGGCGCGCACTTCGACCAGCGTTTCTTCCATCTCGAGGATGATCATGCGGATCATGCGCGAGGGATCTTCGGCCCGGTCGAGGAGCTCGGTGAAATTGGCGGCCATGATGTCCCGGGTGCGGGAAAAGATGCTCATTCTATTCGTACCTCACGAGAGTGGGGCCCTGTCTGTCACGCCAACTATGCACGGTCCGTGCCAGTTTGAAAAATAGCACCAAACCGCGCGAATCCGGGCGAAACGGCACCGCCGTTGGTCGGAAAAAACTTGCCAAGGCTTGGAAAATCCCACCAACTCTTGCCCGTGGCACGCACCTTGAATTTCATCGGGCAGAGCATTCCGTTCCTCGACGCCGTGGAGCGGGCGAGCCGCGCCGCGCCGCTCAACCGCCCGGTGCTTGTGATCGGGGAACGCGGCACCGGCAAGGAGCTGATCGCCGAACGCCTCCACCACCTGTCCGGCCGCTGGGCCGGGCCGCTGGTGACGATGAACTGCGCGGCGTTGCCAGAAAATCTGATCGAGGCCGAGCTGTTCGGGCATGAAGCGGGCGCCTTCACCGGTGCCGCCAAGACCCGCAAGGGCCGCTTCGAAGAGGCCGATGGCGGCACCCTGTTCCTCGACGAACTGGCGACCTTGTCGAGCCCGGCGCAGGACCGGCTGCTGCGCGCCGTCGAATATGGCGAGGTGACGCGCATCGGCGCCAGCCGTCCGGTCAAGGTCGATGTCCGCATCGTCGCTGCCACCAACGAACATCTGCCCCGCCTGACCGATGAGGGCAAGTTTCGCGCGGACCTTCTCGACCGGCTGAGCTTCGAGGTCGTCACCTTGCCGCCGTTGCGCCTTCGGCAGGGAGACGTGTCGCTGCTGGCCGAGCATTTCGGGCGGCGGATGGCGTCCGAGCTGGAGTGGGGCGGCTGGCCTGGCTTTTCGAAAGCCGCGATGGCGTCGCTCGAAGCCTATGGCTGGCCGGGCAACGTCCGTGAGCTACGCAACGTGGTCGAGCGCGCGGTCTATCGGTGGGACAGCCCGGAAACTCCGATCAGCGCCATTCAATTCGATCCCTTCGCCTCGCCCTGGTCGCTAGGCGCCGCGCCGGGCAGTCCCACGCCGGCCGCTGCCGCTTTACCGGCCGCCGAGACGACTGAAACGAGCGACGCACCGGCACCGGCCGCGGCACCAACGCACGAAACGAACGACTTCCGCGCGGCGGTGCATGCTTACGAGCGCTCGATCCTCGAGGGCGCGCTCAGGGCCAATCGTTTCAATCAGCGCGCCACCGCCGCCGCGCTCAACCTCAGCTACGATCAGCTTCGCCACGCGCTGAAACGCCATAAGCTGATGGACAGCGAACCCGCCTAGGCTCCCCTGCGTTGACACTCCACTGGCCGCTGACCACATGGCCGGTATTGTCTTACCATCCCTAGGAGCTTGATCATGGCCTTTTCCGTCGCCCCCCTGCCGTACGATTATGCGGCGCTCGAGCCGACCATCGACGCGGCCACGATGAAGCTTCACCACGACAAGCATCACCAGACCTATGTCGACAATCTGAACAAGGCGATCGAAGGCGATTCGTCGCTCGGGGGCAAGAGCTTGGAAGAGCTGGTCGCCAATGCCGGCGCCGGTTCGAAGGTCGTCCGCAACAATGGCGGCGGTCACTGGAACCACAGCTTTTTCTGGGAAATCATGGCCCCGGCCAGCGGCAAGGGCCCTGAAGGCGAATTGGCCCAGGCGATCGACAGCGCCTTCGGATCGCTCGATGGCCTCAAGGAAAAGTTCAACGCCGCCGGCGCCGGCCAGTTCGGTTCGGGCTGGGCCTGGCTGGTCGCGGTGCCGGGGCAGGGGCTGGTCGTCACCTCGACCCCCAACCAAGACAATCCGCTGATGGACGTCGCTGAGGTCAAGGGCACGCCGATCCTCGGCAACGACGTGTGGGAGCACGCCTACTACCTCACCTACAACAACCGCCGCGCCGATTATCTCAAGGCGTGGTGGGACGTGGTGAACTGGGACAAGGCGGCCGAGCATTTCTCTTCGGCCAAGTAAGCTACTCTCTCAGAGGGCCTCGGCGATGAGCCGGGGCCCTCAAGCCTTCAGCCGGTAGCCAGTCCGGAAGATCCAGAAGATGCCGGCAAGGCAGATGCCCGCGAACGCCAGCGTCGCCCCAAGCGCCAGGCCGAAGCTCACGTCCGCGGTGCCGAAGAAGCACCAGCGGAAGCCGTTGATCAGATAGACGACCGGATTGAATAGCGTGATCGTGCGCCACGGCTCGGGCAGCATGTCGATCGAATAGAACGCGCCGCCGAGGAAGGTCAGCGGCGTGACAACCAGCAGCGGGATGACCTGTAGCTGCTCGAACCCCTTGGCCCACACGCCGATGATGAAGCCGAACAGGCAAAACGTCACCGCGACCAAAACCAGGAAGGCCAGCGCCGCGATCGGATGTTCGACCCGCACCGGCACGAATAAGTGGGCGGTGGCGAAGATCACCAGCGCAACCAACGACGCCTTGGTCGCCGCCGCGCCGACATAGCCGATTACCGTCTCCACCGCCGACAGCGGCGCCGACAGGATCTCGTAGATCGTGCCCGTAAATCTCGGCATATGGATGCCGAAGCTCGCATTGAAGATGCTCTCGGTGAACAGGCTCAGCATCATCAGCCCGGGCACGATGAAGGCGCCATAGGGGATGCCGTTGATCTCGGTCATCCGACTTCCGATCGCCGATCCGAACACGACGAAATACAGGCAGGTCGTGATCACCGGCACCGCCATTCCCGTCCACAGGGTGCGGCGGAAGCGGTGCATCTCGAACTTGTAGATGGCGAGGACGCCGCGAACGTTCATTTGGCGTCTCCGTGGATCAGCCCGACAAAGATGTCCTCGAGGCTCGATTGCTTGGTATCGAGGTCCTTGAAGGCGATGCCTTCGTCGCGCATAGCTGCCAGCAGCGAAGGGATTCCGGTCCGCTCGGCATGACGGTCGAAGTCGTAGGTCAGCGTCAGGCCACCATCGGACAGTTGCGGTTTCCAATCGGCAAGCGCCGCGGGCACTTGCGCCAGCGGCTCGGCAAGCTGCAGGTGCAACGTCTTGCGGCCGAGCTTCTTCATCAGCTCGGCTTTGTCCTCGACCAGGATCAATTCGCCCTTGTTGATGACCCCGACCCGGTCGGCCATCTCCTCGGCTTCCTCGATGTAATGGGTCGTCAGGATGATGGTGACGCCGCGCTCGCGCAGCTGCCGGACCATCGCCCACATCTCCTTGCGCAACTCGACATCGACGCCGGCGGTCGGCTCGTCGAGGAACAGGATGTCGGGCTCGTGGGCCAGCGCCTTGGCGATCATCACCCGGCGCTTCATGCCGCCCGACAGATCCTTGAGGATATTCTTGCGCTTGTCCCACAAAGTAAGATCGCGCAGCACTTGCTCGATATGCGCGTCGTTGCGCGGCAGGCCGAACAGTTCGCGGCTGAAGGCGACAGTGTTCCAGACCGGCTCGAACACATCGATGTTCATTTCCTGCGGGACCAACCCGATCCGCCGCCGCGCTGACTTATAGTCGCGGCGCCAGTGCGCGCCTTCGACCAGCACCTCGCCGTCGGTCGCGCGGACGAGGCCGCAGACGATCGAGATCAGCGTCGTCTTGCCGGCGCCGTTGGGGCCGAGGAGCGCAAAAATCTCGCCCGACATGATGTCGAGATCGACGCTCTTCAGTGCTTCGGTGCCGCTGGCATAGGCCTTGCGCAGGCCGCGGATGGAAAGGGCGGGGGTGCTCATTCGACGGGTCCGGGCTCCTGGGGCTTGGCTTCCTCGGCGGCGAGGCCGTGCTTGAGGAGCATAGGCACGTTGGCGGCGGCGAACAGGAAGGTCAGGGGAATAGCGCCCCACAGCTTGAACCCGACCCAGAAATCGGTGCTGCTGTTGCGCCACACCGCTTCGTTGACAGCGGCCATGACCACGAAAAACAGCGCCCAATTGCGGGTCAGCTTGCGCCACCCCTCCTCGTCGAGCCCGGGATAGGCGCTGCCCAGAACCATCTTCAGCAGCGGCTTGTCCTTCCACAGGCCGAAGCCGAGCAGGGCGGCGACGAACAGATAATAGATGGTGGGCTTCAGCTTGATGAAGGTCTCGTCGTGCAGCCACAAGGTCAGCCCGCCGAGGAGCACCACCATCACGCCGCTGAACCACAGGAGGGGTGACACGCTGCGATAGCGGATGGCGGAATAAATGACCGCCGCCACCATCGCGATCATGAAGGCGCCGGTGGCGACGAAGATCTTGGCCAGCGCCGGGACCGGCGCCAGCGCGTTGACCGCGAAGAAGACGAGCAACGGCCCGAAATCGATCAGCAGCTTGGAAGCGCCTGCAGGCTCCTGCACGCGGGTGGTCATGGCGTCAGCCCGGCGATGGCGCGGGCGACGGCGCGCGGGTCGAACGGGCGCAGGTCGTTGACGCCTTCGCCGACGCCGATGGCATGGATCGGCAGCTTGAACCGTTCCGCCGCCGCAACCAGCACGCCGCCGCGCGCCGTGCCGTCGAGCTTGGTCATGACGAGACCCGTGACGCCGGCGAGATCGCGGAACACCTCGATCTGGTTGAGGGCATTCTGGCCCGTCGTCGCGTCGAGCACGAGGATGACGTCATGCGGGCTTTCGGGATTCAATCGCCCGAGCACCCGACGTACCTTGGACAATTCTTCCATCAGATGCGTCTTGTTCTGAAGCCGCCCGGCGGTGTCGACGATCAGGCAGTCGATGCCTGTCTCGGTCGCCCGGCGGACGCCGTCGAACACGATGCCCGCTGCGTCGCCGCCTTCCTTGCCGCTGATCACCGGCGCGTCGATGCGATCACCCCAGATGCGCAACTGCTCGATCGCCGCCGCCCGGAAAGTGTCGCCGGCCGCCAGCATGACGCCATAATCCTGCTCCTTCAGCCAGGAGCCGAGCTTGCCGATGGTGGTGGTCTTGCCCGAGCCGTTGACGCCAATCACCAGGATGACGTGCGGGCGGGGGAAGCCCCAGATGTCGAGCGGCTTGGCGACCGGGGCTAGGATCGCTTCCATCTCTTCGGCGAGAATGGTGCGCAGGCCGCGCTCGTCCAATTGCTCGAACCGTTTGGCGGCAATGGCATTGCGAATGCGCTTGGAGGCTTCCGGACCGATGTCCGAGGCGATCAGCGCTTCCTCGATGTCGTCCAGCGTTGCGGTGTCGAGCGCGGCCTTCGCGCCGGTTCCGAGCCCGCCGATATTATCGCCGAGACGGTCCGCGGTTTTGCGGAAGCCGCCGGTAAGTTTGTCGAGCCAACTCATTGGAGGTCGATCGTACCCTTGAAAACGTGGGTGGCGGAGCCGCGCATGCGCACCGGCTCGCCGGGGGCCCAGGCGATGGTGAGGTCGCCGCCCGCCATGTGGACTGTGACCGGCGAGGTGACAAGGCGGGCGCGGATCGCGGCAACGGCGGTGGCGCACGCCCCGGTGCCGCAGGCGCGGGTCAGGCCGGCGCCGCGCTCGAAGGTGCGAAGGCGGATTGCGCCTCCCTCCACGCTCGCGACATTGACGTTGACCCGCTCGGGGAACACCGGGTCAGATTCGATCCCAGGCCCGATCCCCTCGAGGTCGGCATCCTCGAGGTCGTCGACGAAGAACACCACATGCGGATTGCCGACGTTGATCGCCTGGGGCCGGTCGAAATTTTCCCAACCCATCGGCATCGGATCGGTCGGCATCGGATAGGCGAGGGGGATGGCGTCCCACTCGAAGCGCGGCTCGACCAGCGTGACCTCGACCTCGGCGCCTTCGGCCGACCCGGTGAGGAGGCCACCAGCGGTCTCGACCGTCGCCGCCCCGGTCAGCTTGACCACGCAGCGGGTGGCGTTGCCGCAGCTTTCGACTTCGCTGCCGTCGGCGTTGAAGATCCGCATCTTGAGGTCGGCGCTGGCGCTCGGTTCGAGCAGGATAAGCTGGTCGCAGCCGACACCCTCGCGCCGGTCGGCGATGTGCCGGGCAAGCGCTTCGGTCATCGCCAGCGGCTCATCGCGCGCGTCGAGAATGACGAAGTCGTTTCCGAGCCCATGCATCTTGTGGAATTGCCGAAGCATCACGGGCGACTTAAGCGGGCGCGGAACCATAGTCCACTTCTCCGGAGTTTCCCGGCCATGCCGCGCGCCGCCCAAGACGTCATGCAATCGCTGATTTTCTCAGCCGTCCTCGATGCGATCGCCGCGCTGAAAAACGCGAGCGGCAATCTGCCCAACAATCTGCTTCGGCAGGTGCAGGCGATCCATGGCAATGTGACGATGGCCGACCTTCCCAAGGAATTGCAGGACGCGATCGCGGCCAGCACCCGCGCGGCCTTCGCCGAACTGCTCAAGGAAGGCTATGCGGTCGCGCCGCGCGACGCAGGCCCGGCGCGACCGACGCCGCGTCAGGGCGAAGTGGTCGGCCGCGGGGTCGATCGGCCGTCCCGCCCGCCAGCCCGCGGACCGCGCGGCGATGGCCCGCGTGGCCCGCGCGGCGACGGTCCCCGGGGGCCGCGCGGCGACCGTCCCTCGGGCGGCCCCGCGCGCGGTCCTCGCGGTCCGCGCTCACCCCGGTAAGGCCGAGTGGACAACCTTCCCGCCGAGCGGCGCCCGAAGGCTCTCACCTTTCTGCCGCGCGCCCTGTTCGAACCGCATCGCCCGATCCGTTATGTGGCGATCGCATGGGCCTGCGCCTTCTTTCCGTCGCTGCTGCTGTCGGCACTTGCCAGTCATCTCGTTCCCGACTCGGGTCCTTCCTTTCCCGAAGTGGACCCGACCCTGCTGCTGTTCCTGCTGGTGGTCTTCGCGCCCGTTCTCGAGACCCTTATTATGGGCACGGTGCTACAGGTGCTGGAACGCTTCTTCGGTTTTCTGCCCGCGGTGCTGTTAAGCTCAGCGGGTTGGGGCATCGCCCACTCGCTCGAAGCACCGGCATGGGGCCTGGTGATCTGGTGGCCGTTCCTGATCTTCTCGATCGTCTTCCTGACCTGGCGCAAGCGCAGCCTCGGCGCGGCCTTCGCCCTGCCGATGCTGATTCACGGCCTGCAAAATCTGGGGCCAGCTCTCTTGATGGTAAGCGGCCTCAACCTGTGAGACCCGCGCCCTCAGCTGGGTACGGGCGCTCCCAGCTTTTCGGCGATCCGGCGAACTTCCTCGTCGCTCGGTGCTTCGGGCATCTCCCGTCCAGCCGTCACGGCCTCATCCGGGATCCCCGGTCCGGTGCCCGCGATGGTCTCGTTCTTGGGCGATTCGTTGGGTCCGGTGCTGATCTTCTGGCTGTCGTGCATAGTCTGCGCCTTTCCTTGCCCTCAGGTGAGTGCGCAAAGGCCGGGATGGCCGCAGGGTTCCAGCTTTGATTGATTAGCCCGGCAGCCCGTCCCATATGTGCGGGGAAGCGAGCCGCGATCGTTCGGCGGCCGCAAGGAGCTTTTCGACGTTGACCCTTTCCCTTCCCATCCTCCCTCTTCGTGACATTGTCGTCTTTCCGAAGCGGATCGTGCCC
Organism: Sphingomonas kaistensis; assembly: GCF_036884275.1. NCBI lineage: Bacteria > Pseudomonadati > Pseudomonadota > Alphaproteobacteria > Sphingomonadales > Sphingomonadaceae > Sphingomonas > Sphingomonas kaistensis. The sequence goes on along the minus strand of NZ_CP145607.1, from coordinate 2,149,967 downwards.
TTGTTCGTCGGGCGCGAAAAATCGGTTGCCGCGCTCGAAGCGGCAATGGGGCAGGACAAGCAGATTTTTCTCGTCGCGCAGCTCGATCCGTCGGAAGACGATCCCAATCGCGACGCGCTCTACGATCTCGGGGTCATCGCCACCGCGATGCAGTTGCTGAAGCTGCCCGACGGCACGGTCCGCGTGCTGGTCGAGGGCGTCAAGCGCGCCCGGCTGATCGGCCTGTCGAACGAAGATGGCCATCTCACTGCCGAAATCGAGGAAGTGGACGAGGAGGCCGCCGAAGGGCCCGAAGCGCAGGCGCTGATGCGCTCTGTGCTCGAGCAGTTCGAGAATTACGCCAAATTGAACAAGCGCCTGCCCGCCGAGACGGGCGTGCAGCTGGCCGAAATCGAGGAGCCGTCGGTCCTGGCCGACGCGGTCGCGTCCAACCTGTCGGTAAAGGTCGCCGACAAGCAGGCGCTGCTGGGTGAACTCAACCCCGCGCGCCGGCTGGAGATGGTGTTCGCCTTCATGGAGGGCGAACTCGGCGTGCTTCAGGTCGAGAAAAAGATCCGCAGCCGCGTAAAGCGGCAGATGGAAAAGACCCAGCGCGAATATTATTTGAACGAGCAGTTGAAGGCGATCCAGCGCGAGCTTGGCAACGAGAGCGAAGATGGCGGCGATGAGCTGGCCGAACTGGCCGCCAAGATCCGCAAGACGCGCCTCAGCAAGGAGGCCCGTAACAAAGCGACCGCCGAGCTGAAGAAGCTGAAAGCAATGGCGCCGATGAGCGCCGAGGCGACCGTTGCGCGCAATTATCTCGACGTCCTGCTCGGCCTGCCGTGGGGCAAGAAATCGAAGCTCAACAAGGACATCGTGGTCGCTGAAAAGGTGCTCGACGACGACCATTATGGGCTGGAAAAGGTCAAGGACCGGATCGTCGAATATCTCGCGGTCCAGGCCCGCACCAACAAGCTTAAAGGCCCGATCCTCTGCCTCGTCGGCCCGCCCGGCGTCGGCAAGACCTCGCTCGGACGCTCGATCGCCAAGGCCTGCGGGCGCGAGTTCGTTCGCCAGAGTCTCGGCGGTGTGCGTGACGAGGCCGAGATCCGTGGCCACCGCCGGACCTACATCGGCTCGCTGCCCGGCAAGATCGTGTCCAATCTCAAGAAGGCCGGGACTAGCAATCCGCTGTTCCTGCTCGACGAGATCGACAAGCTCGGCCAGGATTTCCGTGGCGACCCCGCTTCAGCGCTGCTGGAGGTGCTCGACCCCGAGCAGAACAGCAAGTTCCAGGATCATTATCTGGAGCTCGACTACGACCTTTCCGACATCATGTTCGTCACCACCGCGAACAGTCTCGACATGCCGCAGCCTTTGCTCGACCGGATGGAGATCATCCGGCTCGAGGGCTACACCGAGGACGAAAAGGTCGAGATCGCCAATCGCCATCTCATTCCCAAGCAGCTCGAAGCGCATGGGCTTAAGGACGGCGAGCTCACCATCGCCGACGACGGCCTGCGCGACGTGCTGCGTTTCTACACCCGCGAAGCCGGCGTCCGTACGCTCGAACGCGAGCTGGCGAAGATCGCCCGCAAGGCGCTCCGCCGCATTCTCGAGGGCAAGGACCAGCAGGTCGTTGTCACCGCCGACAACCTCAACGATTTCCTCGGTGTGAAGCGGTACCGTTTCGGCGTCAGCGAAGAAGAAGATCAGATCGGCGCGGTAACCGGGCTCGCCTGGACCGAGGTCGGCGGCGAACTGCTGACCATCGAAGCCGTCACCGTGCCCGGCAAGGGCCAGATCAAGACCACCGGCAAAGTCGGCGAAGTGATGAGCGAAAGCGTTCAGGCCGCCTGGAGCTTCGTCAAGGCGCGCAGCCCGGCCTATGGCGTCAAGCCGAGCGTGTTCGCGAAGAAGGACGTCCATGTCCACTTGCCCGAAGGCGCGGTGCCTAAGGACGGTCCGTCGGCGGGAATCGGCATGGTGACGGCACTGATCTCGACCCTCACCGGGGTTCCGGTCCGCCGTGACGTCGCGATGACCGGCGAGGTCACCTTGCGCGGCCGCGTACTGCCGATCGGTGGCCTCAAGGAGAAGCTGCTTGCGGCCCTGCGCGGCGGGATCACCACCGTGCTCATTCCGCAGGAGAATGAAAAGGACTTGGCCGAGCTTCCGGCGAACCTGCGCGAAGGACTGACCATCGTGCCGGTCGCGCATGTCGACGAAGTGCTGGCGCGCGCGCTCAGCGCCAAGCTCGAACCGATCGAGTGGACCGAGGCGGACGAACATGCCGCCGAACCGGTCGCGCCAACGCAGGGACAGCCCTCTTCGCCGCTTCGGCACTAGAGAAATCGTCGCAATACCGGCACTGAGCCGGGCTTAAGTCGTTGTTCCCGCAAGCCCTGTGTGTGCGGGCGAGGGGAAGGATTGAATGAACAAGCAGGATCTTATCGGGCAGATCGCCGACCGCGCCGGGTTGAACCGGATGGACGCGGCGCGGGCGGTAGAAACCATGCTCGAGGTGATCACCGACGCGCTGCGCCGCGGTGATGAGGTGCGGCTGGTCGGCTTCGGCAATTTCGTGGTGACCCGGCGCAAGGCGTCGGTCGGGCGCAATCCGCGGACCGGCGAACCGCTTCAGATCGACAGCACCGCGCAGCCCAAGTTTCGCGCCGGCAAGCTTCTCAAGGAAGCGGTGCAGTAATCGCGCTGGACAGGGGTGGGGCGGTTCGCTAACCGCCCCTCACCCAAGGCGTGGGCGCGTAGCTCAGTGGTAGAGCACACCCTTCACACGGGTGGGGTCGCAGGTTCAATCCCTGCCGCGCCCACCACGCCTTTTTCTCAGTTTCGGTACGTTGCGCGGCCTAACCCAGGTAAGCCGCGCTGAAGCTCGCCACCCGGCGAAGCTCGTCCCAGTCCTCGAACAGAATGTCGCGGCCTTCGCGCTTGATGAGGCCCTGCCGCTCGAGATCCGCGAACACGCGGTTCACGTTGACGCTTGTCTGACCGGTGATGTCGGCGATCTGCTGCTGCGTAAATGGATTCATCATCCGGCGCTTGTCGGGATCGAGCCCGCTGCGCTCCGCCAGTTCACATAGCAGATGCACGACGCGCGCGGTCGAATCGCGGCGACCGCAGTTGAGCAGCCACTCGTAACCAATGTCCGCATGACGCTGTGTCAGCTTCCAGAAGAAGCGGGCAAGCTCGGGATGAGCGTCGACGATGGGGTCGAAATCGCGCTGTTGCCCGACGAGAACCCGGCTGCGGACGATCGCGTGGATGCCGTAATCGGCGACCCCCTCACCCGGCAGAATGCCATCGCCGGCAAAGCGCAAGGCGATGATCTGACGCCGACCGGCCCCGTCGCCCTTGTACTTGGCGAGGATCCCGCTTTCGACAAAGAACACTTCGTTTCGTTCGACCCCAGCCTCGCGGAACGGGCGACGCGGATCGACCTCGACCGACTTTCTCGGCATGTCGTCCAGAAGGGTCGCAAGACGAGGTTCGAGCCCGGCTCTCACCAAAGCATCGTATAATCCGATCCGGTCGCCGGCGGCCGCCTTGGAGCGTTTGCTCATCGTCGTCACCTCTCGCTCCCTGTCGCAGGGAATATCTGCCCGCCAGCGAGCTTGTGCAAGTCAATTAACACAGATTATAAACTTTCTATTTCAGTGCTGGACGAAAGCCAGATAGCGCGGAGCGCTTCAACGAGCGCGTCCGTTGCAGGTTGCGCGGAGGACAAATCGGGCAGGGCAGGCCACCCCTTATCCTCGTAACTAATTGCCTCCAAACGCCTTTCCCCGGCATAGCGAGGGATGATGTGAAAGTGGACGTGGGGATCCACCATCATCAGCATAAGGTGATTGATCCGCTCGTATCGGCTGAAGCGGCGAAGCGTGCGCTCGATGCGGGCAACCATCGCGCCCTGCTCGGCGAAGGCGGCGGGGGAGAGGTCGCCGTAGCTCGTCTCCTCGCCAAGCGTGCAGAGCACCAGCGAGCCGAGTGTCGGTTGCGCGGGTCGTACCAGGACCGCCCAGTGACGGCCTTCCTCCACCAGCGTTTGAGGATAACCGAACTTCACTAACGTCGCGTTCGGTGATTGGTTACGCATCAAACTCGCTGGACTTGGCTTGCATCGGGGCTGCACCCCCCTTAAGGGGCTGACGCGCTGTGCCAAGCCGTTTTCGACACGGTCTGTGCAGTTGTGGCGATCGTAGCTCAGTTGGTTAGAGCATCGGTTTGTGGTACCGAGGGTCGCGGGTTCAAGTCCCGTCGATCGCCCCATTCTTCTTTCTTTCAGCGATCCGGATTGAACCCCCGCACATGACCGATTTGTGGAGCTTGCCCGATTTCGACGGGCATGAGGCCGTGACCCATGTTTCCGATCCCGCGAGCGGGCTTCGTGCAATCATTGCGATGCATAGCACCCATCTCGGGCCCGCGGCGGGTGGGACCCGCTTCTGGCATTATGCCAAGGGCGAGGACGCATTGAACGACGCGCTCCGCCTGTCGCGGGGCATGAGCTACAAGAACGCCATGGCCGGCCTGCCGTTGGGCGGCGGCAAGGCGGTGATCCTGGCCGACGACAACCGCACCAAGACCCCCGAGATGCTGGCCGCGTTCGGCCGCGCGGTGAATATGCTGGGCGGCAACTACGTGACTGCCGAAGACGTCGGCATCGGAGTCGCCGACATGCAGGCCGTGCGCCGCGAAACCCGCCATGTCGCGGGCTTGCCGGTGGCGGAAGGCGCGGTCGGCGGCGATCCTGGGCCGCACACCTCGCTCGGCGTGTTTCTGGGTATCAAGGCCGCGGTGCGCCGCGCGCTCGGCAAGGACAGTCTCGAAGGCCTCCACATCGCGTTGCAGGGCGCGGGCAGCGTCGCCGGCGGCGTCGCCCGCCGCGCCGCGCAGGAAGGCGCACGCCTGACCATCGCCGACGTCGACGCAGTCAAGGCGGCAGCGCTGGCGAAGGAAGTCGGCGGGT